>NZ_JBXWRV010000004.1:0-317476 GCF_059613065.1 Ruegeria sp. BHSC026 | reverse complement strand
TTCTACAAGTTGATTGGAAACATTGACCGTCTCCTTGCCTTTGATGGCCTCTACATCCTGCGCAAAAGCTGTCATTTTTCAGCTGTTCCTCGATTGTTGCCCTGCTGGAAAAAATCCAAGAAAAATGTGTCGATACTTGGGCGCAGACAAGCCCCGCCCCGACTCGTTGCACACGAAATGAAAAACGCCGCGATGCGTGTGACATCGCGGCGCGCATAAAATGATGGAAGAGCCTTCAGCCCTGCTTGGTCACCTGGGTAAAGTCCAGCTCGACCGGGGTTTCGCGACCGAAGATCGAGACCGAAACCTTCAGCTTCTGGTTCTCTTCGTCCACGCCTTCGACCATGCCGTCGAAATCCTCGAACGGGCCGTCGTTGACCTTGACCTTCTCGCCCACCTCGAAGCTGATGAGGGTGCGCGGCGCTTCTTCGCCTTCCTGCACGCGGTTGAGGATCTGGTTCACCTCGGCGTCGCGCATCGGCATCGGGCGGCCCTGCGGGCCCAGAAAACCCGTGACCCGGTTGATCGAGTTGATCAGGTGATAGCCCTTGTCCGACATTTCCATGTGGACCAGAACGTAACCGGGCATGAAGCGGCGCTCGGTCGTGACCTTCTTGCCGCGGCGCACCTCGATCACCTCTTCGGTGGGAACCAGAACCTCGTCGATCTCGTCCTCAAGGCCCTGTTCGGCCACAGCCGTGCGGATCTGCTCTGCGATCTTCTTTTCGAAATTCGAAAGAACGCTGACCGAGTACCACCGTTTCGCCATGAACCTGCCGTCCTTGTTTGCCTTTGGCGCGCCGCGTCAAAGGGCGCACCGGAATTGAAATTCTGTCGCGGCCCCGCCGCGTGATCCGGAATAAAAAGCGGCGCGCAGCCCGAATCGCCGCACGCCCATCCCGTAAGGTACCGCGTCACCTAAACCGACATCGCACGCTGTGCAAGAGGGCAGTGCGCCAAGAGGGCGTTATGACGGGATCTCCTGCGCGGCCCCACCCGCGTGGTCAGACCTAGTTGAACGCACCCAGGATCAGTTGCAGCCCGCCGCGGATGCCCAGATCGACCAGCGCGAAGAACACCGCGGTCAGCGCCGCCATGATGAACACCATGACCGTGGTCAGCAGCACCTCGCGCCGGGTCGGCCAGACGACCTTCGAGACTTCGGCACGGACTTGCTGAATGAACTGGATGGGGTTTGTGGTGGCCATGAGGCATGATCTCTCTGCTAGCGAATGGGCCGGACATAGCCGGGCATTGCGGCAATTTCAAGGGCCGCCGACGGGACCGTCACGGCTTGGGGTGATCATCCCACTGGTTGCTCAGGATGCGGCGGGCGTCGCCCTCGGGGTCATCATACTGGTTGGTGCGCACGGTATAGATGAAGGCCACAAGGCCAACGCCGCCCAGAAACAAGGAAATCGGAATCAGATAAGCCAGCACTTCCATTCAGGTCACCTCAGGCGCAGGGCGTTCAGGGATACGGTAATCGACGAGGTCGACATCGCCAAGGCCGCGATCAGGGGCGTTGCCAGGCCGGCCACCGCCAGCGGCACGGCGATCACGTTGTAGATGGTCGCGATCCGGAAGTTTTCGCGAATCCGCTTCGTTGCCTTTTCAGCAGTCCGACAGGCATCGGCGATCGGCGACAGATCGGTGCCCAGCAGCACGATATCCGAGGCCACACGCGCCGCGTCCAGTGCCGAGGCTGGCGAGATCGACACATGCGCCGCCGCCAGCGCCGCCGTGTCATTCAGCCCGTCACCCACCATCAGAACGCGATGGCCCTGATCAGTCAGCTTCTGGATGTGGGCCGCCTTGTCCTGCGGCAGGGCCCGGGCGATCCAGCTCTCGATACCCAGCTTCTCGGCCAAAGCCTGCACGGCACTCGACGTATCGCCCGAGATCAGGATGACATTCTTGCCGCCGTCGCGCAGGGCGCGCACTGCCTCGGCCGCTCCGGGGCGCAGACTGTCGACAAACCGGAAGGCAACGGGCGCGCGGCCCCCCACCGCCAGCCACGCCGTGGTCTCAGCGCTGTCCGGTGCACCCACCCATTCTGCCCGGCCCAAACGCACCCGTTGTCCGGCATGCTGACCCTCGGCGCCAAAACCCGGAACCTCGGCGATCTCGGAGATATCCGCCGGGGTGATCCCCGCATCCCGCGCCGCGCGCGCCAAGGCAACCGACAAGGGGTGCGCCGACGCCTCGGCCAGCGCCAACGCAATGGCCAAATCGTTCCGGGCGATTTCAGGCAGGTTCACCAGATCCGGCGTACCTGCGGTCAGAGTGCCGGTTTTGTCGAACACGACCGTGTCGACCTCGGCCAGACGTTCCAGCGCCGTGGCGTGCTTGATCAGCATCCCCTTGCGGAACAGGCGCCCTGATGCCGCCGTCGTCACCGCCGGAACCGCCAGCCCCAGCGCACAGGGACAGGTGATGATCAGCACTGCGGCGGCGATGTTGAGCGCCGTACGGATATCGCCGGAATAGAGGTACCAGCCCACGAAGCTGAGCGCCGACAGAATATGCACGCCGGGCGCGTAAAGCTTGGCCGCCTTGTCAGCCAGCGAGGTATAGCGCGACCGCCCGGATTCGGCGATGGCCACCAGATCGGCCATCCGGTGCAGCGAGGTGTCCTCGCCCACCGCCGTGGCGCGGATGGTCAACGGGCCGGTCAGGTTCACCTCGCCGGCGCTGACCTGCGTGCCGGGTTGCGCGAATACCGGCAGCGTCTCGCCGGTCAGCAACGACCGGTCCAGCTCGGACCGGCCCGACACGATCTGGCCGTCCACGGGCATGCGGGCGCCGGGGCGCACCAGTATCAGGTCGCCCACCTTCAGCGCCGCGACGGCGACCTCCTCCTCGGCCCCGTTGCGCAGGCGAATGGCGCGGGGGACCTCGAGCGCCGTCAATTCCTCGGCCGCCGAGCGGGCGGCGGCACGGGTGCGGTAATCCAGATACCGCCCCGCCAGCAGAAAGAAGGTGAGCGTCAGCGCCGCATCGAAATAGGCATGCTTACCGCTCAGCGCGGTTTCCCACAGCGAAGTGACCAGCGCCAGCAGGATTGCCAGCACGATCGGCACGTCCATGTTCAGGCGGCGCACGCGCAGCGCGCTCCAGGCGTTTTCGAAAAAGGGCTGGGCCGAGAAGGCGATCGCCGGCAGTGTGATCGCCGCCGAGATCCAGTGGAACATGTCGCGTGTCGCGTCCGTGGCCCCGGACCAGACCGACACCGACAGCAACATCACGTTCATCGAGGCAAAGCCGGCAACCGCCAACCGCATCAGCAGATCTCGCCCGGCCTTGTCGGTCTGGGTGGCGGACAGCGCGCCGGCGTCCAACTCGTGCGCCTCGTATCCAACCCGTTCGAGCACCGGGATCAGATCGGCGGCACGCAGATTCGGTGCGGCCTTGATCAGCGCCCGCTTCAGCGTCAGGTTCACGCGCGCGTCCTGCACGCCGGGCACGGCGTTCAGGGCCTGCTCGACATTCGCCATACAGGCTGAGCAGTGAATGCCGGGCAGCGACAACGCGATCTGTGCATCCGGCGGAACCGGACGGGCCGCATCAGCCGGGGCGGCAATGCACCCGGGACAGGCTGCAGCAGTCGGCGTGATCTGCCCGCTCATCGGATTACCCCTTCACATACAGCGGAATGCGGCGGGAAAACTCGGCTCCGTCATTGTCACGCGCCACCAGCCGGATGTTCCAATTGCCCGTGGCCAGAGTCGCCGGGGCGGAATAGGCCACACCGTCAAAGGTGAAATCCGGCGTGAAATCGTCGCGCACATGGGTGGCACGCCCCACGACGGCCTGCAATTCGGCCACGCGCACCGGATCGCCCTGCGCGTCGGTGATGCGGAGGATCAACAGCCCGCCCTTGGTCTCAGCCGTGGCGTCCCAACCCAGCGCCTGCTGTTCGCGCAGACGTTCGTTGAACTCCTGGCTGGCCACGTACGAGTTCTTGACCTCGAGTCCCGGGAACGTCTTGACCGCGCTGTAGGCCAGAACGAGGTTGACCGCGATGATGACGCCAAACGCCCCCACGAATACGGCCAGAGCATGTTTGCCGGTGAATTGCCGTTCGCTCATGTCTCAGTTCCCCCGCCCATTGAAAGTGGTGTCCTTGTAGGCCCGCTCGCCGCTGGCCAAATCCTCGACCCAGATGCGGACTGGTGTCGTGTCCGCCGCCGCCGGAGCCGAATCCTTGTCGGCGACAATATACACGCGCGTCAAATGCGCGGTATCGGCCGGGACGTTCACGGTATCCAGCGGCGTACCTTCGATCTGCAGCTTCATCGCGGGATCGCCCACCAGCGACAGCTTGAACAACCGGTCCTCGCCGTGCTTGTTGCGCAGCCGCACGTCATAGGTATTGCGGATTGAGCCGTCGGACATGGTCACGAAGGTCGGGTTGCGCACCGGCGCCACCGTCAGGTCGATGTCCGAACGGATGAACAGGGCGAACAGCAGGGCAACCCCCACCGCCGACCACAGCGACGAATACAGGATCGTGCGCGGACGGAAGATATGCTTCCAGATGCTCTTGGGCGGATGCCCTGCGCGTTCGCGCTGCTCGTCGCTGAGCGCCATGTAGTCGATCAGGCCGCGTGGCTTGCCGACCTTTTCCATCACTTCGTCGCAGGCATCGATGCACAGGGCGCAGGTGATGCATTCCAGCTGCTGCCCGTCGCGGATGTCGATCCCCATCGGGCAGACGTTGACGCAGGCATAACAGTCGATGCAGTCGCCCAGGCCTTCGCGGTTCTTGCCCTTGCCGCGGGGTTCACCCCGCCACTCGCGATAGCCCACGACCAGCGTGTCCTCGTCCATCATCGCTGCCTGGATGCGCGGCCAGGGGCAGGCATAGATGCAGATCTGTTCGCGTGCGAATCCACCGAAGAAAAAGGTCGTGCCGGTCAGGATCAGCATCGTTGTATAGGCGATCGGGTGGGCATTGCCAGTGATCAGATCGCGCGCCAGCGTCGGCGCATCGGCAAAATAGAAAACCCAAGCCCCACCCGTGGCCAGACCGATCAGAAACCAGGCCGTCCATTTCGACAGGCGCAGCCGCGCCTTGTGGAAGTCCAGCTTTTTCTGCCTGTGCAGACGCAGGCGGGCGTTGCGGTCGCCCTCGATCCAGCGCTCGACCAGGATGAACAGATCGGTCCAGACCGTTTGCGGGCAGGCATAGCCGCACCACACGCGCCCAAGCGCCGAGGTGAACAGAAACAGCCCGAGACCAGCCATGATGAGCAGACCCGCGACGAAATAGAATTCGTGCGGCCAGATCTCGATCCAGAAGAAATAGAACCGCCGGTTCGCCAGGTCCAAAAGTACCGCTTGGTCCGGCAGGCTGGGGCCACGGTCCCAGCGGATCCACGGCGTCACATAATAAATGCCGAGCGTGACTGCCATGATGATCCATTTGAGGTCGCGGAACTTTCCTGACACGCGTCTGGGAAAGATCGGCTCTCGGGCGGCATAAAGGCTGGGGGCGGGATTGGAATCGCTCACGGGCTGGCTCCGGATCAGGCTGTTTTCTGGCGACTTGTTCCAGATCATGAACGCGTTAACTTTGACATGGGTCAAAAGCGCATCGTACAGACATCTTTTGTCACACCTGAACCCGACACTATCGCATTGCCGCCGTTTCGGCGAAACCTTACTGCCGGGCAGAGTCATAAACGCGCCGGATCTGGCATGTCTCAAAATAGGCGCCAACCGGTCGTGTATCATCATCGACGAAATGCCGCAGGCAGCCGGGGCGATGCGCGCAACTGCCGCGCCAAATTCTGGACCGGCGCCGCGACACGCACTAGGTTTGGAAAAATGGTGCCGGCTGTTCAGGAAACGCGCGAACAGATGGAACAGCCGGCACCTAGGCCTTCGGGCGGCGAACCGCCCGAAGGTTTTCTTGTGTCTACTGACCGCCACCCAATTGGTGGACGTAGAGCGAAACCGCGCGAATCTGCGCTTCGCTGAGACGGTTTTGCCAACCGGGCATGACGCCGAAGCGGCTGTTGGTCACGGTGTCGGTCAGGGTGTCGTAGTCGCCGCCATAGAGCCAGATCGCGTCCGCTAGGTTCGGCGCGCCCTGGTCGCGGTCGCCTTCGGCGTTTTCGCCGTGGCAGGAGGCGCAGTTGTCGGCATAGACGACGGATCCGGCCTCGACCAGCGCGGGATCGTTCGGCTCTCCGGAAAGCGACATGACATAGTTGACGACTTGCGAGATCTCCTCGGTCGTCAACAGCTCGTCGCGACCGAAGGCGGGCATCTCGGAATAGCGCGCCTCGTCATATTCCTCGTTGCGGATGCCGGCGGCGACGGTGTGATAGATCGATTCCAGATCTCCACCCCAGAGCCACGAGTCGTCCAGGAGGTTCGGATAACCGACGGCGCCCGCCGCGCCCGAACCGTGGCACTGAGCGCACCAAGTCCGGAACACCGCCGCGCCAGAGGATACCGCGAAACTGCTGAGGTCGGGATCGGCAGCGATGTCGATCAGTTCGGCCTGCTCAAGGCGTGCGGTGATCGGTGCATTCGCCTCCTCCACCGCGGCGATTTCCGCATCCACGTTGGCGCGCGACGACCATCCCAGAACACCGGCCGTCGCGTGGTTCACCAGCGGCCAAGCCGGATAGAGGATCGTGTAGATGACGCCCCAGAAGATCGTGACGTAGAAGGTCCACAGCCACCAGCGCGGAAGCGGGTTGTTGAACTCTTCGATGCCGTCCCATTCGTGGCCGGTCGTACCGGGATCGCCCGGCTTCTTTTCGGGTGCTTTGCTCATTTCCGCGCCTCCTCGGATGTGGCGGGTTTGTCTTCATGCCGAAACGGTATGCCGGCAGTATCCTCGTATTGCTTGCTGGCACCGGGCCGAAACACCCAGATCACCACGCCGATGAAGAAGGCGAAGAGGGCCAGCAGCATCCAACTGTCGGCGAATTGCCGAAGGATCGTGTATTGCTCCATGACAGCCCCCTTACCGGTTCGCGTCCGGGGTGAAGGTCGAGAAATCGACCAGCGTCCCCAGCATCTGCAGATAGGCGATCAGCGCATCCGCTTCAGTCAGCTCGGGCTGGCCGTCAAAGTTGCGCACGTTCACCTTGTCGCCATAGCGCTCCAGCAGACCGTCATAGTCGCTGTCGGGATCGGCCTGAGCGCGGAAATCCGCCTCCGCGTTCTCCAGCATCTCGTCGGTATAGGGCGTTCCGACCGCGGCGTTCGCCGCCATGATGTCGCCGATATACTTTCCGTCCAGCTTGCGCCGTTCGAGGAAGCCGTACTTCGGCATCACCGATTCCGGCACCACCGATTGCGGATCACGCAGATGGTCCACGTGCCATTCGTCCGAGTAGCGGCCGCCGACGCGGGCCAGGTCCGGCCCGGTGCGCTTGGAGCCCCACTGGAACGGGTGGTCGTACATCGACTCGGCCGCCAGCGAGTAGTGGCCATAGCGTTCGACCTCGTCCCGCATCGGGCGGATCATCTGGCTGTGGCAGACATAGCAGCCTTCGCGGAGGTAGATTTCCCGTCCCGCCATTTCGAGAGGGGTGTAGGGGCGCATGCCCTCCACCTTCTCGATGGTGTTCTCAAGGTAGAACAGGGGCGTGATCTGCACGATGCCACCGATGGTCACGACCAGGAAGCTGAAGATCAGCAGGAGGGACGCGTTGGTCTCGAGGATCTTGTGTTTGTCAAGAATTGCCATTGCTCCGGCCCTCCTTATTCAGCCGGGACCGCGACGGTCAGGCTGGCCTCTTTGGCCGGCGCCTTCCGGACGGTCATCCACAGGTTGTAGCACATGATCACTGCACCCGCGACGTACAGCACGCCGCCCAAGGCACGCACCACGTACATTGGGAACTTGGCCGCCACAGTGTCGGCGAACGAGTTCACCAGGAAGCCGTTGGCATCCACTTCACGCCACATCAGGCCTTCCATGATGCCGGTCACCCACATCGACGCGGCGTAGAGCACGATGCCGATGGTGGCGAGCCAGAAGTGCCAGCTGACCATCTGCAGCGAGTACAGGCGCTCACGTTTCCAAAGAACCGGCACCAGGAAGTACAGCGCACCAAAGGTGATCATGCCGTTCCAGCCCAGCGCACCCGAGTGCACGTGGCCGATGGTCCAGTCGGTGTAGTGCGACAGCGAGTTTACCGCACGGATCGACATCATCGGGCCTTCGAAGGTGGACATGCCGTAGAAACCGACCGAGATGACCATCATGCGGATGACCGGGTCGGTGCGCAGCTTGTCCCATGCGCCCGAGAGCGTCATCAGACCGTTGATCATGCCACCCCACGAAGGCATCCACAGCACGACCGAGAACACCATGCCCAGCGTCGAGGCCCAGTCAGGCAGCGCGGTGTAGTGCAGGTGGTGAGGACCGGCCCAGATATAGATGAAGATCAGCGCCCAGAAGTGGATGATCGACAGCTTATAGCTGAAGACCGGGCGTTCGGCCTGTTTCGGGATGAAATAGTACATCATGCCCAGAAAGCCTGCGGTCAGGAAGAAGCCCACGGCGTTGTGGCCGTACCACCACTGGATCATCGCATCCTGCACGCCCGACCAGACGATCACGGATTTCGAGCCCCAGATGCTGACCGGCAGGGTCATGTTGTTGACCAGGTGCAGCATCGCGACGGTCACGATGAAGGACAGATAGAACCAGTTGGCCACGTAGATATGCGGCTCTTTCCGTTTCACGATCGTGCCCAGGAACACGGCCAGATAGGCCACCCAGACGATGGTCAACCACAGATCGACATACCATTCCGGCTCGGCATATTCCTTGGACTGGGTGCCGCCCAGCACATAGCCGGTCGCGGCCAGCACGATGAACAGCTGATAGCCCCAGAACACGAACCAGGCGAGGTTTCCGCCCCATAGACGTGCCGCGCTGGTGCGTTGCACCACGTAGAAGGACGTGGCGATCAGCGCGTTGCCGCCAAAGGCGAAGATCACGGCCGAGGTGTGCAGCGGACGCAGACGGCCAAAGTTCAGGTATCCTTGGGCCCATTCGAAATTGAGCACCGGGAAAGCCAGTTGAAATGCGATGAACGTACCCGCGAGGAATCCGACGACGCCCCAAAAGGCGGTTGCGATCACGCCATAGCGGATCACGCCGTCCATGTATTCCCCCGAGCGATCGACAAGAATGTCGGGCTCGTCGGTGTTGCGAAGCGTCCAGATGAACAGGCCACCGGCGATCAGCATCACCAGTATCGCATGCACCTGATACGCCAAATCCCGCGCATAGTTGGCCCCGATCGCTGCGAACAGCGTGACCAGGCCAAGCGCGATCAGCTTGATGTAATTCGACATATTGCGTCCCTTTGCCATGCCGCACGCGATTCTCTTGCCGCGCGCGGCTTTTTTGACTGCCTGCTGTATCGGCCAACCGCGGGCCCTACTGCTTTGATCTGTATCAAGACAATAGAGTGAAAACTGTGACACGCATAACCAAATGAATGACCTGCTCGAAACCGCCGCACCGAGCAATGGAACAATGAGGTCAAGATGGCTTACAAATCGCTTCTCTCAGTCGTGACGGAAACAAAATTCGCAAAAAAGGCGCTGGAGCAGATGGCTGCTTTGGCCGAAGCTCAGGATGCCCATGCCGAAGCGCTGTGTCTGGGCGTCGATCGCAGCCAGACCGGATACTACTATGCCGGGGCCAATGCGCTGATCTTGCAGGAAACCCTGAACCGGGCCAATGCCGAGGCTGAGGAGAACCTGAAATTCGCCGAAGAATTCCTGGGCAAGTCCGGCGTGCGCTGGTCGGCCGAAAGCGGCGTCGCGCAGATCGCAGATCTGGGCCGGCATGTCGCCCACAGGGCCCGATTCTCGGATCTGGTGGTGCTGCCGCAACCCTATGGCGAAGGCCGGGGCGCCGAGGCCGAGCCCATCATCGAGGCCGCGATGTTCGACGGCCACGCCCCGGTTCTGGTGGTGCCGGATAACGCGGAAATCGTGTCTCGGCCGCGCACCGTTCTGATCGGGTGGAACGAAAGTGTCGAGGCGATGCGCGCTATCCGGTTCGCCCTGCCGTTCCTGATGGCGGCGGATCTGACCCGGATCGTCGTGATCGATCCGCCGACCCACGGCCCTGATCGGTCGGACCCGGGCGGGCTGTTGTCGCAAATGCTGGCCCGGCACGGGGTGAGATGCGAAATCGACGTGCTCAGCAAGACGATGACCCGCGTGTCGGACATTCTGAACCGCCATGCCGAGGACACCGCGGCCGACATGATCGTAATGGGGGCCTACGGACATTCCCGCTTCCGCGAGGCCATTCTGGGCGGCGCCACGCGGAACATGCTGGAAAAATCCGCCGTGCCGGTTTTCATGGCGCATTGACGGGAAACAGGGTCGGCCGCCTCGGGTTGGGGCGGCCCACTGGCTCAGACCTTCTTGACCAGCCCGATCAGGAACAAAAGGATCACCGCCCCGATCGTGGCGAAGAAGATCGACGAGAAAATCCCGCCGCCTACGGAAAATCCAAGCGCCGGAAAGATCGTCCCCGCCAGAAACGCCCCGACGACACCGACGATGATGTTGCCGACCAGGCCAAACCCGCGGCCGGACATGATCTTGCCCGACAGCCACCCGGCAATCGCGCCGATGAACAACATCGCTAATATACTGCTGAATTCCATGACCGCTCCCTGACTTGGGTTGATGCGCCCTTAGTTAGAGCACGGACGCGCCTTGGCGTCACGCATCAAGATCGCCGGGCACTGTGCTGTCAGATATGCCCTCAGACCAGAAAGCCGCCATCAGCGTCGTCGCCGGCTTCTTCCATCAGGCGCCCGATATCCGGCACGGTGACGTGGCGCTTGCCTTCCAGCAGGATCACCTCGTCCTTTTTCAGGGCCGATATCTGACGGCTGACCGTTTCCAGCGTCAGGCCCAGATAGTCGGCCATCGCCTCGCGCGTCAGCGGCAGATCGAACACGATCGGTCCCGAAAGCCCCTTTTGGCTGACCGAGGCGTCCCGACGGGCGATGATCGACAGCAGGCTGGCGATCTTCTCGCGCGCGGTCTTGCGGCCCAGGACCAACATCCATTCACGCGCGGCGTCGAGTTCGTCCAGCGTCATCTGCAGCAGACGCTGCGCGATATGCGGCGTTCTGTTCATCAAGTCTTCGAACGGTTTCTTGCGGAAACAGCACATGACCACGTCGGTCGTGGCCACCACGTCATAAGGCGCCGACTCGCGCCCCGGGCGGCCGACGAAATCGCTGGGCAGCAGCAAGCCCACCATCTGGGTGCGCCCGTCCTCCATGGTTTGCGTCAACGATGCAATTCCAGACACCACCGAGCCGACGAAATTCATCTGGTCGCCCGACCAGATGATCGTCTGCCCCGCCTCGAAGCTGCGATAATACTTGATCTCTTCCAACGCGACCAACTCGTCCGCGTCACAGCGCGCGCACACCGCTCGGTGACGAATTGGACAGTCTTCGCAGTTCGAATGGTCAACGAGTGTAGTCAGGGTCATGCGCGCGTCCACTTGATCTCGGTCAAGGTCTTCTGGTTTCCGAGCCTATACCGGTGTCGCCATGATAGTAAAACCTCAATTGGCAAAGCTTGGACTATTTGACGCGAAGGTACCGCGTTATACCAGCTATCCGACCGCCCCCCACTTCAGCAATGACGTGGGGCCCGACATGTTCAGCGACTGGATTTCCGCCATCCGGCCGGGCAGTTCGATCTCGCTCTATGTTCATGTGCCGTTCTGCCGCCGGCTGTGCTGGTTCTGCGCCTGCCGCACCCAGGGCACCCAGACCGACAACCCGGTCATCGCCTATGTCGATGTCCTCAAGGCCGAACTGGACCTGCTGGCCGCGCGCCTGCCCAGCGGGGTGACCCTGTCGCGCCTGCATTGGGGCGGGGGCACGCCCACGCTGCTGAACCCCGACCTGATGCGCGAACTGGCCGCGCATATTCTGGGCATCGTCCCACTTGGACCCAACGCGGAATTCTCGGTCGAGATCGACCCCAACGAGGTGGATGCCGCCCGTCTGGATGCGCTGGCCGAGGCCGGGATGAACCGCGCCTCGATCGGGGTTCAGGATTTCGACGACGAGATCCAGAAGACGATCGGGCGCATCCAGAGCTATGACACCACCCGCGAAGCGATCGACATGATCCGCGAGCGCGGTGTGCCCAGCCTGAACGCCGACATCCTGTACGGACTGCCGCACCAGACCAAGGCGCGGATGACCGAAAGCGTGCAAAAGCTGCTGTCGCTAAGCCCCGACAGGGTGGCATTGTATGGCTATGCGCATGTACCGTGGATGGCGAAACGCCAGCAGCTGATCCCGTCCGACGCCCTGCCGACGCCGGAACAGCGGCTTGAGCTGTTCGACACCGCCCGCCGTCTGTTCCTGTGGGACAATTACGAAGAAATCGGCATTGACCATTTCGCCACCAAGGATGATGGGCTGACCCACGCGCTGAAAGCCGGACGGCTCAAGCGGAACTTCCAGGGCTATACCGACGATCAGGCCGAGGTTCTGATCGGCGTCGGCGCCAGCTCGATCTCGCGCTTCCCACAGGGTTATGCGCAGAACGCACCGGCCACTTCGGCCCATACCAACGCGGTGCGCGAAGGCCAATTCTCGACCTCGCGCGGGCATCTGTTCAAGGGTCAGGACATCCTGCGCGCCCGCCTGATCGAGGCCCTGATGTGCGAATTCCGCATCGACACGGCCGAGATCCTGCGCGACCACGACATCTCGGCGGCCGAGCTGACGGCGATGTACCAGCGCGCCAATGACGCCTTCGACGGGTTGTTGCAGATCACCGATGACGGGCTGTTGATCCCGCCCGAAGCGCGCGCCCTGACCCGGATGATCGCCCGGACCTTCGACGCCTATGACCTGAGCAAGGCGGGCCACAGCTCGGCGATCTGACGACAGGCGGCAGGCCGCAAGCCGGCCAGTCGCCACAACGCAAAAAAGCGGGGGGTTGACGCGCGCGGTGGGTTTTCCCCACACTCGGAAGGCGGGCGGCAGGCCGCCCGACGCCGAGGCAGGCCATCATTCAGACAGACTCGCCGGCGCATCCGCGTTCGACAGCTCCTTTCGTGCAACCACTCTGCAACTTGACGAAGGGACAGCACCCATGCGCGTTTTTACCGTCCTCGGCCCCAGCCAATCGGGCAAGACAACACTGGTCGAGGCCATCAGTCGCCTTGATGGCCGGCCCACCACATTCGACCTGTCCGGAACCGTGCATCTGCACGGTTTTTCTTATCTGGACGAACCGTGGTGCGCGATCGACGTGGATGGCGGGGGCGATGCGCTGGCCTATGCCGGACCCGCCATGGCCATTTCCGACGCGGCCGTGGTAGCGGTTCCGCCGGACCCGGACGCGGCGGTTCTGTGCGCCCCTTATCTGCGGCTGGTCGAGGAGGCGGGCATTCCCTGCTTTCTGTTCATCAACCGGATGGACAACCCCAACGGCCGCATCCGCGACATCATCGCCGCGCTGCAGACCTATTGCAGCCATCACATCACCCTGCGACAGGTGCCGATCCGTGAAGGCGAAACCATCGTCGGCGCCGTCGACCTGATCTCGGAGCGCGCGTGGAAATATCAGGAAGGTCAGCCCTCGGCGCTGATCGAACTGCCGCAATCGGTGGCCGATCGCGAGGCCGAAGCCCGCACCGAACTGCTCGAAACCCTGTCGGATTTCGACGATCACCTGCTTGAGCAGCTGATCGAGGACAAGCAGCCGCCAAGCGCCGAGATCTATGACCTGGCCGCGCAGGTGTTGCAGAACCACCAGCTGATCCCGGCCTGTCTGGGCGCGGCCAGCCATGGCAACGGGCTGACCCGCCTGATGAAGGCCCTGCGGCACGAGGCGCCCGAATTCGACATCGCCGCCGACCGGGACGCGGCGCCCGAGGCCGCCCGCGCCATCGCCGGGTTTGCCGACGTCAAGAAGCACATCGGCAAGATCACCGTCCTGCGGGGGCTGGGCGACGGGATCAAGGCGCATGACCCGCTGGGCGGCGAAACCGTTGGCAACCTGACCGCGCTGGACGCAAAGACCCAAATCGACGGGCTGAAGGCCGGCGAGATCGGGCTGGCGGTGAAATCCGATCACCTCAACCCCGGCAATATCTATGACAGCAGCGGCTCCACGCAGCTGCCGGATTGGGCCACGGCTCATCCGGTCGCCTATCGGCAGGTGGTGTCGCCGGCCCATGAACGCGACGACGTGCGCCTCTCCAACGCGCTGTCCCGGCTGGTCGAGATCGACCCGGGCCTGACGCTGGAACAGGACGAGCTGAGCGGCCACGCCGTTCTTGGTTCCCAAGGGCCGCAGCACATGCGGCGGGTGGTCGCCAAGCTGGCCGAGGATTTCGGAATCGAGATCGAGACCTCTCCGGTCGAGACTGCCTATCGCGAGACCATTCGCGCCACGGTCGAACACCGGCACCGCCACCGCAAGCAATCCGGCGGCGCGGGGCAGTTCGCCGATGTGGTGATCTCGGTCGCGCCGCTGCCGCGCGGATCAGGTTTTCAATTCGACGAGGTGGTCAAGGGCGGCGCGGTGCCCAAGAACTATATCCCTTCGGTCGAACAAGGCGCGGTCGATGCGTTGGCGCAGGGCCCCGAGGGCTTTCCGGTGGTGGATGTGAAGGTCACCCTGCATGACGGCAAGCATCACAACGTGGACAGTTCCGATTTTGCCTTCCGGACGGCAGGCAAGAACGCCGTGCGCGAGGCCTTGCCACAGGCCAAACCCGTCGTGTTGCAGCCGATCCTGAACGCCGAGATCCACGTTCCGTCGGCCTTCGTGGGCGATCTGGTACCCACGATCAGCTCGCTTCAAGGGCAGGTTCTGGGGTTCGAGGGCAACCCGAACGCGCCGGGCTGGGAGATCTTCAACGCCCAGCTGCCCGCCGTGGCCGAGGACGAACTGCACCGCACGCTGGCCAGCGCCACGCGCGGCACCGGCTGGGTCAAGCTGCAGTTCGACCACTATGAAGAGCTGCGCGGCCCGGTGCCGAAATCGGCGGCGCGCGAAGCGGCCAACGCCTAACCCGCCGCAGCGATCAGTTCGCGGGTATAGTCATCACGGGCGTTGACGAACAGGTCTTCGGCAGCGCCCATTTCAACCACGTCTCCGTTGCGCATGACGATCACCTTGTGCGACATCGCCCGCACCACCTTCAGGTCGTGGCTGATGAACAGGTAGGCCAACCCGTATTTCTTCTGCAGGTCGCGCAGCAATTCGACGATCTGCACCTGCACCGTCATGTCCAGCGCACTGGTGGGTTCATCCAGCACCAGCAGCTTGGGCCGCAGCACCATGGCGCGGGCGATCGCGATGCGCTGGCGTTGCCCGCCCGAGAATTCGTGCGGGTAGCGGTCCATGGCCGCCGGGTCCAGGCCCACCTCGGTCATCACCTCGGCCACCAACTCGCGCGGGGCACGGTGCGGATCGACCTTGTGGATCGCCAGACCCTCGGCGATGATCTGCTGGCAGGTCATACGCGGGCTGAGGCTGCCGAACGGGTCCTGGAACACGATCTGCATGTCCTTCCGCAGGCGGCGCAGTTCACGCGTGGACCAGCGGCGCACATCCTGCCCACGGAAGGTGATCCCGCCCTCGGAAGCGATCAGACGCATGATCGCAAGCGCAAGCGTGGTCTTGCCCGAGCCGCTTTCGCCCACGATCCCTAAGGTCTCGCCTGCCCGCACGCTGAGCGTAGCGTCGTTCACCGCCTTCACATAGCCGACCGTGCGTTTCAGGAACCCGCGCTGGATCGGGAACCAGACCTTCAGATGCTCGGTCCGGGCCACTTCTTCGGCCGCGGGGTCTATCGGATCGGGAATGCCTTTGGGTTCGGCCGCCAGCAGCTTGCGGGTATAGGGGTGCTGAGGGTTGTCGAAGATCTCGGCCACCGGGCCGGTCTCGACGATCTCGCCATCCTTCATCACGCAGACCCGGTCGGCGATGCGCCGCACGATGCCCAGATCATGGGTGATGAACAACATCCCCATGTTTTCCGATTTCTGCAGCTCGACCAGCAGCTCGAGGATCTGCGCCTGAATGGTCACGTCCAGCGCAGTGGTCGGCTCGTCAGCGATCAGGATATCGGGCTGATTGGCCAGCGCCATGGCGATCATCACCCGCTGCCGCTGTCCGCCGGACAGCTGATGGGGATAGGCGTCCAGCCGTTCCTCGGGGTCGCGGATGCCGACCTTGTTCAACAATTCGACGATCCGGGCGCGCGCCGCGTCGCCCGTCAGACCCTGGTGCAGGGCCAGCGATTCCGCCATCTGCTTCTGGATCGTGTGCAGCGGGTTCAGCGAGGTCATCGGCTCCTGAAAGATGAAGCTGATGTCATTGCCGCGCACCTCCATCAGGCGCTGCTCCGAGGCGCCGATCATCTCTTGACCGTCATAGGTGACCGACCCTTCGACGATCGCGCTGTCGCCCAGCAACGACACGGTAGACAGCGCGGTGACCGATTTGCCCGAGCCGGATTCGCCCACCAGCGCCACGGTTTCCCCGCGATCGACATGGAACGACACGCCCCGAACCGCCGTGGTCACCTGCCCGTCCTGGCGGAACGAGACCCTGAGGTTTTTCACATCCAGCAAGCTCATGAGAAGGTCTTTCGCGGGTCGAACGCGTCACGCACGCCTTCGAAGATGAAGACCAGCAGCGACAGCATGATGGCAAAGGTGAAAAAGGCGGTGAAGGCCAGCCACGGGGCCTGCAGGTTTTGCTTGGCCTGCAGGGTCAGCTCACCCAGAGACGGGGCCGAGGACGGCAGCCCGAAGCCAAGGAAATCGAGGCTGGCCAGCCCCCCGATCGTGCCGGTCACGATGAAGGGCATGAAGGTCAGCGTGGCCACCATCGCGTTGGGCAGCATGTGGCGGAACATGATCGTCAGGTTGCCCACGCCCAGCGCCTTGGCCGCGCGCACATATTCCAGGTTGCGGGCGCGCAGGAACTCGGCCCGCACCACGCCCACCAGCCCCGTCCAGGAAAACAGGATCATCAGGAACACCAGCAGCCAGAAACTTCGCCCCAGCACCGCGAACATGATGATGATGACGTAAAGCGAAGGCGTCGCTGACCAGATCTCGATGATGCGTTGGAAGATCAGGTCCAGCCAGCCGCCGAAAAAGCCCTGCAGCGCGCCGGCGAATATACCGATCAGGCTGGCCGCACCGGTGACGATCAGGGTGAACAGGATCGACAGGCGGAAGCCATAGATGACACGCGCCAGAACGTCGCGCTTGGTGTCGTCAGTGCCCAGCAGGTTCTGCCCGTTAGGCGGCAGGGGTGCTGCGCCGGG
Organism: Ruegeria sp. BHSC026; assembly: GCF_059613065.1. NCBI lineage: Bacteria > Pseudomonadati > Pseudomonadota > Alphaproteobacteria > Rhodobacterales > Roseobacteraceae > Ruegeria > Ruegeria sp. BHSC026. The sequence continues at coordinate 300,132 of NZ_JBXWRV010000004.1, read as the reverse complement.
GCGGTCGACGCTGGTGTTGTAGGAATAGGGGATCGGCGGCCAAATCGCCCAGCCCCGCTCGAAACCTTCGGCCTGGAATGTTCCCGCTTCGATCTGCTCGATGATGCCTTCGGGGTCGTCGAAACACTCCTCCAGCCCGCCGCTGTCGATCAGGCACTGAACCTCGGGGTCGCGGTAAATCGCCTCGGTCTCGAAATCGCCGCCGAACTCGGTCTCGGCGTAGAAATTGAAGATGGGCGTGTAGAACTCGCCCCGGTACTTCACCAGGATCGGTTTGTCATTGGCGATGAATTCCGCAAACAGTGACAGGCCGAACAGCACCGAGAAGATGATCAGCGACCAAAAGGCCCGGCGGTTGCGGCAGAAATTGCGCCAGCGGCGCTGGTTCAGAGGAGAAAGCGCCATTTACCCCTCGCGTTTCTCGAAATCGATGCGCGGATCGACCAGCACATACATCAAGTCGCTGATGATGCCGACGACCAGCCCGAGCAGACCGAAGATGAACAGCGTCCCGAAGATCACCGGATAATCGCGCGCCACCGCGGCCTCAAAGCCCAGACGGCCCAAACCATCCAGCGAGAATATCGTCTCGATGATGATCGACCCGCCGAAGAACACGCCGATGAACACCGCCGGAAAGCCGGCGATCACGATCAGCATCGCATTGCGGAATACGTGGCCGTACAAAACCCGCCGTTCACTCAGGCCCTTGGCGCGGGCAGTCATGACGTATTGCTTCTTGATCTCGTCCAGAAACGAATTCTTGGTCAGCAGCGTCAGCGTGGCAAAGGCCGAGATTGTCAGCGCGATGGTCGGCAGGGCGATGTGCCAGAAATAGTCGGCCACTTTGCCCAGCAGGCTGAGGTCTTCCCAATTATCCGAGGTCAGCCCTCTGAGCGGGAAGATCTGCCAGTAGGACCCGCCCGCAAACAGAACCAGCAGCAGGATCGCGAACAGGAAGCCCGGAATGGCATAGGCCACGATGATGGCAGCGCTGGTCCAGGTGTCAAAGCGTGAACCATCCTTGACCGCCTTGCGGATGCCCAGCGGGATCGAGACCAGATAAGCAATCAGCGTCGACCAAAGGCCCAGCGAGATCGAGACCGGCATCTTTTCCAGCACGAGGTCAATCACCGAAACCGAGCGGAAGTAGCTTTCGCCGAAATCCAGCGTCAGATAGTTGCCCATCATGTTCAGGAACCGCTCGATCGGCGGTTTGTCGAACCCGAACTCTTTCTCCAGTTCGGCGATGAATTCCGGCGGCAACCCGCGGGCGCCCACGTATTTGTCATCGAAGACGCCGCCGCCGGGTTCGGCACCGGCCCCGGCATCGCCCGATCCGGCAAAACCCGCGAACACATCGCCCTGCCCTTCGATCTGGGCGATAATCTGTTCGATTGGCCCGCCAGGCACGAACTGCACCAGCGTGAAGTTGACGATCATGATGCCCAGAAGGGTCGGAATGACCAGCAACAGGCGTCTAAGGATATAGGCGCCCATGTTACCGCAACGCGCCTGCCGCTTTCAGGGCCGCTTCCTTTTCCGGGTTGATCCACCACAGATCCAGATAACCCAGCGAATAGGGCGGCAGCTGTTCGGGATATTCATACATGTCGTAGTAGGCCGTCCAGTATTCCGCGATATACCCGTCGGGGATGATGAAGAACTCGTACCGCAGGGCCCGGTCAAGCGCCATCAGCGCCGCGTCCTGCTCGGTCTGGTTGGTCGTGGCGAAAGACGCCTCGATGATGGCGTCCACCAGGGGGCTGGCAAGTCCGGCCGGGTTGAACAGGCTGAACGCGGCCTCTTTCGAGCCGTACATCTGGCTCAGCCCGCCGCCGGTGGACAGGAAAGCGCTGTAGCGGGTGGAATACACCATGTCGTAGTCACGTTCGCGGCTGCGCAGCGTATATTGCGCCGGGTCGACCTTTTCCGCCGTCGCGTCCACGCCGATGGCCTGTAGGTTCTGCACGAAGGTCTCGATCATCGTGGCCGTCGAGGTCGGCAGGTTGGAGGGGTACGGGATGTTCACCCGCAAGGTTTGACTCTGGGCGTTGCGGCGCACGTTGCCCTCGCCCACGGGCCATCCGGCCTCGTCCAGCAGCTTCGCGGCCTTGCGCAAGTTGCGCCGGTCGTTCAGCCGTGCCGGGTTCGATTGATGCACCGTTTCCACCGGCTGGATGAGCAGTTCCGGCGGCACCACGCCGCCCAGCGACTTCAGAAACTCCAACTCGGGACCCTGCGGGACATCCTTCGCCTCGAGCGGGGTGCCTTCGATGAAGGAATCACGCGGCGAGTTCAGACCGTACAGGAGCGATTCATTGGCCCATTCGAAATTGAACGCCAGCGCCAGCGCCTTGCGCACATTCTTGTCGGCGAATTGCGGGCGCGCCAGATTGAACACGAAACCGGACGGATTCGGCGGACTGCCGTCGGGGATCGCATCCTTCACCACATAGCCCTGCGCGACCTTGGGAAAATCATACCCGGTCGCCCACAGCTTGGGGTCGCTTTCGATGCGGAACGTGTATTCGCCGGCCTTGAACGCCTCGAAGGCCGCGGTCTGATCCGCAAAATACTCGACCCGGATGCTGTCATAGTTGAACCGCCCCTTGTTGAACGGCAGGTCCTTGCCCCAATAGTCGTCGCGCCGCTTGTAGACGATGCGCCGGTTGATGTCGTAGCTGTCCAGTTTGTAGGGTCCCGACCCCACGGCGACCTCAAGCCGCGGCTCGTCCAGGCGACGCGACGGGTCGGCCTCGAACCAGGCCTTCGAAAACACCGGGGTGGACCCCACCGTCTCGATCCGGCTGCGGGCGGTCAATTCAGGATTGAAGGTGAATTTCACCGTGTGGGTGTCCAGAGCTTCGGCGCCAGTGACCATGCGGCCCACGGCCTGCGCATAGGATGGCAGGCCCTGCTCGATGAACAGGCGGTGGCTGTAGACGACGTCCTCGGCCGTGACCGGTGTGCCGTCCCAGAAGGTCGCCTCGGGGCGCAGATGGAAGATGACCCAGTTGCGGTCGGCGTCATATTCCAGGCTTTCGGCCAGCACGCCGTAATACTGGCCAATGCTGTCATCCGAACTGTCGATCAACCGGTCGTATTGCAACGTGGTCAAAGCACCGGCCCGCCCCTTGCGGGAATAGGGGTTGAGCGAATCAAACGTCCCCGACGCCGCCAGCGACAGCTCGCCCCCCTTGGGCGCATCGGGGTTCACATAGTTCAGATGCGCATAGTCGGCCGGATAGTCCAGGTTGCCGAAATACGAATACCCGTGGCTGCGGATGATGTCGCCCTCATCTGCCACGCCCGGCACTGTCTGCAGCGCCATGATCGCCGCCGAAAGCCCCAACGCTGACGCCCAATGCCCAATACTCAGTACACGCGCGCCAGGTAAAACGGGTTTCATGCAGGTCATCCTTCGCGTTCGTCTCGGTTCCATGTCTGTCCACGCTAGCTAACGGGCCAGCGATGGCAGTTGCAAGTTTAGACTGCGTGAGCGCTTTGTGAAGATTTGTTGATACGAAAAAGCCGCTGCACATCGGCAGCGGCTTTCGCAAGTCACGGACCCTGACCAATCAGCCGCCGATCGTCTGCAGATAGGCGATCAGATCGGCACGGTCTTCAGGTTTTTTCAGGCCCGCAAAGCTCATCGAAGTGCCTTGGATATAGCCTTTCGGATTGGCCAGGAAGGCATCCAGTTCCTCGGGCGTCCAGTTGCCGCCATGCGACTGCATCGCGGCGGAATACCCGCCGAACCCTTCGGCCGATGCGATCGGACGGTTCACGACGGCGTACAGGTACGGGCCGGTGCCGTTCGCGCCCTTCTCGAGCTTGTGGCAGGCCGAGCACTTGCGGAACACCTTGGCTCCCTTTTCAGGATCGGCCGCGGCCAGCAGATCGGCAAAGACCACTTCTTCGCCGTCAGCGCTTTCGCCGGCGCTTTCCGTTTCGATCACATAGGCGGCCATTTCACCATGCGCGTCCGTGCTATACAGAACGTCAGCCCCCCATTTCGCCAGGAGGAAGAAAAGAAAGGCACCGAACAGGCCGGCTGCGGCCTTGGTAACTGTCATCGTGTCAAACATTGATCGCGAGTCCATTTCAGCTGTCTGCGGGGTGTCTAAGGCTTCCCCTTGCAAGAGGCAAGGTATAGACACCGCGACCAAACGCCCAATTCTGTAACTTGTTGCACGGAATCGACCAAATGACCAATCGCATCGCATTTCAGGGCGAACCCGGCGCCTACAGCCACGAAGCCTGCCGCATGGCCCGCCCCGACATGGAGCCCCTGCCCTGCCGCACCTTCGAGGACGTGATCGAATCGGTCCGGTCGGGCCAGGCCGATCTGGCGATGCTGCCGGTCGAGAACACCACCTATGGCCGCGTCGCCGACATCCACCGTTTGCTGCCGCACAGCGGGCTGCACATTATCGACGAAGCCTTCGTGCGTGTGCACATCAACCTTCTGGCGGTCCCCGGCGCAACGCTTGAAGACATTACCGAGGCGCATTCACACCTGGTCCTGCTGCCGCAATGCGCGGGCTTTCTGCAGGAACACGGCATCCGGGGCCGGGTCAGCCCCGACAATGCCCGCGCCGCGCGCGAGGTTGCCGAGGCCGGAGACAAACACTCGGCAGCCCTTGCCAGCGAACTGGCGGGCGAGATCTATGGGCTGAACGTTCTGGCTCGGCATATCGAGGACAATGACGACAACACCACCCGGTTCCTTGTCATGTCGCGCGAAGTGGACGAGACGCGCCGGGGTGCGCATGGCATGATCACCAGCTTCGTCTTCCAGGTCCGCAACATCCCGGCGGCGCTGTACAAGGCGCTTGGCGGGTTCGCGACGAACGGCATCAACATGACCAAGCTGGAAAGCTACATGGTCGACGGTTCCTTCACGGCGACGCAATTCTATGCCGACATCGTCGGCCATCCCGACGACCGCAACGTGCAGTTGGCGATGGACGAGTTGCAGCATTTCACCACGAATGTCGAAATACTGGGGGTCTATCCCGCCGCGCGGCCTCGGGGCTAGCGACTTGCGGCCGGGCGCCGTCAGCCCCCGTGCGCGTACCGGGTTTCCATTTCGCGGGCGAAATCACCCAGCCGCAACTGGAACTGGCGGCGAAACCGAGTTTTTCCCAGCTTGAACGATTGCAGCAACAGCCGTGCGGGCAAAGTCTGGGCGGCCAGCGACATTTCGATGGACAACCTCGTGTGCCGCTGCGACAGCGGCAGCAACTCGACCGTGGTCAGGCTGGTCATGCCCTTACCCGCGGCCACGAACCGCATCAGCGACGGGCGTTCGAACTCGGCCAGTTCGACCGACATGCGGCGCGTTCGACCGCGCACCTTGAATTCGGCATCCCAACAGGCGCCGACCCCGGGGGAAGGCGTATCGAAGGTCCGCCGCACCTCGGTCCCGCGCCGCAGGGCCATGCGTTCGAAACGCCCGAAATCCGCGACCATCTCGAAAACGTCCGAGATGGGGACCTGAATGTCTTCCTGTGCCGAAAACTGCATGTACGCCTTGATCGTTCGGTATTTTTGCCAGTGTCTCGCTAGTCCAGTGTATCCGCAAGCCAGTTGCGCAGAAGAAAATGCGCGATCGCGCCTTTTCGCGCCGGCATCAACCGCGGGTGTTCCCCGGCAAAGGCCTGCATCATGTCAGCGCGCGACACCCAGATCGCGTCTTCGATCTCGACCGGATCGATCATCAGCCGCTGCGACAGGGCCTGTGCCGCACATCCAAACATCAGCGAAGCTGGAAACGGCCAGGGCTGGCTGGCCAGATAGCTGACCGCACCGACCGGCACGCCGGCTTCTTCCATGACCTCGCGTCGCACGGCGGCCTCGAGCGTTTCGCCCGGTTCGACGAATCCGGCCAACAGTGAATACATCCCCTCGGGCCAGCCGGGCGAGCGCCCCATCAGCACTGCGTCGCCAAAGGTGACCAGCATGATGACCACCGGATCGGTGCGCGGGAAGTGCTGGGCGCCACATTCGGGGCAAGCCCGCTGCCAGCCGCCCTGTGCCGGGGCGCTGCGGGTTCCGCACCGGGCGCAGAACCGATGGGTTTCGTGCCAGCCGATCACCGCCTTCGCCGTCGCGGCGATTTCGGCATCGCGGGGCGACAGACGGGTCATGATGCGACGCAGCTCGGCAAAGACATGACCGGTGGGCAGGTTCGGATGCTGCTGCTCGGAGCGATCGACAAAGGCCCCGACTCCAGACAAGTCCAGCCCGTCGGCCGGCCAATCAGATATGTCGGCGGCAAACAAGGGCGCGCCCGCGTCGGACTTCCCCATGAAAACGGGCTGTTCGACGGCCCCCCCGGGGCCGCTCTGCACCAGAGCGTGGGTCATCGGCACCCAGGCCAGCTGATCCAGATCGCCGCCCTGCACCAAGATCTTGCCCCGCCACAGCAACAGGCAGCGCGACATCGGGTCCCTGCGGGCCGCCTCCAGTTCTTCGCCGTTGGCGCGAATATCAGCGGCACGGTGCAGCCCCGATCCGCCGAATGTAACCTGCTCTGCCCGTTTCATGTCCATGCTCCTGCGATTGGCTCAAGGGCTGCCACGACTGTCGGCCCAGCGCAATGCCCAAGCCAAGGCCGCCGTTCGGCACCGCCTGCAAAAAAGACACATGGATGCCCGGCAAATAAACGGATATTCTACCTTTCGGCGAACACGCATTTCAAACAACGCACAAAAGCAGAGCAGTTGAAAACAAAAACCTTGGCGCACCAAGCGCATGGCCAAGCGATCCAATCCGTCCTTCGCATCCTGGCGACGACGGACCTGCACATGAATCTGACCAGCTTCGACTATTACGCCGACCAGCCGGACCAGGCCATCGGGCTGACCCGCACGGCCAGCCTGATCCGCGCCGCCCGGCAAGAGGCCCGGCAGTCGGGCGCCGAAGTACTGCTGTTCGACAACGGCGACGCGCTGCAAGGCACGTTGCTGGGTGATTGGGCCGCCGACCAGCCCGGCCCTCAGCATCCGCTGTTGTCGGCTTTCGAGAAACTGGGCTATGACGCAATCGCGCTTGGCAACCACGATTTCAGCTTCGGGCTGCCCGTTCTGGAAGCCATCGTCGAACACGCGCCGTTTCCGGTGCTGTGCGGCAATCTCCGGCGCATTGGACGGGCGCAGGCCTGGCAGCCCTGGGTCGTACTAACACGTCGGATGCGGGTCGGCGGCCAAGAGGTTCCGCTGCGCGTCGGCGTTTTTTCGATCCTGCCGCCGCAGACCGCCCGGTGGGAAGCACACCATCTGGACGGGCAGGTCGAGGTCGCCGATTCGATTTCCACCGCCCGGACCTGCATTGCCGAACTGCGCGACCGCGGCTGTGACCTGGTGATTGCCCTTGCCCATTGCGGCCTTGGTGACGCCGAACCTGCCCCCATGTCCGAAAACGTGGTGATCCAGTTGGCCGCTCTGGCCGGCGTGGATGCCATCGTGGCCGGGCACACGCACATGCTGTTTCCCGCAGACGTCCCGGACCCGGTGGCCAGCATGGACCTGCAAAACGGTCTGATCCACGGCAAGCCCGTGGTCATGCCCGGAACCGCCGGAACGCATCTGGGCGTGATCGACCTGACGCTGGAGCGAGATGCGACAAGGTGGAAAATCGTCGCGAAATCCGGCCGACTCCGCTCTGTTCAGCCTGCGCAGCCGGATGCGGGGCCTGTGCCCGAAGACCCCGAGATGATGCAAGTGTTTCAAACCGGACACGCACGGACACGCCGCCGTGCGGCATCGCCGGTCGGGCGGACGGAGCAGGCCATGCACAGCTATTTCACTTTCTGCGGGCTGGATCGCGGCCTGGCCTTGGTCGCCGCCGCCCAGGCCGCAGCGCTGCGGCCGGTTCTGAAAGAGTCGAAGTTGGAAAACCTTCCGCTGCTGTCGAGCGTAGCACCGTCCAAATTCGGGGGTCGGGCCGGGCCACGCCATTTCACCGATGTTCCGCGGGGCGACGTGTTCCTGCGCCACGTGTCGGATCTGCATGTGTTTCCCAATGAGTTGCGCGCGGTCGTCGTTACCGGTGCGCAGTTGCGGGATTGGCTGGAAATGTCGGCAGCAGTCTACCGGCAAATCGACGGCGCCCGCGAAGCAGACCTGATAGACCCGCAGGCGACCGGGCACAATTTTGACGTTCTGCACGGGGTGACCTACAAAATCGATCCGTCATGCCCGCCGCGTTTCGACCTTGGCGGACACCGGACCGGTAACGAGAATGGGCGGATACGAAACCTTTGCCATCACGGCACCCCGGTTACGCCGGAACAGGCCTATGTCGTGGCCGTCAACAACTATCGGACCAATGGCGGTGGCAATTTCCCGATCCTGCGGCAAAATCCGGCGATCCAGATGCCGCGTATGAATATCCGCGCGATCGTCCGGGATTACCTGTCCGGAGCGCTGGAACGCGATCCGCTCGAAGATGCTCCGGCCAGCTTTTCCCTGACCGGTTTCCACGGGCGTGCGGCCGTGCTGCGCACCGGACCGGGCGCCGAGAAATACCTGGATGAACTGGCCGCTTTCAGCCCCGAGCCGCTTGGGTTGGACGACCAGGGCTTTCTCCGGATCCGGCTGTGGCCGTGACGGGTTGCCAAGCGCCTGCGTGATGCCTATATCGGCGGTCGAGAGGTTGGCGCGGGCAAGCGCCTCGCCAACCTGGTCAGGTCCGGAAGGAAGCAGCCACAACGAGCCCCGCTTGGGTCGCTGTCCAACCTCTCACTTGATGCCGTCATGGCACACTGTTTTCCGATCATTCCCTGATGCAGGGCCGCCGGACTGGTCGTCAGGCAATCAGCCGCGGCCAGATTGCGCGGCTGCGCCGGGCGAAGGCGCCGACATGGCCGACCTCGCGCAGGCCGAAGGCGGCCGGGGTCAATAGATGACGCCGCGCCGCAGGCCCGTACAGCTCGGCCAGCCGCCAGACCGCCGGCGGCGGAACCGTCTGATCATCCTCCAGGGCGATGACGTCCACCGGGGTCGTCATTCGGCCCCAATCGGCCGGCGGAAGCGTGTCGCCCAGTTCCGGCAGATAGCTGTCGGGTGACGTACACCACTTCCGCCACTGCCAATAGACCCCGGATGGCAGGTCGGACCCGAACCCAAGCATCCGCCCCGGCAGATAGCCCACCAGACGCACCAGAGGCGGCACATGACCATACCAGAACAGGCTCGCCAACCCTTTGTAGGGCCAGGGATGATCGGCCAGGGTCACCAGCCCCGAACACACGCAGATCATCCGGTCGATCCGGTCGATCCCGGGCTGAAGCGGCCCCAGCATCCCGCCGACCGAATGACCGATGACCCAAAGCTTGGCATCGGGATAGCGCCGCCGCATCTCGGCCTGCGCCGCCGGCATGTCCTTCAGCGCCCAATCGGCCATCGTGGCATCCGAGTCTTTCAGGCGCCGTTTCAGAGATGTCCCGAAATCGCGATAGTCATAGGTCAGGCAGGCCATGCCCCGTTCAGCGGCCAGCCACCGCGCGAAATGCTGGTAGTAGTCCCGCGGCACGCCGGTTGCCCCGTTCAGTACGACCGCGATTTCCGGCATGGCCATCGGTGCATAGAGCCGCGCCGACAGGTTTGCCTCGCTCGCCAAAAACTCGAAATCCTCGACTTTCACGGTCTGCTGCGAATCCAACATCCATGCCTCCAAGCGCTCTGGACCGATTGGTCTAATAATTTCATCTGGACCGATCGGTCCAGCCCTGTCAAGATGCGTGCAAGATGACCCGACGTCCGCAAAACACCCGCGATCGCCTGACCCAGACCGCCGCCCGGCTGTTCCAGCGCTCGGGCTACAACGGTGTCGGCCTGACCGAGATCCTGACCGAGGCCCGGGCGCCCAAAGGCTCGCTGTACCACCATTTTCCAAAGGGAAAGCAGGATCTTGCCCTCGCTGCGGCCAGCTGGGCTTCGGACGGGATGCGCGACATGATCGCGGCGGCGTTCAACGACGCGCAGGATTTCCGCGCAGGAGTCACCACCCTTTGCCACAAGATCGCGAAAATGTTCGACACCTCGCCGCAATGGGAGACCTGCCCGATCGCCGCCACCCTGTTCGAAAGCCCCGACAACCGGGCCTTCCGCGACCATGCCGACCGGCTGTACGAAAGCTGGATCGACGAGGTGCGCGGCCACGCGGAACGGTTCGGCGTCGCGCATCCTGACATGGCGGCCGACACCCTGTTCATCATGATGCAGGGCGGTTGGCAACTGGCGCGCGCGCGTCGGGATTCGAATGTACTGCGCCGGTTGCCCGAGCATGTCCCGTGGGACCGGTTCCAGCCGCGCGACTGAATGCGGCTTGACACGGCCCGACCCTGACCGCTAGCGATTGGGTGATGGTTCCCGCGCCTTCAGCCGGGATGAAAAGGGAACACGGTGCGGCCCCCCCGGGACAATCGGAACGGGCCAATGCCGGGACTGCCCCCGCAACTGTAGGCGGAGAGCGATGCCGAGATACCACTGACCGCAAGGTTGGGAAGGTCGGCAAAGCAACGACCCGCAAGTCAGGAGACCTGCCATCAAACGTGAAACCGAAACTCGGACGGGGTGTCCGGGCAGGGTCTGGCCGTGAAATCGGCTGTCCGCCCCGGTCCGCCCCGCCCAGCGCGCGGAGGGCGCATCATGATCTGGAAGACCAACACGCACGAATTTTCCGCAACCGTCTGCCAACGCACGGGCAGGACCTGCCCAGCGCTGGCGCATCTGGCCCGGTCGGTCGCGCAGGCGGTCGCGGCGGCCGACGCGGCAACCTCGCCCGATTTCCGGGTGGAAGGCAGCAGCGAACTGACCCATTGCACGCCGGGCTGCATGGCCCGCTTTGACGCTCGCGCCGACCTGATCCGGGTGTATTGCGGCGCACGCGCAGGGGCAGATACGCAAAGCCTGGACGCCTATGCCGACCTGATGTTCAATGATCAGGCCGATGCCTGCCCCGCGCAGGGGCTGGACACGTCACCCTGCGCGATGCTGCAGGCGGTCGCGCTCGATCCCACCACCCTGGCGGAACACGCCTTGCCGGCAGTCATCTGACGGTCAGTCCGGGGTAGCAACCCGAGCCGGCGCCACGGCCCAGAGCAACTGCGCCTCGGTTTCCACGGCGCAGGGGCGAACGGCCCGCAGGCGTTTGAGCGCCGGTTCCGGGGCTTCGCCACATTCGATCATCAGGCGCAGAACGGCCATGCCGGATCGTCCACAGCCCCCCCGGCAATGCACCAGAACTCGCCCGCCGCCGCTCAGCGCATGGCGGGCGGCGGCGCTGACTGGCGGCCACTGGCCGTCAAATTCATCCCCCGGCGCCGAAAAATCGGCGACCGGCAGATGCGCCCAGCGGCTAGCACGCCCTTGGATGTCCGATCCGAAATCGCCCGCCCCCACGGCGACCATCTCGGCCAGAGTCGTCATCGAGATCACAAGACCCGGCGCCCAGCCCCCGATCAGGTCCAGGTCGCCGCGGTAGTCGCCGCCTCCGCCGGGTATCGAGGTCAGGGCAAGCGAACCGCCCCCGACCTGCAGGGCATGAACAACCAGATTGGACATCGAAACCACCCCTCGGGAAACGCATCACTGAAAACTATTGGTCCAGTATGGCCCAACCAGCGCCACCGCCAAAGCGAAAAACCTGCACCGGCGCTGTGGACGCGGGGCACCGGGAACTCTACCCTGCATCGTCAGTACGAATCCGTCAGAGCAGACATGACCACACAGTCCAGCCCCGCCTATCAGGTTCTCGCCCGAAAATACCGCCCGGAAACCTTTGCCGACCTGGTCGGTCAGGATGCCATGGTGCGCACGCTGAAAAACGCGTTCGAGGCGGACCGGATCGCGCAGGCCTTCATCATGACCGGCATCCGTGGCACCGGCAAGACAACCACGGCCCGGATCATCGCCAAGGGCATGAACTGTATCGGCCCCGACGGCAATGGCGGACCAACGACCGAACCCTGCGGCCAGTGCGAGCATTGCGTGGCCATCATGGAAGGTCGCCATGTGGACGTGCTGGAAATGGACGCCGCCAGCCGCACCGGCGTGAACGACATCCGCGAGATCATCGACAGCGTGCGCTATCGCGCCGCCAGCGCGCGGTACAAGATCTATATCATCGACGAAGTCCACATGCTGTCGACCAGCGCCTTCAACGCGCTGCTGAAAACGCTGGAAGAGCCACCCGAGCATGTGAAGTTCATCTTTGCCACGACAGAGATCCGCAAGGTTCCGGTCACCGTGCTGTCGCGCTGCCAACGGTTCGACCTGCGTCGGATCGAGCCCGAAGTGATGATCGGCCTGCTGCGCAAGATCGCCACCGCCGAGGGCGCGGAAATCTCGGATGACGCGCTGGCCTTGATCACCCGCGCCGCCGAAGGCTCGGCCCGGGATGCGACCTCGCTGCTGGATCAGGCGATCAGCCATGGCGCCGGCGAAACCACCGCCGATCAGGTGCGCGCGATGCTGGGGCTGGCCGACCGGGGCCGTGTGCTGGACCTGATGGACATGATCCTGCGTGGCGATGCGGCCGGGGCCCTGACCGAACTGGGTGCGCAATATGCCGAGGGCGCCGACCCGCTGGCAGTGCTGCGCGATCTGGCCGAAATCACCCATTGGGTCTCGGTGGTGAAGATCACCCCTGACGCGGCAGAAGATCCGACCGTCTCACCCGATGAGCGCATCCGCGGACAGCAGATGGCCGAGGCGTTGCCGATGCGGGTGCTGACCCGGATGTGGCAGATGCTGCTGAAGGCGCTCGAGGAAGTCTCGGCCGCCCCCAACGCCATGATGGCCGCGGAAATGGCGGTGATCCGCCTGACCCATGTGGCCGATCTGCCCAGCCCGGAAGAGTTGATCAAGCGCCTTCAGGACAGCCCTCCGCCGCCCGTCGGCGGGCCGGGGGGCGGCGTTCCGGTCGCCGGAAACAGCGCCCCGCCCGTGACCGCGACGGCCTCGGCCCATGCGCCGGCCCCGCGTGGCGTGGGCGGCGCGCCGACGGCGGCGTTGGCCCAGGACGTGCAGACCGCGCTGGCGCGTTATCCAACTTTTGAGCATGTGGTCGAACTGATCCGCGCCAACCGCGACGTAAAACTGCTGGTCGAGGTCGAAAACGGCGTCCGCCTCGTCTCGTACCAGCCGGGACGGATCGAATTCACGCCCACCGAAAAGGCCCCCACCGACCTGGCCGCGCGGCTCGGGTCCGCGCTGCAGCGCTGGACCGGCAATCGCTGGGCGGTCTCGATCGTCTCGGACGGGGACGCGCCCACCATCGCCGAACTGCGCGACGCGGCCGAGCTGGCGCTGAAGGCCAAGGCCGAAGAACACCCTTTGGTTCAGGCGGTTCTGACACAGTTCCCCAAGGCCCGCATCACCCGGATCGAAACCCCTCAGGACCGCGCGGCCAAGGTCGAAACCGAAGCCCTGCCCGAGGTCGAGGACGAATGGGATCCATTCGAGGAAGACTAATCACCCGCGCAGAAGGCGCGCTGCCCTTGTGAAGGACGCAGACGGCCCGTATTTAGGCCGCAATTCGAATGACAGGAGACATACAGATGCTCAAAGGACTCGGCGGTCTGGGCGACATGGCCAAGATGATGAAATCCGCGCAGGAACTGCAGACCAAGATGGCGCAGATGCAGGAAGAGCTGAACACCATCATGGTCGTCGGCGAATCCGGCGCGGGCCTGGTCAAAGCCACGGCCTCGGCCAAGGGCGAGCTGAAAGGTCTGGACATCGATCCGTCGATCTTCAACAGCGACGACAAGGAAGTAGTCGAGGACCTGATCCTGGCCGCCATCAAGGATGCGCAGACCAAAGCGGCCGAGCGGTCGCAGGAAGAAATGGCCAAGCTGACCGAAAGCATGGGTCTGCCGGCGGACATCAAGCTGCCGTTCTGATCTTCGCCACTCAAACCCCCGCCGCCAAAGCCACGCAGGACAGGCCATGAGTTCGAACAGTGACATCGACGCCCTGATCGACCTGATGGCCAAGCTGCCGGGGCTGGGGCCGCGCTCGGCCCGGCGGGCGGTGCTCCACCTGATCCGCAAACGCGCCCTGCTGCTGACGCCGTTGTCGGACGCCATGCAGCAGGTCGCCGCCACCGCGCGCGAGTGCCTGAACTGCGGCAACGTGGGCACCACCGACATCTGCGACATCTGCAATTCCGAAGACCGCGCCACCGGTGAGCTGTGCGTGGTCGAAGACGTGGCCGACCTGTGGGCGATGGAACGCGCAGGGGTATTCAAAGGCCGCTACCATGTGCTGGGCGGAACGCTCTCGGCACTGGACGGCGTCGGCCCGGATGACCTGCGCATCCCCCGCCTGCTTGACCGGGTGACTGCCGAAAACATCACCGAAGTGATCCTGGCCCTGAACGCCACCGTCGACGGGCAGACCACGGCCCATTACATCGCAGATCAGCTGGAAGGACAGGTCCGCCTGACCTCGCTGGCGCAGGGCGTGCCGATCGGGGGCGAGTTGGATTATCTGGATGACGGGACGATCACCGCAGCGCTGCGGGCGCGGAAGGAACTGTAAGGCTTCGAAATCCGTGCACTTTCTTCGTGGGCGATGACCCGACGTTACGTCATCTGGATTTTCATCCATCATCCCACTAGACGACCGGTCTATTAACTGCCATCTCGTGACCCATGAGCACGCAACGCAAGGATACCCGGAAACAGATTCTGGCCGTGGGCCGCCGGCTGACCGCCGAACGTGGGTTTGTCGGCGTCGGCCTGAGCGACCTGCTGAAAGAGGCCGGAGTTCCCAAGGGCTCGTTCTACCATTACTTCGCCTCGAAAGAGGATTATGGCTGCGCGCTTCTAGAAAGTTTTGCCGACGATTACCGACAAGGGCTGGCGGACACGCTGAACAACCCCTCGCTGAACGCGCATGATCGATTCCTTGCCTATTTCCAGGGCTGGATCCGCAAACAGACCGGGCAGAACCCCGAAGAGCGCTGCCTGGTCGTCAAGCTTGCGGCCGAGGTTTCGGACCTGTCAGACAGCATGAGCGGTGTTCTGCAAAACGCCGTGGACGGCATCGTCGAGGCCCTGACCCAGACCCTGCGCGACGGCATCGCCGAAGGTTCGGTGGCCCGGCTCGAGGACCCGGCACTGACTGCGCGCGCGATCTATCACCAGTGGCTCGGCGCCAGCCTGGTCGCTGGCCTCTCCGGATCGGTCGAGCCGCTGGAATCGGCCATGAAATCAACCGCATCCGCGATACGCCCCATGTAAAAAATTTTGACCATATACTAGACGACCGGTCTATTAGAAAGCCGAAAACAGGAGCCTGCCCATGAAAATTCTCTACAAAACATCCGCAACGACCACCGGTGGCCGGTCGGGGGTGACCGCGCTGGATGACGGCTCGTTGTCGATTCCGATGGTGCGTCCGGGTTCTCAGGCCGACGGCCACAACCCCGAACAGCTTTTTGCCCTTGGCTATGCCGCCTGTTTCGACAGCGCCATGGATTTGATGGCGAAATCGCTGGGGCTGGATGCAACCGGCGCCAGCACCACGGTGGCGGTCAGTTTGGGGCAGCGGTCGGATGGTGGCTATGGGTTGGACCTCGACATCACCGCGCATCTGCCCGGGCTGTCCGATGAAGACGCCCGCAAGCTGGTCGAGGCGACGCATCAGGTCTGCCCATATTCCCGCGCTACACGCGGAAATATCGACGTGCGCCTGCATGTCGATACCAACGCGTGATCACGCACTCAACGCAATCCACAGGACCGACACGACATGTCTGACACCAGGAACCGCCAGATCGTTCTGGCCGAACGCCCCAAGGGCGAACCCGACACCAATACGCTGCGCATGGTCGAAACGGATATCCCCGAACCGGCCGAGGGGCAGATGCTGCTGCGCACGGTTTACCTGTCGCTGGACCCCTATATGCGCGGACGCATGAGCGACGCCCCCTCCTATGCACCGCCGGTCGAGATCGGCGGGGTCATGGTGGGCGGCACCGTGGCGCGCGTGGTCTCCTCGAAGATCGACGGGTTTTCCGGAGGTGACTGGGTGCTCAGCTTCAATGGCTGGCAGGACTATGCTCTGTCGGACGGCGAGGGCGTGCTGAACCTCGGCCAGGCGCCCTCGCATCCGTCCTGGGCGCTTGGGGTGCTCGGCATGCCGGGCTTTACGGCCTGGGCCGGCCTGACGCAGATCGGCGCGCCGAAACCCGGTGAGACCATCGTGGTCGCCGCGGCGACCGGGCCGGTCGGGGCCACGGTCGGCCAGATCGGCAAGATTCTGGGCTGCCGCGTCGTTGGTGTGGCCGGTGGCTCCGAGAAATGCGCCCATGCGGTGGACGAGCTGGGTTTCGACGCCTGCATCGACCACAAGGCCCCTGATTTCGCCGAGCAGCTCGGCCAGGCCGTTCCGGACGGCATCGACATCTATTTCGAGAATGTCGGCGGCAAGGTGCTGGACGCGGTGATCCCAAACCTCAACCCCAAAAGCCGCATCCCTGTGTGCGGGCTGGTATCGCAATACAACGCCACCGCGCTGCCCGAAGGGCCGGACCGGATGAACTGGTTTCTGGGTCAGGTCCTGCGCAAGCGGATCACGGTGCAGGGGTTCATCATCTTCGAGGATTTCGGCCACCTCTACCCCGACTTCGCGGCTCAGATGGGTGACTGGGTCAATTCCGGCCGCGTCAAGTACCGCGAGGAAATGATCGACGGGCTGGAAAACGCCCCCAAGGCGCTGATCGGCCTGCTGCGGGGCGAGAATTTCGGCAAACGCGTGATCCGCGTTGCGCAAGACTGACAGCTTCAGACAAGCCAAACGAAAGGAAAAGCAATGAAGATCCTCATGGTTCTGACGTCTCATGACCAACTCGGCGACACGGGCCGCAAGACCGGCTTTTGGCTGGAAGAGTTCGCGGCCCCCTATTACGTGTTTAAGGATGCCGGGGCCGAGATCGTGTTGGCCTCGCCCAAGGGCGGGCAACCGCCCATCGACCCGGCCAGCGACGAAGACGCCGCGCAGACCGATGCCACCCGGCGTTTTGCGGCAGACACGGACGCGCAGGCCCAGCTGGCATCGACCCGGCGCCTGTCGGAAATCGACGCCGAAGGCTTTGACGCAATCTTCTATCCGGGCGGCCACGGCCCGCTGTGGGACTTGGCCGAAGACGCGGACAGCAAGCGCCTGATCGAAACCTTCGTCGCGACGGATCGCCCGGTCGGCGCCGTCTGCCACGCGCCTGCGGTCTTCAGGCACACCACCGCCCAAGACGGAAAGCCGCTGGTCTCGGGACGCCGCGTCACCGGGTTCTCGAATTCCGAAGAGGCGGCCGTGGGACTGACCGACATCGTACCCTTCCTGCTCGAGGACATGTTGAAGGCCAATGGCGGGCATTACGAAAAAGCCGACGATTGGGCCCCGTTGACGGTGAGCGACGGGCGCCTTGTCACGGGCCAGAACCCGGCCTCATCCGTGGGGGCCGCCCAAGCCGTCCTGACCCTGTTGAACGGAAACTGACCGGAGCACCGCCCCTGCGGCAAATGCGCTGCGGGGGCGGGCATTCGTCGGGCAACCCTGCCTTAGCCGTGCTGCGGGACCGTCGGACCGGGCGCTGGTGCCGAGCGGCTCTCGGGCGCGAATTCCTGCGGTCGTTGTGCGGCGAAGGCGTGTTGGGGCGTTGCGCGAATATCTGCCCAGCCCGGCGCACGCGAAAAGCCCGGCGTTCTGAGAACCAGACACAATACCGAACTGCCCTCGGCATGGATCAGCCCGGCGCGCTGTAACCGTTCAAGGGCCTGCTCGACGGCTTTGGCGTCGTACCTGCCCATCAACCGCTTGTGCAACAGATCGACCCCCATGATCGTCGGGCACAGGTCCAGAATGGATCGTTCGACCTCGGACAGGGTATGGGTGACCGGGCGTTCGGGACGACGGGAATCCACGACACGATCGCCATCGAAATAAAGCGCCGCCGCGCTGGCCTGCCAATCCTTCAGGCTGTGCAGCACCGGCTGCGCGCGCTGATCTGCCGGGGCTGAACCGTCCGCGAGAATGTCGAAATGATAGGCATGATCCCACAAATCTTCGGCCGGAACCGCATAGACATGCGCATAGGGCTTTGCCGGCGCGACCTTGATGCCAAAGGCTTCGGGGCGTTCGAAATAGGGGCTGAAACGATCCGCCCGCACCGGCCCGACCGAACCCGGCGGCTGCAGGTGCGCAAGCAACGGGATCAGACGGGACAGGTTGTGGAACGTCTCGGCGGTCTCGCAGGGAAAGCCGTACAGAAAGCACCATTCGACGAACACGCCCGCCTCGGCGCACAGCTTGAGCGTCTGGATGTTCTGAATCCCGGAAACGCCCTTTTTCATGTGCATCAGGGTTGCCGTGTCAAACGTCTCGATCCCCGGCTGGACCTTGCGTATGCCGGCATCGGCCAAGGCTGCTATCACTGACGGGGACAGGTTCGACTTCACCTCGTAATGCAGCAGAAACGGGCGTTCGTCGCGCGCAAGCCGCGGGATCAACGTCTTGAGATAGCGATGGTCCAGAATGTTGTCGACGACCACAATGTCGGGCCCGTACAGGTCGGCGAGGTGGCGGAACTCGGCAAGCGCCCGGTCCGGGGACTTGCTGCGATACGCCATCGTCTGACCGTTCAGGCCGCAGAACGTGCAATGGTGCTTGGCGCCCCACCAGCACCCGCGTGATGTCTCGATCGTGGCCGAAGGCGTCAGGATGTCGGACAATCCCGGTGTCTGTTCGAACCGATCGAAGAACGCGCTGAAATCCGGGATCGGCAAGGCATCGAGATTTGCCGTCAGAAGTGGCGGCTGCTCGGGGCGGTCATACCGCAGGTCCGAGCGCGTCAACATCCCGCGAACGGCGGGCAGGTCGCGCCGGGTTCGCACCTCGTTGAGAAATTCGGCAAAGGCTTGCTCGCCTTCGCCCTGGCACACGGCATCCAGTTCGTGGTGTGCCCGCAAAAGCGCCTTGCCCAGCGACCCCTCGCAATTGGCACCCCCCATGACGATCACCAGGTCGTCGGATCGTTTTCTGAGGGCTCGCACAAGCGCGACCGACGCCATCACCTGCTGGAACGAGGATGTGATCCCGACCACGGTCGGAGCGCATGCCATCACCTCGTCGGCGCACCGCTCCACAAAATCCCGCGTCAGTTTTCTGGCTGCCAACGCGCTTTGCACATAGGTCAGCCACTCGACCCCCTCGACATGGTCGCCCAGGACATCCAGCAGATAGGCCATCGCATCCGGCTCGGGGCGCGGATAGACCAGATCACTGAACAACCACTCTCCCAAGAGGGCCTGATAGACCTTGCCGTCCGACAGCAGGAAATAGTCGTCAAGGCCGATGGTTTCGGCAAAGTCGAAGCTGAAGTATTTTTCCGTGGTCGCGACCCCGGCGTCCCTGGCCATGGTCGCCAGCAGCGATATCCCCAGCGCGGGATGCTGCAGCGACGAAAACGGCATCGACACCAGGCACAGACGATGAAGCGCCGCAGGTTGCGACGTCACACGACCCGGCGGCGTCTCGCTCATGCGGGATTACGCGCAGCGGGGGCGAAGCACACCGTCGGATGTCTGTTCGTAGGCCGCCTTGATGTCCTGCATCGCGGTCTTCAGATCCGATTCTCCGGCAAAGACCGAACTGATGGCGCCCAGAAGCTTGCGCGCGTGATCGTCCTGATCCAGCGTGATACCAAGACGGTCCACGACCTCTTCGGGGTTCTTGATGAACGCGTTGCGAAACGCCTCGTCCAGCACCCCGCGCCCGATGATGGTCTGGACGTCTTCCAAAGTCAGTCCGCGAGTATGGTGATCGGTCATTTCTGTCCCCAATTTCTTAAAACCATGGGCAACTCGTATAGTGTTATTGGAGAAAATTCAATGATTAAGCACCATGCGCCCTCCTCCGATCCCAGAGGCGACTGCGCCGCTGATGTAAGGTCGGCCGTACGGATCGGGCTGGATTAATCCGGGCGGACCAGACATACTCACGTCCGACCGGGGGAGCCTTCGAGAATGCGGAGTCGAGTACAGATCGAGCCGACCGAGCGCCGAATGTGTTCGGTTCTTTTTGCTGACATCGTGCGTTCGACCATGATCATCGGCGATCTGGACCCCGAAGATGCGGTCAGCCATCTGGGGCCAGTGATCGAACAGATCATGACCATCTGCGAAAAGCACGGCGCGACCACGCTGTTCACAGGGGACGGCGCGCTGGCGGTTTTCGGCTCGCCCCAGGCCGACGAGGACCACGCCGCAAAGGCGATTGCCAGCGCGCAGGAGATCATCCGCCAGATCGCCGGGAAGGGAGATCAGAGCCCCGACGTCCGCATCGGAATCCACGCCGGCGAACTGCTGGTCAGCGATCTGCAGCACACCCAGGGACACGAGCAGGCCTTTCTCGGGCCGGTCATGAACATCTCGAGCAAAATCGAGGCCGCAGCCCGCAAGAACGTGGTGACGGTCTCGGAAACGGTCATCCAAAGCGTCGGAACCCTTTTCGACCATGAACCCGCCGGCGAATTACAGATCGACGGACGCAACAAGACGCTGAAACTGTTCGAGATCAAGGCCCGAAACGAACAACGGTCCCGGTGGGCATCGCTGGCGCGTCGCGACCGCTCGCCCCTGGTCGGGCGCGAGGCCGAAATGGCCCGGTTGCGCGAAGCCTGGTCCAAGGCCTGCCAGGGTGAAGGCAACTCGGTCCTGCTGCTTGGCGCGGCGGGGGTCGGAAAGTCGCGCCTGACCCACGAACTTGTGGAAAACATCGCGCCCGAGGCGTTCGACCTATGGGAGTTCAATTGCTTCTCGCTGGATCAGACGGCCGCCTATCTGCCAATCATCCGCGCATTGAACGCCCGCATGAAACTGTCCGACTGCCAATCCGACACCGAGTTGGAAGCGAAGCTTTCAAAGGGGATCGGCAACACCAGATTCCTGGACAAACACACCAAACAGGCCCTGTTTTCGATCTTTCGCCGCGCCCGGACCGAAGTCGAACAGGCCGCCGGCGACCCGTCGCGCCGGCGCCGCAAGCTGAACGACATCCTGTCCAGGATGATCCTGTCGACCCGGAAAGAGAAGCCGCTTCTTCTGTTGTTCGAGGATCTTCACTGGGCGGACCAGGGCACATTGGACGTGGTTCAGGAGTTGCTTTCAAGCATCTCCTTCCTGCGGGTTCTCGTGGTGCTCACTTCGCGCAACGCGACGCCCTTCACAAGCGATCAGAAAGGCAGGCTGCAGCTGCTTCCGGTCCCCCCGCTCGGCGAGGACGACTGCCGGGAATTGATTTCGCGCCTGTTGGGGCCACGAGGCGACGACGGCCGCTTGCGCGACTTCGTCGACACCATGAGCGGTCGCACCCCGTTGTTCGTCGAGGAATTCGCCCACCATCTGCGAAACCGTCTGGACCGGACACAAGGCAACGAAAGCCTGCACCGCAACCTTGCCGATCTGGAAGTACCGGCCCGCGTCCAGCCTCTCATCGCGTCCAGGATCGACACGCTGGACAGTGAGAACAAAAAGGCGCTGCAGGTTGCCGCAGTCGGCGGTCTGCGCTGGACATGGAGTACGCTGACCGAGACACTTCAACGACTGGGCTTTGAAGCCCGGCCTCGGCTGACGGCCCTGATCGAAGGCGGTTTTCTGGAAACCTACGGCCCTGCGGAAAACCAGCAGATCCGGTTCAGTCACGCGCTGGTGCAGAAAGTCAGCTATCGCAGCATTCCGCGACTGCGCCGATCGCGCCTGCACCGGGCCATCTTTGAGGCCCTGCACGCCGGTGCAGACACCGATGATCTGGAAATCGCCCAGGCCATCGCCCGCCATGCCGATCAGGGTGAGCTGTGGCAGGAAGCAACCGAAGCCTATCTGCGCTGCGGCGAGCTTGCCAGCCGACTGTTCTCGTTCGAGGCGGCGGTTTCGTATTTCGACAACGCGCTGCGTTGCGTCGGCAGGCTGAAGGCCGAGACCGGGTCTCAGAACGTGTACGAGCTTGAATTGCGGGTTCGCCGGGGCCTGCGCGTCTCGCTGGTGGCCAGCGGTAATTTCCGCCGCATTCTCGAGATCTCGCACGAGGCAGAGAAATTGTGCGATGACGCGGGGGACAGGGTCTCGAAGATCACGTCGCAGATCGATCAGGGGATCATGACGACGATCCTGTTCGATATTCGTGACGCGCGCCGAATTTCGCAACGCGCTCTGGACAGCGCGACCGAACTGGGCGATGCCCGGCTGCAGGCCAACGCGGCCTTTGCCTTGGCGCAGGCCGCCTGGTTCCACGGGGATTACGAAAGCGCGAAAGCGGCGATCGACCATCATGCCGGTCTTTTCAAGAATGAGTTCCGCACCGTCGAAACCGGAACGACCGGATCGATTTCAGTGCTGGGAATCGCAACGCGGGCAAACGCCCTGAGCATGATGGGCCAATTCGACAAGGCCGAGGACGACATCCACGAAGCGCTGGAAATCGCGGGCGAGACAGGCAAGGTGTATGACCGCAGCTTCGCCCTGATCGCGCGCGGGATCAATTGCTGGAAAGCAGAAAACGACGCGCGTGCGGCAGAGGCATTGCGCACGGCACTAAAGATTTCCATTGAGGCCGGGATCGATGTTTTGAGTTGCTTTGCAGCAGCGCCGCTCGCCCGTGTGCTGGCCCGAAACAGAGACTTCGCGAATGCGCGACTTGTCCTGACCAAAAGCCTCGGCCTTGCACGGGAAATGCAGATGGAAGCATTCGTCGCCTGGCTGTTGAGTGCCGAGATTCGGGTTTTGCAGGAAGACGGTCAAGGCGGCGAAGCCGAAGAGGTTGCCGCTGAACTGGCTGACCTTTGCCGACAGAACGGATATTTCGGATGCGACCCAACCTTGCTTCCTTGACGGGGTTTAACCAGTGTCATGCGCTCCACATGGTGATCCTCCACTGAAGTGGTCCACCGCTATGTTTGGGATAACTGAGGATGGAGTTCACACCGTTCCTGGTCCGGTGAATGCTGACGTCAGACAGCCGGGTCGATCGATGGGCCTCTAGCCGCCACTGGCTATCCAGACTGCCAGAAGCACGGCCATCAGAGCGACATGCCGCGAGCCGTTTCCGAGAAGGCCGAGGCGGCGCTCCCGTCCGTGTTCCGCGCGACCGAGATCGAGGAATAAACCCGGCAGTGCATCGCGACCTTTAGGAGGCGATTCTGGTGGCACCGGGTATTGCACAGCAGATCCAGGTCTCGGCGAGACAGGTCTGCCCGTGCGTTGCCCCGAGATGCACCACGTGGATTTGTTGCCCCAAGTCGCGTTTTGACCAATACCAGCACTGAAGCGCAGCGCTCAAAGTGGCAGATTTCTGTTTTATTTCATAGGTTTGAAATGGTACCCGGGGGCGGAATCGAACCACCGACTCGAGGACTTTCAATCAAGTTTCCAGACTTAATTTCAATGGGTTATAACAAAATGCATCACTTTGTGTATAACTTCTGAATATCGCAGAGGCGAATTTAGCTTAAGGTATTGAAAATTAAATTAATAATCCTGGGCCAAAGAAAGATTTGAATACTTGTTCAGTCGCCCATCCTGCCTCCATCAGTCCACCGAGAACATTCACCTAACAATACTCCCATAACTGCTTTGATTTCAGTTACTGCTTTCGGCCCGCATCAGAAAACGATCCGGGTTCTTAGACCGAACAATGTAATGTTATCCTGATCAGGGTTCAGAAGCGGGTTGGATATGAATTGTATCGACGGTGTGATCTGCAGTCCGGGTGAGATTGAAAAGCGATAGAATGCTTCAAGCGTGAACTGATCGCCGTCTATGCCTCTTGCCTCAGCCCAGTTCAGACCCAGCCCTGCCAAATCGGTATTGCGACCGTAATAGCCGACACCGGCAGAAATGGACCGATCATAGAGTGCTGCCGTACCTTTTGAAGCCCCAGCCCGAAAGAATGGCATCCACTTATTGTCAACAAACCATGCGGCAGAAAACGCGGCGCCGTAATCTTCTGGACGGCTACCATCATCAGCCGCATCCGCATGCCAGAGTGTCAGATGGATATTGTCGAAGTAGATGCGATCAAAGCCAGAAGTGTAGCCGATTTCGAGTGATTTGAATAAATTTCCATCGCTGAACACATCAAAGTTTGGATCAGACGGGTCGGCATTTGCGTCTGAGACGCTCGCGACGGCGTACAGGTTATCGCTCAGCTTTATCCCACCGGCAATGCCAATGCCTTGGTTGGGCGTGTTAATCGTCGGGTTGGTGTTGAAGGACAGGTTTTGGAAACCACTATAGGGGCTTACCAACCCGTAAATATCCACAAAGTCGGTTACATCAATCTGCCCGACTTGCAGCGTCCACGAACCGTTCTCGGCCCTTTGGGTCCAGAACAGGTTGGTCAACAATAAACCATTATCGTTGAAGGCTGTCCCTGTGATCGAAAGCGCTCCGCCATCCAGCCCAAGAAACTGTGGGGCAACATCGGTATAGCTGTGCCGGTCTTCGATCTTGAATGTCAGAGAACCCCGTTCAGTTGCCTGCCAACTGCCGTAGAAACGAGCGATTCCACTTGCGGCTTCACCAGTTCCCAAATCAGCATTCGTGGTTTGGCCCAATGCCAGGTAATCCAAGTTGAACCGGAACCCACCCTCAGCAAGCCGCTCTTTCCACTGAAACCAGCCCGGCGCGATATTGCGCGGAAAATCGGAACGATATTGTGGGTCGGTCAGCCCATCTCCGGGCTCCAGATCAGCTTCGACCGAAGAAGGCCCGGACAGTCCTTGCGCCGAGGCAGCGCCAGCAACCGCAACACTCAATGCGACAACGAGAAGTCTTATCATTCCGACGCCTTTGCCCCGCCGGTCTTGCGATGACCCGCTGCTAAGATGCGACCAGCAATCGATGCCGCCCAATCATTTGTTGTTGGCGTGCTGGCCATCAGGTCTCGCATCGTTTCAGTCTGCGAGACCTCCAAAACATAGCTGGAGCTCATTGGCACATTGCCGTCTACGATGCGGAATGTATAGTTTGTTTCTTCAATTGACAGTTTGCCTGTCAGCCGCACCGGTTCGTGCATAGTGCTGGGGCTCCAGTCGTCAACTACTCGCGCCCGGATCATCTGATTGGCGTTTGGCGGTGGGGTATGGCTGCACATGCCGCGTATGGGAACGAGGTAGACAACAGTGGTCCCGTCCGCTTCGACAGGCGCTGGGATAGCGTAACCCGCCAATGTAACGATTTGTCCATCAAGCTTCGGATTAGCCGCTGTTGCTGCTTTCTTGCGCCGGTCGGCAACGATCCAGCGTTGGTCGATCAGCCAATCTGCATCAATCCCGTCTTCAGACAGTTCCTTAAGTGCCGCATTGATTTTTGCGGCACCGTCGGCCATCTGAGCCTCGCTGAGAGTGGCGTCGTTCAGCAGCTCTCTGTTTCGGACGATCGTCCGCAAGGATTCGATCTGTTGATAGTTTAAATCCTCAAAAGGATCCTCATAGGTTTGCGCCGACGGATCGATCAGATCCTCCCAAGCGATCTGCTCAGCCGTAGCGGGCGCGGCGAGCGGAACAAACAGCGTCAGAAAGCTCAAAGTCAGCAAACGATGCATCTCTTTCTCCAAAAATGTTTCGCTGGGCGGCCGAGGTAAAAAAGCCGCGGAAGATCATCAGTTCAGCGTGTTTTTATAAATAACGCCGTCCTTCATGATCAGTCTTATTGTCGGGATGTCACGGGGACGCGGCTCGGCGTCGTACCATTTCTCGTTTCCGCCGATCACACCTATGTCTTCGAGGGGATTTCCATCGACAATCAGGATGTCGGCGTATGCGCCTTCTTTGACAACGCCAAGTGGACCCTCAAGATACGGATTTGCCTTGCCGGAAAACGCCATGAGCTCGCCAGCCGAGGATGTCGCGGCAACCAGCATTGCGTGATTGCCGAAAAGCTCAGCGTGAAACCACTTCTCATAGTCGAGTTGCGTCCTTAGCAACTCGCCCGTCGCGAACACGACATCAGTCTGGAAAGCCATCTTCGGTCGGATCGCCTTGACGTTCTCGACAAAGTCCTTGGCTAGGTCGGTCGCGAGCGCCAGCTTTGCCTGGTTCTCCGGGCTCTGCAACCCAGGGTTTTGTTCGAGATACGGTGATATTCCGGTCATCTGCGACACAAGGAATACGTCATTTTCCTTCATCAGCTGCAAGGTCTCACGGCTCGCAAAAAAACCATGCTCGATACTTCGCACACCGGCATTTACAGCTCGACGGATCCCCTCGTCGGAGAAGACATGCACCGCGACATAAGTATCCCAGTCGGCGGCGGCCCGGACCGCCGTTTCGATCTCTTCAGGAAGAAACTGAAGCGTATGCAGGGGATCAAGAATCGACGCAACGCCGCCCCCCGCCATAAGTTTGATTTGGGTTGCTCCTTGGGACAGGTTTTGCCGGACCGCTGCGAGGACGGCATCTTCGCCGTCGGCCACAGTCGTGATGCCGAGGCGCTGAGCGTTGCTGTCATTCGGAAAAGGAGGCAGGTTCGGGTTCCGCTGCGAGCCGAAGCGCAAATCTCCGTGGCCGGATGTCTGCGACACGAATGCGCCGCTCGGGTAAATCCTCGGTCCTTCGACGAGGCCGGCATCGACCGTCTTCTTCAGGCCAGAGCCGCCACCGCCCATCTCACGAACGGTTGTAAAGCCACTGTAGAGATATTCGTTGGCCATATGTGCGGCGCGCGGGCCGATCTCGTCCCACATGCCACTCTCCATACCAGCGACACCGCCGGGCATATTCATGTAAAGATGAGTGTGCGCGTCGATCAGGCCGGGCATGAGGGTGCGGCCTTCACAATCAATGACTTCGGCACCCACGGCCGAGAGCGACGCATCCCCGATGGACGCGATAAGATTTTCTTCGATCAACACGTTGCGGCCTTTGGCGAGGCTGTCCGCGACACCGTCGAACACGTTGCAATTAGTGAACAAAAGCTGTCGCGGCTCATCTTGAGCGATCGCGCCTGAGGCGAGTGCAAACGACAGTACGACAATGAGAGGTTTTCGCATTGCGGTCCCCTGCAAATTTTCTGTTGAGCTTCTTTTGACCGCGGGGCGGCCGAGGTAGAAACCGCCCCGCGCGATCCAGATCAGATGATCATGGATAGACTTGCGGCTCACGAACCGCCGGGCGGTACATAATGCTGTCGCTCTCGACCAGCGTGTTCTTGTAGGCGCGACCATCCTTCATCACGAGTTGCAGCTTGCTCTCATCGAGGATCAGGTTGATGTCTTCCAAAGGATTACCGTCCCAGATCAGGATGTCGGCATAGCTGTCCGGCGCGATCCGGCCGAGGTGATAGGTCGGATAGGGATCTTTGGGCCCGGACCATTTCAGCACGATACCCGCGTTGCCCGTGTAGTGCTTCAGCGCCTGTGCCGGGCTGAACCCGACCGACGTGGGGCACACGATGTCCTCCTTGATCTTCTCAACCAGGCCGGGGCTGAACATGTCCGAGCCTCCGATGATGAACATGCCATAGTCGTTCATCCACTTGGACATGGCGCGTACGCCTTCGCCAACCGCCACGCCCTTGAGTTTCTGCTCGTGCGTGAAGAAGGCCGGCATGCTCTCGTAGGAGCCGAAGGTATTCACGCTGACATAACACTGGAAACTCCAGACGATGTCTTTCGTTTCGTTGTATTTCGCCACCATGCGCTTGACCATGTCCTCCGAGATCAGGAAGCCATGCTCGAACGAGCGGGTGCCGAGCCGCAGGTGCCGGTCGTAGCTCTCGTCGTGATAGGCATGCACGGCGACATAGGTGCCATTGTCCCTGGCGATCTCGACGGCCCGGGCGACCTCGTCCTCGGCAAGCCCGAGGATCTCGAGCGGATCGAATTCGCTGGCCACGCCGCCGCCGCCCATGACCTTGAGAAACGCAGCGCCGCGCCGGAAGTTCAGGCGCGCCGCGCGGGTCACATCATCGACCCCATCGGTCACCCATGTATTCGACGTCAGCTGCCCCATGTCCTGACCGTTCTCGAGCGTGGCCGGCGGCACGTTGCGCCCCGCCCAGTCGCTGTGGCCGCCGGTCTGGCCGATGGCGCCGCCCGACGAGTAGACACGCGGCCCCCGGACCAGGCCCATGTCGATGGCCTTGGCAATATCCAGAGGATCGCCGGCGATGTCCCGAACCGTGGTGATCCCCTTCATCAGCATGTGATCGTTCATGTACTGAAGCGCGATGGCGCCGCCCGCCGCATCGTCCCAGCGGGTCTGATAGGCGGCCGTCCCCTCCGGCGGGTTCAGCATCACGTGCTGGTGCATGTCGATGAAACCGGGCGTCATCGTCTTGCCACCGACATCGACGACAAATGCGTTCGGCGCATCGATGGGGTCGGTCGAAACCTGCGTGATCGCGTTGCCTTCCACCAGCACGTTCGCCCCCATGATCAAATCGGGGCTGAAACCGTCGAACACGTTTGCATTGGTGAACAGAATCGGCGGCGGCGTATTTTCCTGCGAAGCCGCAGGTGACGCGATCGCCAGCACTGCAACGACCGCCGTTGCGGTTATTGTCTTGGACATGATTTGTCGGACTCCCCTGGTCTTGTTTCGGCATGTGGGAGCCTCGGCCGATCATCGATTACTTTTTTTGAGTGTCTCGCGCACAGAAAAATCATAGGCGGCAATGTTAGCTCCTCGCACGAAAAGCGTACTAGGCGTGAAAGAGGCCGCCTAACAGTTTTTCGGTTTCAGGATGAAATGGTAAATTTGAGGTCGCAAAATGGTAAATGCCTTGCGATACTACGTCGTGTGCGCTCTGATGATGGCGGAAGGTATTGGTCGCAGTCGTAAAACTTAGGTACGCGCTGAACTTCGCGATTGCCTGCGAAGACGCTGGCTGTGACCCAATGAAACTCCTGCAAGCTGTCGATATCGACGAACGTATGATACAAGAACCGGAGCTGATGATCGCGGAGCACCAGCTCTGGACAATCGCAAGCGAAGCCGCGACGAGCACCGGAAAATTCGACATCGGCTTTGATGCCGGATCCGTTTCCAGCGTGCAGATGCATGGCGCCCTGCGGCAACTTTATGATCAGAAAACACTTTTCGAACGCTTGGTCACCTTCTGCAAAATGGCGAAGCTGGAATACAGCAGAGCCGATTTCTTTGTTCGACCGGTCTGGAATGGTCTGGTTTTCGGCCGCAACGCCATTGCCGGCGATCGCGAGCAGGTCCGGCAGGTTGAACTCTATGTCCTTCAACTCATGCTAGAAACCATCCGGAGTGCACTGGGACCGTCCTGGGCTCCGAAGCGGCTGAACCTACAGTCGGATCATCACCCCGACCTCGAATGGCTGGCCCAATCCGCGGAAGAAAGACTTCGGTTTGCTCAGCCGGTCACGGAAATCCACATCGAACGCGGGGAAATGGTTTCAGAGGCGGTCATTTTGCCCGATCCTGACACACATGATCAGATGGTTCCCACGACGCGCGCCATTGCCGCACTGGTCTGCACCTACCTCTACGATCCACGCTTGTCACTACAATTCATCGCACGGTTGCTTGGCCTAAGTGACCGTCACCTGCAGCGCGATCTTCAAAAAGAAGGGACCAGCTTTTCTGAAATTCTGTCCCGGGAACGGACAAAAGCCGCAATAGACATGCTGAAGGTGCCGGAGTTAACGATATTTGAGATATCGAAATCCTTGGGTTACTCCAACCAGGCGCATTTCACGCGAGCTTTCATCAGAAGCACAGGAATGACACCATCTCAATTTAGGAGAGGCGTCTAAACTCAAAACATCTCTGCAACCAAGATCTGAAATTTCATTGGTTGGCAATGAGCTACGATTTTTTTGGGCTGAATGCAGCAATTGAGCGTGCACCGAATGCGGGCTCCGCATGATCGATGTTGGAGCTGCAATTTGGCTCTTAGGAAAAATTTTACCTTGCGAGCTTTTTCTGCCCTCAAGCCGATCAAACATACAACGCGTTTCCACAACTGGTGCTGACGAAGGGAGTAATTGGAAACAAAAGCAGACACCCGTCTACCGCAAACAATTGACCTGTTCGTCCGCATCTTGCTCGTTCGCCAATCTGACGCGCAATGTCAGATGACAAACAGTCACGCCCCCACATGACTGGAGCCACAACGCACCTCAGCAAAACCTGTTGCCCGCTGCTCCAAGAAATCCGAAGCCTTCTACAACAAACGCTGGTTTGTCGTTTACGGAGAAGGCAAGGCATGGCCGAGTATGTTGTTTTATAACGGGTTTCGACCGAACGGCAGGGGCGATCCGGCCTCGGGCTGGAAGCGCGGCGGACTATGGTGGAACAATTCCTGACACCCGCTGATCAGGTCATAGCCGAGTGTCTGACCGCGAGGGTTATGTGTCCAGCCGCATGGCTAGGGGCACCACTGCGGCAGGAAAGAAACCGACAAAGGCGACAGCTCTCGCTGGTTCAACTTGATGACTACTGTCGCTGAGACCGTTGGCGATATTTGGGTTCACAAGGACGGGGACGAGCTTTGGTGGACGACCTCTCGAAGTGACGCACCTTCTTTCGAAAGGAAGACGGAACCCATCGAACGTGGGCGTGACGTGGTAATTTGCCATAAGCCCCGGGAGCCTTGGTCGAACAAGTCGAAGAAGGGCGTTCCACTGAGGTGGAACGAACTGCACCCCAAGGCGAAAGACTTCTTGTCTACTGAAGCCACGCTACAGTCTCTCAGTCCTTTGTACCGAGACTACACGTTGGCGTTGATCGCCGGAGATGACCTAAGCCAGTGGCACGATACTCCACAAGGGCGAAACGAAGCGAAACCGCCAAGAAGGGGTATGCCCCGATCAAGTACGGGACGCAGGCGGATAAGATTGCGTACCAGCGAGCTTCGGAGCTCTTCGAAGCGGCAGATGCCGCTGAACGCATGGCCCGTAGGAGCGACAACGGCAGCTGTGCTGGGCGTTTTGCTTATTCCGTTGACCAGTTGAATAGCTCAGAAGCTTTGTGGTCGAACCACGCTAAAAAACGCTGTCTTCGAGTGTGTTCCAAAACACGGTGGGGCAAAGACTGTGTTGGGATTGCTGTGGTCAACACATTGATTCCAAACACTGTGTCCAATACAGCTTTTCAACCCGCAAACCCCTCAATCAACGCACTTCAAAACTGTGCGAGTACTAGTGTTCTGATTTTGCTTTAAAAAGTGGTGCCCGGGGGCGGAATCACTTTCTTCATCATCCCCCCCCTTTAACCCATTGTTTTTGTGTGATTTATAGAAGCTACGAACAAATGATTGTGTAGCAAAATGCGTAGCAAATTCTGGAGCGCAGCGTGGGTATAGCCGGGAAGAAAACGCCGTCGAATATGAGCCTCAGAAACGGAACTTGGCACCTTCGGATGAGAGTTCCCGCCCGTTACAAATTGGTGGAGCCAAAAACTGAACTTCACCGCACGCTGGGCACCGGCGATTTGGATGAAGCGATTGCCCGTAGAGGGGTCGTCAAGCGGCAGCTATTGGCGGAAATCGACGCCAAGCTCGCAGGGAGAAACCCATCGACAGCAAGCCACTATGAAGCTATCGCCGAACTGGCGACCTCTCGCAATTTTTCTTACCGAACTGCTGAAGAACTACAGACTTCGGGTCCGGCAGCAATCATGGAGCGCGTCCTTGATTTGATAGCCCACAAGGACACCCCTCAATCTGCGGCCGCAACCGCACTCCTGGGGGGAGTCGAGAGACCGAAACTTACGATCACTGAAGTCGCCACCAAAATGGCCGAATGGTATCCGGAAAACGTCAAGAACAAGGCGCCCAAAGCAAAGAAAACCTGGAAAGCACAATGGACAAGACCCGCCTCGAAAGTCGTGGCCCTTTTGGGTTTTGACCCAGTCTTTCAAGAGATTTCGCGGGCTGATGCGGTAGCGTTGAGAGACGCCCTGAAGGATCGCGTTATCGATGAAGATATGCTGGGAAAATCGGCCCAGAAAGAACTCCGACTTCTGAATACTCTTTGGGAAAAATACCACGACCACCTTGGAATCGATGAGCGCGTCATGCCCCCGTCGCCATTCTATAATCTTGGAAAAGGATTTGGGGCACTTGATGACGAAGATGGTAGAAAACTCGAAGTCCCTATAGACATCATTAGAAATCAAATTGTTGCGCCCGGCGCTCTCGATTTTCTGAACGACGAGGCGCGGGACATCACGCTTGCCTTGGTTGAAACCGGAGCACGGCAGTCCGAGATCACCGACATCCCGCCACATTCCATCTTTCTTGATGAACCAATCCCATACATTTGGATCCGCCGGGAAA
Organism: Ruegeria sp. BHSC026; assembly: GCF_059613065.1. Lineage (NCBI taxonomy): Bacteria > Pseudomonadati > Pseudomonadota > Alphaproteobacteria > Rhodobacterales > Roseobacteraceae > Ruegeria > Ruegeria sp. BHSC026. Next base: position 267,806 of record NZ_JBXWRV010000004.1, on the reverse strand, counting down.
CGGGGGAATGGGCAAGGGAAGTCAAAAACCGGCCCAGCAAGAGAAAAATCCCGCTCGTCGGTGTCGCATTGGAAGCTTTCCAGCGACATCCGGAAGGGTTCCCGCGATATCGCTACAAAGGAACCTATTCCGCAGCCGCGAACAAAGCGCTCCACAGCCACGGAATTTTGCCTGAGCACATAACCATCGGGGGGCTTCGCCATTCCTTCGAAACGCGATTGAAGGCGGCGGGTTTTCCGAACGATACCCGTGCAGAGATGATGGGACACTCAGTCAAGAAGGCGCGGGGGCGTGAGGTGTATGGCGACGAGATGCCTCTTGATGAAAAGCTCGAGGTGCTTCACGCAATCATGTTCACGCCGCAAGTTGCGTAGGTCTTCTTGCAAGGCGCTGAAGAATGCGGGCCTTCACTTCGTCTTGGGCGCGTAGCGAGTTAAGCTCGATCTCGAGGGTTTCGTAGAGGCCGAGATACCTATCGCCATCATCGCGACTGGCAACCATTGTCCCGATGTAGTCGAGCGCTTGCTCGATCTGCTCGATCTTCTTGTTTCTGGGGAGAGCTTCGTAATTTCCTGTCATTCCTGACCTCCGATCTTGGGAGGTCGGGAATTGGGTTCATGTCGGAAAACGCAGAAAATCGGGGGCTGCAGGTTTGAATCCCTACATTTTGAACCCTGCTTCACAGCTGAGAACCCGGACTCAGATCTGCGCCAGCAGCCTTTCGGTCTCCCGGATCGCTGCGAGCTTGTCTTCGAGCTCGCGCTGAGCCGCACGGAACTGGCGCCAGCGCCAGGCCAGGTTGATCAGGTCGATGGCCTTCACATCGAAGATGTGCTCGGTCTCCAAATCTGTCTCCAGGGCACGATCCCCCAGTCCCTCACGGTATCCGTTAATGAACCGGCGGATCTGGTCACCCAGCATCCTGACGCGTTCTTCATCCATTTCCTGAAGCCCGTGGCGTTCTCGTAAACTGTCCAGAAGTCCGAGAACGAAGGGCTTAGTGGCACCTTGCGGCACAAGGCCAATGTCACTCCACTCTTGGGCCAGGAGCCGCCCCTGCGAGATAACGTTGAGCACGAGTTCATGCGTTTCGCGTTCAGTATTTTCATCCACCATTTTGGATCCTCCAAATTGCAGAGCCACCCAACGTGGCTCTTCAAGACGCCGGCAGGGGAGGATGCTGCCAGCGTTTGCGACTACGAGACTCGTGCCAGGTCCGGGTAGTCGTCTAAGCGCACCATCATGTCCATGAGCGCCTCAGACAGAAGGCAAATATCTTCGACGTATGGTGCTGCAGGGTCGAGATCCGCGAAATACGCAGCTTCTGGCCGATTGGAATTGTGCACATGTTCGAGCGAAAGCAACTCGTGCAGCCGCACCAACCGTTGTTTCTGGCCGCGGCTGAGCACTTGAGTGCTACAGACCTCTTCGATGAGCGAGTTGGTCGCATTCAACGCCGGTTTTCCACCGAGGAGGAGTGAGGCGTTCTGGAGAGCTTCAGAGTGAAAGCGCAGAAAGCCCTGTAATTCTTCGTGGGCCGAGAAAGAATAGTCGAACATGGCTGTTCTCCTAATTTTGCCGGACGCCCAATGCGCCCGGCTTCAAGACCCAGGTGGATCGCGAAATCTTCAATCTGCTCATTCTGGGTGTTTCAGAACCCCTCCATCAGGAGAGATACTTTGCTCTGCGCAGGAAGGCTTGACGTTTCCGTTCTCGCCCTCGACGCAAGGGGCGTGAACGGAAACGTCAAGCGCTGCAGGCTTTTTCGTGTTCGTCTCGAGCGCGCCAGGCCATTGCGGCGGACAAGTCGTAGTCTGCCGCCGCTGGCGCGAGGCTGTCCGCGTGTCGCGCCGTGTGTCGAATGCGGCAGCATGTGCCGCTGGGGAGGTGGGTGGGGCTCGATTTTATGCCTGGCTGGGCGCCAGGCGGGCTGGCTACGCCCCTGAGGCGGGCACGCACCTGTCCGCACTATGCGGCGATCAACTCAGGAAGCAAACCTTCGCGCTTCAGCTCGTAGTATTTAGTTCTGCCAATGCCGAGGGCAGTCCACGGCTTTTCGCGCGAAGCGTTGTTCTTTGCCAGATACTCTTCTCGTGTCATTGCGCCTTTCGCTGCACGTCGCCGCCGCTCTGCTTCGGCTTTGCGGCGCTTTCGCTCGTTTTCAGGGATGACTTGTTTCAATCCCAAGTTTCGCGCCATATCTGACGTGACACCCAAACGTTCTGCGATTGTAGCGCCTTTGTAGTGATATCGGCCGTCGCTCAACACCGATGAGCTCCGGTTGAGCGCCGTTTTCTCCGCAGCCTGCCTGGCAATTGCCTGCACTTCGGCCGGCGGCAATCCCGGCGTGGCGGTTTTTGCAGCTTCCCAGATCTTTCTGTCTATGTCCAAGACGTCAGGAAGATGCGTGAAACAAGTCGCAAAGAAGTGCAGCCACGTATTGCGCATGCCAGTGGGAATTGTCCCGCCATGAAAGCAACGAATGATCTCAAGATCATCAAGGATCAGCCTGAAACGCTGCGCCTGAGTGAGCCCGCGCGGCATTGACTTGCCGTTCTCGTTCTTCGCCTCCTTCTGTTTCCTACGTTGTTCGAGATCTGAGCGAGTTGGTCTCCCGCTGGCTGTGAATATCTGATCAGACAAGGCGTCGAATCTGTGCCTTTGTCCGGTGCCGCCGCTGACTCGCACCAGGCCTCCTGATTTTTCGTTGACCGTGCCCGGTAGCCGAAAGACGCGAGAGGCGTCTTTGCATGCTCGGTCAGCACCGAAAGGTGCAGAAAGCTCGATTAGTGCTGTCATCGCCGCTTGCCAACGCTTCAGTGCGGACACGGGCGTTTCTTCGATCAGCCAAATCACTGCGATGCCACGACCTGTATGCAAAAAGATGGAGGGATTCGGCAGGCCGGCGGTCAGAAGTTGCCCGGAGTATGCAGCCTGCACGTCATCTGGGGTTTTGCCCTTCCATCGCGGCGTATTGAAAAAATCGAGGTCCACATAGAGAGCATTCAGCGCTGCCAGCGATTTTCCCTTTCGACCACGCCAGAACCGGTTCAAGGTGACAAAGCTTGTCAGGTCGACAAACAGAGGCATCTGCATGATGAGCGCGTCGTGTTCGAGCGAATGGCTTTCTACCTCGTCGTCACCGAGCTTGCATAGAACCGTTGCGCGCCCGCGGGACTCTTCAGGATGCAGCAACCGAAAATACTCCTCAGCCGTGAGGTCAAGAATCTGGTCAAGCGAAGAAAAGTTACTGGGATCAAAGTGTTTCATCCCAGGGAATTACGTCCGGGACGACATTCACGGAAAATTCCGGGAAAATTGAGTTTGTGGGCTGAGCGCAAGCCCGACTTGAGCCAGTTTTCACGCTATCTGCGTCGAGCCTCGCCGATCGGATTTCTCCCAAGAGTTTAGGGATGATCTACCGACTGCGAGACCCTCGAACTCGAGTGAGTTGCGGTTCGAGAACCGGTTCTGCCTGAGGTCTCCCGCGCGGCGGCTCATATTTTTCGAGGTCAATCTTTTCTGAAAATTCGCAACACTCGCGATACGGGTCATTCCCTCCCTCGCGGGCCCACCTCAGTGCTGCAGTCAACGCAGAGCCAGACTTGAGGCTGTCGAACTGTGTGGCGCCGGCGATGGCAGCTTCTGCTTCTTCGATCGTGTGAGCGCTTTGCAGGTGTTTACTCTCATCCGCAGCCCTTTTCTTTCGCTCCTGCTCCCGTTTGTGTGCGACCTGTGCTGCGGAATGCCTGTCTCTTTCGCGCTCGAGAGCCCTGAGCACGAGCCAAGACTGCCAGACCGCAGCATTGTGGTGTTGGACCGCCGCGCGCCGCCGTCCTGCTATGCTGATGTCGCTTCCGTTCTCTGCAAGACGACGGGACCGCGCTGCCCGGCGCGGACCCTGATGATTTTGGGCAATCAAGCCCTCCGGGGCATCTCCTGCCCTTGCCATGTCTTTGTATGATCGTAGATCGACGCGCGCGGATGATCCAATGCGCCGGAGGGCTGCGTTCGTTCGCTTTTCCCACTCTTGACGGATACGAAAGATCTCGGCCGGGCCAGATTTTTTGTCGTCAAGTATCCGGGTCTTCGCTCCAAATTCACCAGTTTCTGGGGAAACCTTGCGGGTTGTCATCAGGATGTGAGCATGAAAATTCCTGTTGGTCCGAGCTGGATCGAACAATGCCGCCACGTATTCGTCCTGGCTCACTGCCAGCTTGCCAGCTTGATGCAGCTTCTCCTCGCTCGGATCCAAGAAGCGAGGTGCGTGGATATCCGCTTGTATCGCGACTCCGAATTCATCGCGAAGCCATAGACTGAAACCACGAACAAGCCTGATCTGCTCGGCGAGTGGTAACTCAGCTGGCAGAGAAGGGCGCAGTTCCCTTAAGACGCGGGCATTGCCGCGGGTCTCGGCACTTTCCGCAACGCTCCAGAGGTCTTCGGCGGTGCCCTTCCAGTTGATGATCTCGTGAGAAAGTAGTCCACCCGCCTTGTTCGCTCGAAATCGTCGCCCCGACCGCGCGTCCCGGTAGGTAGCGCGCGCGGTATAGGCGGCGGATTTGACTGCGTTTCGGCCGTCGGCGCGGGAGTGGACAACAACTTCGAGTCGGCTTGCAGGGTGTATCATGAAAAGGATATCGGGCCTGCGTCCGAAATCTGCTCCCCAGCCACGCCGGCGAGGCGCGCAGTCAAACTTTAGTTTGCGTAACTGCGCGCATCACCCTTCACGGGTGTGCGGGGGCCGCGCATCGCGCGGCCGGTTGAAACCATCTTGTTGCTCACGGGAGCTGTCGTGAAGCTGGGGAGCCATTTCCTGTTCGACCAGCATCGCAAAAGGAGCAACGACATGGCTGATTTGGACACGCAAATTGAGCAGGCCCGTCAAAGGCTGCGAGACCTTCAAGCCAGGGCACAGAAACAGAAGCGGAAGGATGAAACCCGGAGAAACATCATCTACGGTGCCGCCGCTCTGTCCTTGGTGCGCGACCTTAACCCGGAGAAAAGTGCAGCAACGCTTCAGAGGCTCCATGAGCGAGTTACCAGGAATTGCGATAGAATCTTCCTTGGATTGGAGCCTCTGAAAACGAATAGGCGAGAAGATCAGATGTTAGAAAGCCGACCTGAGAACAAGAACAAAACAAGAATATCTTAGTGACTCATTGGCGATTAGACTGCTATTACTGCCCTGGACTGACCGGATGCACCCAGATATAGTAGGCAAAAAATGGATGAGACCAAGATGGGCCAGGGCTTCACTTTCATTGATCTATTTGCGGGAATCGGTGGCCTACGCCAAGCGATGGAAAGCATTGGCGGGCACTGTGTCTTCACAAGCGAGTGGGACAAGTTCTCAAGACAGACCTACGAAGCAAACTACCGAGACAACCGGCCAATCGCGGGAGATATCCGCGATGTGGACGCCGCCGACATACCGCCGCACAACGTTCTTTGTGCAGGATTCCCCTGCCAACCGTTTTCTCTGGCGGGTGTTTCAAAGAAGAATTCCCTTGGCAGAGAACATGGATTTCGCTGCGAAACGCAGGGCACACTGTTTTTTGACGTTGTGCGCATACTTGAACACCACCGCCCGGAGGCGTTCCTGCTGGAAAATGTCAAAAACCTGAAGAGCCATGACAGAGGTCAGACCTTCGAAATCATCATGGGATCGCTCAGAGAGCTTGGCTACTCGGTTACAGCGGAAGTCATTGACGCACAACATTTTGTTCCCCAGCATCGCCAGCGGATCGTCATTGTTGGCTTTAAGGAAGAAACTGGGTTTACTTTTGATGACCTGAAACTGAAGCCGAAGGGCAGCGTTAAGCTTGCCTCCATCCTCCATCCCCAAGACGGAACCGAGAATCCAGAACCTCCCTATACTGAAGGTCCTGAAGCAAAGGTGAACCCGAAATACACGCTTTCAGATCACCTCTGGGGTTATTTGCAAAACTATGCAGCCAAGCACAAAGCCGCGGGCAACGGATTTGGTTTTGGGCTGGTCGGGCCTGAAGATGTTTCTCGCACTTTGTCCGCTCGATATCACAAGGATGGTTCCGAGATCCTGATTGACCAAGGTCCCACCGTGAACCCTCGAAGGCTCACGCCTCGCGAGTGCGCGCGCCTGATGGGCTATTCGGATAACTTCAGGATACCAGTGTCGGATACGCAGGCCTATCGTCAGTTTGGAAACAGCGTCGCTGTTCCAGTTTTCAAAGAAGTTGCAAGGATCATGGCCCCACATCTCACTCAAGTCATGGACAGTAACCTAAAGGAGGCTGTCTCTGTCTGACGTCCACAATTCCGCTACTCGTAGTCGGAACATGGCTGCGATCCGGAGCAAAAACACGAAGTTGGAACTTATTATTCGCCGCGGTCTCCATGCCCGCGGCTTTCGCTTTCGCCTTCATGACAAAACGCTCCCGGGGACACCTGACATTGTCTTCCGCCGATACGGCGCTCTGATTGATGTAAGGGGATGCTTCTTCCATGGTCATGACTGCGACCTTTTCCGGATTCCACGCACACGACCAGAATTCTGGGAGAGCAAAATATCCTCAAACAGAAAGCGCGACATCAGAACAGTAAGCGAGCTTCAGGATATGGGATGGAGGGTCGCAATTGTATGGGAGTGCGCGCTACGCGGCCCACAGAAATTCACTTCGGAAGCCATTATTGACTCCCTTTCCCAATGGCTGTCTTCTGACGAAAAGTTGTTTGAAATCAGAGGCGTCGTCTCATGTTCACCTCCCTGAGAGATCTAATTCGCGCAATGCAAGACGTCGGCGCGAACCGATTTTATGCGAAACGCCTTGCTCCCAACGACAACTCAAAAAACCAGATATACCTCGGTGGAGGCTTTGATGCTCTCAACATCATCCCCCATGGCGACATTGAAACAGATTTTTCTCAGAAGGCAGGATCTGTTCGACGGCGCGACAAGGCGCCAGTAGAATTCTATTGGATGGATAGCCAGGGGACCGCGAGAGCGCCCCATGCTCAACTGATTCTCTACCCGAAATATCCAGAAGTCAGGATGTCGGGTATCTTGAAGAACGCTCAACGTGCACCAAGGGGCCTCATGAATTCCCGCGATGAAGGGAGAGTGATGTTCTTCGGGGTTTCTCCTGATGGGCGGGTATTCGGTTATGTGGGCGCCTTTGACGCTGACATAGTCGCCGAGTTTGATGCTCAGGGTGAGTTCCCTTCGGAAGGTGTGTTCTCGAATATTACGCGGATGGCTACTACAGCCAGCCGCAATCCTCGTGAGATTCTTCTGGAAACACTAAGGGATATTCACAAAAAGGGTTGGATTCCCGGACAGCGAATGCACTCCGATGGGGTAGTCAGAGCGTATTCTGCACAGAATGGTGGTGGATACACACTCGAAGCCGAACTGGGGATTATCCCGAATGGGATCGCAGAACCTGATTTTTTGGGATGGGAGATCAAGCAGTATGCTGTCCGAGACTTTATTAGATTTCGGGCGACCTCTCCAGTTACATTGATGACTCCTGAGCCTACTTCAGGCGTGTATGCCGAAAATTTCCCATTGTTTATTAATGACTTCGGCTACAACGACACCAAAGGCCGGCCGGGACGTAGAAACTTTGGCGGAATATACAGGTGCGGAGCCAAAGCGCATCCGCGCACTTTAGTTCGGATGATCGTTGAGGGATACGACCAAAAGAAAGGCAAGATCGACGACTTGGGTGGAAGCATCTTATTGGTGGCCCCCGATGATCGAGTTGCCGCAGGGTGGGAGTTCAAGAATCTACTTAACCACTGGAACCGAAAACATGCTCAGGCAGCCTACCTCCCTTCCCTGTCGTCCGGTAGCCCGAAGAAATATCACTACGGTAACTTAGTTAAGCTCGGCCAAGGGACCGACTTCTTTAGGTTCATGCGGCTCATCAGCCAAGGCGGTGTCTATCTTGATCCCGCTGTGAAGGTAGAGAATGGCAAACAGAAGAAGAGAAATCAATTTCGAGTGAACCACGCCGATCTCCCCAGTCTCTATCAAACCTTCGAGACATTGCAGCTTGTGCCGTAGTTCCGCCGGGGCTCCGCTCAGCAGGTCTTGACTCCAACCGCATCAGCAGAATGAAACAGGAACGGTCTCTACATCTACACGGCCCAGATCAAGGGGCTGGGTCATGGGTCACTCCCAGCCAGATCTCACGCCGAATGTGGAGCATCTTGTGTAGCAAAATGCGTAGCAAACGCTCAGGGGAATTCACTGGAAAGCGAAAAAGGTCCAAGTTTTCCACACAAAAACAATCGATTAAACGATTTCTGTCTTGAGGAAAGTGGTGCCCGGGGGCGGAATCGAACCACCGACACGAGGATTTTCAATCCACTGCTCTACCCCTGAGCTACCCGGGCACGGGAACGGCATTTGCCGTTGGGTGCAGGCCTTCTATGACTTGCCAAACGCGGTGTCCAGAGGCTTTTTCAGATTTTTTCAGTGCGGGCGATCCTTAATTTCGACACCATCCTGAATCTCACCATCAAGGTCTTCCTCGCGCTGCGACGGAACCGCATAGGAGCCGTTCAGCCACTTGGCCAGATCAATGTCCGCGCAGCGTTTCGAACAAAATGGACGAAACCGTTGGACCGTATCTTCTCCGCAAATCGGACAGCTCATTTCAGGACCTCCGACAATGGAATGCGGCCACGTTTGCGCTGCAACTCGAAATGCCCCAGCGGTGTCCAGCCGGCAAGAACGGTTTCTTCGCTGTCTGCCCTAAAGGCAGCGCGGAGTGCGGATTCGAATCCGCGCCGGTCTTTCTTGGGCATCGGCGCAAGGTCCAGCGTGATCTGCCCGCCCAGCCCCCGCACGCGCAGGGCACGCGGCAGTTCCTTGGCGCAGGCGAAATTGGCCTTTGTTCCCGCCGCCAGCGAGCTATCCGAACCGGTGTTCACGTCCACGGCCACCAACGCCCGGGTGGGCTCGATATACATATGCGCCCCACCCATCAAGGGATGGGATGCGCCGCGTGCGGTGTCCAAAGCCTCGAGTACGCCATGGTCCGCGAACCCGCCCGCCTGGGTCGAGACCTCGGCCGGCTCCACCCATTCGCGCCAAGCGAGGACATGCGGTCCGTCGCCCTCAGACAGCGTTTCCAACGCGATTCCGGTGTCGTTCACGACCTGCTCGGCCAGCGCTCGCATGGCGGCGATGTCTTCAGCGATTTCATCGGCATCCGCGCCTTGGCAACCGGAGCGCAGGATCAGACCGAAGGGGCTGCCGTCCATCTGCTCATGCGCGATCACCAGCAGCCGGTCGCGCTCCTCGTCATCGCGGATCGAGCGGGAGATGTTCAGCCCGGGTGCATCCGGCGTGACGATGGCATAGCGGCTTTTGAACAGGATCCGGTTTGTCACCGGCAGGGCCTTGCCCGGCTCGGCATAACCCGTGACCTGCACCAGCAGCATTTCGCCCGGCGCCAACCCTTTGACCTGCCGAAGGAAAGCCGGACCATCCGGGGTGCTCAGGAACATTCCGCCCTGCCCCTTGACTGGCCGCTCGGCCCGGGCCCGATAGATAGTCCCAGGGGCAGGCGCATCGGCGGCGATCAGGAAATCATCCAGTTTGCCATCCACCATCAACGCGGCGGCTTCGCGGCCCTGAATGTGATCCAGGATGATCGTTCGACCTTTCATGATGCCTCGCGATACAGAGGGTAGCCGATGCCTTGCAACAGCCCGGCGGTTTCCGCCAGGGGCAGCCCGACGATCCCGGTGAACGAACCCGAGATCCATGGAATGAACGCACCCGCGGGACCCTGAATGGCATAGCCACCCGCCTTGCCCTGCCAATCGCCGGTGGCGAGATAGGCGTTGATTTCCACGTCCGAAAGACGCTTGACCTTGACTTGGCTGACAACGTCGCGTTGCAGCACCCGATCACCGCGACGCACCGCGACCGAGGTGATCACTCGGTGGCGACGTCCCGACAGGGCAAGCAGGAACTCGGCGGCCTGGCCGGCATCTTCGGGCTTGCCCAGTATGCGTCGGCCCAGCGCAACCGTCGTGTCGGCGCACAAGACGATATCGTCCGGGTTCGCCTGCACGGCATGCACCTTCTCGCGGGCAATACGCGCGCAATACCGCAAGGGCAATTCCCCCTTGCGCGGCGTCTCGTCGATGTCGGGGGCATCAATCGTATCGGGCTGCAAGCCAAGCTGCGCCAGCAGGTCCAGCCGTCTGGGGCTGCCCGATCCCAGGATGAACGCCATTGCGGCAGGCGTTACTTGAAGCGGTAGTTGATCCGACCCTTGGTCAGATCATAGGGGGTCATCTCGACCTGAACACGGTCGCCGGCCAGAACGCGGATGCGATTCTTGCGCATCTTGCCTGCCGTATGTGCGATGATTTCATGGCCGTTTTCCAGCTCGACCCGAAACGTCGCATTGGGCAGGAGTTCCTTCACGACACCGGGAAATTCGAGCGTATCTTCCTTGGCCATGTTGTCTCCATTGTTGCGTTTTCCCGCGGAATCCGCAGATGTGCGCTTAAATGGTCCCCTTTTGCCAATTTTTCAAGGGCGGAATCGCCTAAAGGCGCGACAATGTGACCGATTGGACGCGGGGATCCTGTTCCGACCAGTGTGACCGGTTCAGAACCCCGCCATCAGCCCGCACATGGGCGATCGCGTCCAGATCGACCTCGGCATAGGTCCAGCCCGGCTGGTTCAGAGCGCCTTCCGCCAGAACGCCGGTCTCGGGGAAACCCACGTCGGGAGGGCCGAACACACCGCCCATGCCGGTGTTCTTGTCGACCGCCTCAGACCAGTCATTGTCGCCGACCAGCGAGGCCATCGCGGTCACACATTGGTTTTCCAACGCCCGCGCCATCGCACCGATGCGAACGCGCCAATAGCCCGACAGGGCCTCGGTGCAGGACGGAACAAGGATAAGGTCCGCCTCGGACAGGGCGCGGCCGAGTAGAGGAAACTCGCTGTCATAGCAGATCAGAATGCCGATCTTGCCCAACGCCGTGTCGAACAGTTTCAGCGGCCCTCCCGGCGCGATTTTCCAAGGGGTGCGCTCGAACCGGGTCATGATCTGCTTGTCCTGGTGGTCGTGGCCACCGGCGGGCGAGTAGAACGCGGCCCGGTTCACGGGGCGGCCCTGCCCTGCATTCACCGGTGCGGACGCGCCCAGAATGTACGCATTGTACTCGACAGCAAGGCGCCGGTGCAGGGTGTGGACTTCCTCCATCCGGTCGGAAACGGCCTGGATCGAGCGCTCCAGGTCGCCGGCCACCTCAGCACCATCCAGAGTTGACAGCTCCATTGCACCGTATTCCGGGAACACCAGCAACTGCGCGCCCTGCCCCGCGGCCTGCGCAACCCAGTCGGCCAGCTTGTCTTCATACTGCGCCCAACTATCCAGCCAGCTGAGAGGGTATGCGGCGGTGGCAAGTTTCATCCTGCGGGTCCTGTCCAACGAATTCGCACGAACTCTATGGGCGGGATTGCCGGGTGTACAGGTCCTTCGGCAGGGCGAAAGGTCCCGGATCGAGTCGCGATCCGATTGAAATCTGACGATACTTCTCTAACCTGCGGGTCTGAACCCTGTTTGCCCGGAGATTCCGACCATGACCCGCGTCATCGCGCTCGTTCTTGCCGCCTTCACCGCCACCTCCGCTTGGTCACAGCAGTTGATAGACAAGGGGTTCGTCGAAGGCTGGAACATCATGATGGATCCCAATCTGGGTAACGGCTGCCTGATCCAAACGGTGTATCAGGACCTGTCGGTGGTGCGTCTGGGCTATGACGCGCTGGACAATCGGGGCTATTTCACCGTTTTCCACAAGGGTTGGGGCGACATCGAGCCCGGCAAATCCTATCCGATTCGGTTCGAGTTGGATGGCAAGAGCTTTGACGCCACCGCCATCGGCTTCAAGCAGGATCGTGTGCCCGGTGCGACCGTTTTCTTCACCGACCGGAACTTTGTTACCGCCATCGCCCGGAACAAGACGATGACGGTCTACAATCCGGCAGGCGAGCGGGTTTTGGCGATCGACCTGAAAGGCACCGCCAAGGCACTGGACTATGCCCGCGACTGCCAGAACAAGAAGCTCTAGCGAATCGGATCGAACACCGCGTCCGAGGCGGTACAGTCCCGGATCACGTCCCGCCCGCAGGGCACCGGGTCCAGTTCGCGCGACAGGCAGATTCGTACTTCTTCGATGTATCCGCTGTTGCAGGTGACGGTGATCATGTCGGGTTCCAGCCCCGGGTTGGCTTTGACAAAGGCCTCCTCGACCACGCGCGCCGGCAGTTTGACCGGCTTGTCCAGCTTGCGGAACACCGCGGGGCGGTTGATGCGCTCATAGGCCTGCCGCGACAGCGCGTAATAATCTGCCGCGGACAGGCCCGAACAGGTGCCGTGTTTCTTCCACTGATGCCAGGCAAGGCCGGAACTGCCCTGAATATCCTGCATTTCACGGGTCTTCCCGCGAGAGGGCGGCGCTTTGGGCGTGGGGCAATACGACGGCCAGCCTTGGTGATATTGCGGCCACAGCCCGTGCAGGATCCAGCCGTGATCGTGGCGCGCATCGCATTGGTCGGACCCGCGCGCGTCACCCTCGCGGGCGCACCAGTTGGGCGACCAACTCAGCGACAACACGTAATAGTCGAATTCCCCTGCCTTCTCGCCCTCGGCTAGCGCGGCCACCGCACTGAACGCCCACAGAACCACCCAACGCATTCGCCTCTTCCCTTCCGGCTTTTGCGCGACTATATACGCCCCGAGTTCCCCGACAACGGAAACCTGCCCCAAGACCTCGGGGCCGCCGAATTCCGGCGACGGGACAGATGTATTCAAAGGAGACGGGCTCATGGCAAAACCCCTGATGGCCAAGGCGACCGCCGTGTGGCTGGTGGACAATACCACGATCAGCTTCAAGCAGATCGCGGATTTCGTGGGCATGCACGAGCTGGAAATTCAGGGCATCGCCGATGGCGATGTGGCCGCCGGCGTCAAAGGGTTCGACCCGATCGCCAACAACCAGCTGACTCAGGACGAGATCGACAAGGCCGAGAAGGATCCGCTGCACAAGCTGAAGCTAAAGTTCAACCCGGCCGCAGCCGGCGAGGAAAAACGCCGCGGGCCTCGCTACACCCCGCTGTCCAAGCGGCAGGACCGTCCCAACGCGATCCTGTGGCTGGTCAAGTTCCACCCCGAACTTTCCGACGGCCAGATCTCGAAACTGGTCGGCACCACCAAGCCGACGATCCAGTCGATCCGCGAGCGCACCCACTGGAACATCGCCAACATGCAGCCGATCGATCCGGTGGCTCTGGGCCTGTGCAAACAGTCCGAACTGGATGCAGCCGTTCAGAAGGCCGCTGCGAAGAAGGCCGCCGAAGGTGGCGTGATGAGCGATGACGAGCGCCGCAAGCTGGTCTCGACCGAACAGTCGCTGGAGATGGACGCCGCGCCCAAGATCCCCACGGCAATCGAGGGGCTGGAAACCTTCTCGTTGTCCGATGACGACGAAGAAGAAAAGGACGCGGAACCGATCGTCGATGCCGACAGCTTCTTCAACCTGCCCAAGGGCGGTGCCGAAGAAGACGATGAGGATGACCATCGCAACTAATCAGATTTGGGCCCCGACCGCGCAGGTACGGGGCCTTTTTCATCGGAACGGATTATGCTGAACATACTGTCCAAAGTCGTCGGGCCGCACCGGGCGGTCTCGATCTACGCATTCATGAAAACCAAGGGACTGGTCATTCTCGGTGGCGTCAGCGTCATCGGAGTGGCGGCGGCCCTGCTGTTGCTGAGCGGTGATGGCAGGCATGAACACGAGGCCTTCCTGACCGTGCCGGTCCTGTCGGCGACGCCGATCAACGGTGACCTGAAGAACGGGGTGATTGCTTCGGTGCGCCTGCCGGATGGGTCTGCCGCTTCGATCACGGCGACCGAGGCCCCGATCGCGCAGACCGTCGGCACGACCGCCTGCATTGAAAAGCGCGTCTACATGGATAGCGGCGAACCGCGATACCGGTTCAAGCTGCCGAAATATTGCGCGGGCAGTTGATCGGCCGGCGGGCTACGCCACCCGGACCGTCGCCGGGTGGCATGCGTTTCACAGCATCTGGAACAGGAAACCTGCCGCGATCGCGCCGCTGATGCCAAGGCCCAGGTAGGCCGCAAAGACACGTGCTTTGACCAGCGACCACACCGCAGCCATGGCCGGGATCGAGCTGACCGCGCCCGCGATCATGAACGACATGGCCGCGCCGGCGCTCATCCCCTGTTCCATCAGCCCGGCCAGCAGCGGCGGCGCGACATACGAGTTCAGATAGGCGGGCATGCCCACGAAGGCCGCGATCACGATCGGAACCACGCCCTCGCCCCCGACCGCGCGCGCGATCAGGTCCGCCGGAACATAGCTGACCAGCAGCGCCTCGAGCACATAGGCAAAGGCCATCCATTTCAGAAGGAACAGGGCATTCTGCACGAATTCGGCCCGGAACCGGGCGCGGCGCTCGGGCACCTGCCAGAACTTCCACACGGGCTTCTCGTTTTGCTTCGGGGCGCAGCCACAGCATCCGGCCGGCTCGTACCGGCGCAACGGCCGGGCGAACGCCCCGCGACGCATCAGAAAGCGCACGGCAAAGCCTCCGAACAGGCCCAGGGCCACCGCGGCCGCGGCCTTGCCTATGGCAAAGGGCCAGCCCAGCGCACCGGCGGTGATCAGCAGGGTCGGCGGGTCGATCAGAGGCGAGCTGAGCCAGAACGCCATCACCGCCGACAACGGCGCGCCAAGGGCCAGCAGGCCGGCGATGAACGGAATTACCTCGCAGGAACAGAACGGCGCCAGCCCGCCGAACAGGGCGGCCAGAAAGATCATCCGGGCTTCGCGCCCCTCAAAGGCGCGGGCCACCATCGTTTCCGCTCCCGTGGCCTTGAGATACGAAAGCAACAGAACCGCAAACAGGATGTACTGACCGGTATGCGCCAGCGCCCTTCCCGCGAAGCTGACGACAGCGACCCAATTGCCCGGGTCCAGCACGGCAACCAAGGCAAGGATCGCCACAATCGGCGCCCAAGGGGTCTTGAGATAGTCGGTCAGGCGCTTGCCAGCCGCCTTTGGGGTCTGCGTCAACTCAGCCATCGTTGGCGGCCTTTCCTTGCTGGTCCGCGCAGCATTCGCTGAGAATGAACTGCGCGAGGTTCTTCAGTTCGTGGAAACAGGCCCGGTTGATCGTGCTGCGCCCCACTTTTTCCTGTTCGACCACGCCGCCGGCGGCCAGAAACCGCAGGTGATGGGCCAGGGTCGACGGGGCGATGCCGGTCCGGCTCTGGATTTCTCCGACGCTCAGCCCGTCTTCGCCGGCGCGCACCAAGGTCTTGAGCACCTGCAATCGGGCTTCGGACCCCATGGCCGAAAACCCTGCTGCCGCTTTTTCCCACATGCTCTACCCTCCATTAAACTAAATTTCTAGTTTTATAGAATTATTATCAGAGACATGTCAATGCCGGAAGAGGGTGATCAAGGATAAGTCCAGATTGCCCGCACCTTAGGTCCACCCTATAACGAGGTATGGGGATTTCAGTTGACACCTTCTTTCTGAAGCCGGACGGGCAAGGCACGCTGCAGGCGCAGATCCAGCAGATGATCGCCGAGGGCATCCTGTCGGGGCGATTTCACGTGGGCGAAAAGCTGCCCTCGTCACGCAAGCTGGCCGCACATCTGGGCGTCAGCCGCATCACCGTGACGCTGGCCTATACCGAGCTGCTGGCGAATGACTATCTGACGGCCAGGGGGCGATCGGGCTATTATGTGTCCGAGAACGCGCCGGTTCCGCCGAAATACACGCCGGTCCAGCGCGGCGCCGAGACTGTCGACTGGGACAGGGCGCTGGCCCGCCGGTTTTCGGACGGCGACGTTCTGACCAAACCGCAGGACTGGCGGGACTACCGCTATCCGTTCATCTACGGTCAGCCCGACCGCACCCTGTTCGACCATGCCAACTGGCGGCTGTGCGCGGTGCGAGCACTGGGGCACAAGGATTTCGACTCACTGACCGGCGACTATGTGGATCAGGACGACCCGCTGCTGGTCGAATTCATCGCCCGCCACACGCTGCCCCGCCGTGGCATCGCGGCCCGGCCCGAGGAAATCCTGATCACGCTGGGCGCGCAGAACGCGCTGTGGCTGACCTCGCGCATCCTTCTGGGACACGGGCGCAAGGCAGCGATCGAAGATCCCAGCTATTACGCGCTGCATGAATTGCTGCGCTGCTCGGATGCCACCATGGCGGCGCTGCGCGTCGATCAGGACGGGCTGCCGCCCGACGCCATCCCCGATGACACCGATGTCATCTACACCACGCCCAGCCACCAATGCCCCACCACGGCGACCATGCCCGTGGCGCGGCGCCACGACCTGCTGGAACGCGCCCGCGCGCTGGACGCAATGATCGTCGAAGACGACTATGAATTCGAGATGGCCTTTCTGGGCGCCCCCTCCCCGGCGCTCAAGTCCTTGGACAAGGACGGCCGCGTGATCTATGTCGGCAGTTTCTCCAAATCGCTGTTTCCGGGTCTGCGGCTGGGCTACATGGTCGGGTCCGAGGCCTTCATCCGCGAGGCGCGCGCCCTTCGGTCGCTGGTGTTCCGGCATCCGCCGGGCCACATCCAGCGCACCGCGGCCTATTTCCTGTCGCTGGGGCACTATGACGCCCAGATCCGCCGCATGTCCAAAGCCCTGTTGCACCGCCGGCAGACCATGGAAGAGGCCATCCAGCGGCACGGGCTGACCGTCGCCGGACGCGGGGTGTTCGGCGGTTCGTCGATGTGGATGCGGGCCCCCGACCATGTCGATACCGCCGAACTGGCGCGGCAGTTGCAGAAACAGGGTGTTCACATCGAACCGGGCGCGCCGTTTTTTTCCGGCCCGAACCGTCCACGCAACTTCTACAGGCTGGGCTATTCCTCGATTTCGTCCGACCGCATTCCCGACGGGATCGCCAGGATCGCCGGGGCGATTCAGGCAACCTGACCGCCCTCTGGACCTAAGCCGACTTCCCGACTGGCCCTAACCCGGTGGCCGGCATTGCGCCAAAACCTATGGCGACCCAGGCGGCCCGCCTGCCTGTTTTCACCCCTGTTCGGAGATCGCCCAGATGAAAATGACCACGGAAGAGGCCTTTGTAAAAACGCTGCAAATGCACGGGATCGAACATGCGTTCGGGATCATCGGTTCGGCCATGATGCCGATCTCGGACCTGTTCCCCAAGTCCGGAATCATGTTCTGGGACTGCGCTCACGAAGGATCGGCTGGCATGATGGCCGACGGCTACACCCGCGCCACCGGAAAGATGTCGATGATGATCGCCCAGAACGGCCCCGGCATCACCAACTTCGTCACTGCCGTCAAAACCGCCTACTGGAACCACACACCGCTGCTGCTGGTCACGCCGCAGGCCGCGAACAAGACCATCGGTCAGGGTGGCTTTCAGGAAGTCGAGCAGATGAAACTGTTCGAGGACATGGTCGCCTATCAGGAAGAGGTCCGCGACCCGTCGCGCGTGGCCGAGGTGCTGAACCGGGTCATCATGAAGGCCAAGCGCGCCAGCGCCCCGGCCCAGATCAACATCCCACGTGATTTCTGGACCCAGGTGATCGACATCGAACTGCCCGCCATCGTCGAGTTCGAGCGCCCCTCGGGCGGTGAAACCGCCGTGGCCCAGGCGGCCGAGCTGCTGTCGAAGGCGAAGAACCCCGTTATCCTGAACGGTGCCGGCGTGGTTCTGTCCAAGGGCGGGATCGAAGCCTCGAAGGCGCTGGCCGAGCGTCTGGATGCCCCGGTCTGCGTCGGCTACCAGCACAACGACGCCTTCCCCGGCAGCCACCCGCTGTTCGCCGGTCCGCTGGGCTACAACGGGTCCAAGGCTGCAATGGAGCTGATCAAGGAGGCCGACGTTGTGCTGTGCCTCGGCACCCGCCTGAACCCGTTCTCGACCCTGCCGGGCTATGGCATGGAATACTGGCCAGCCGACGCCAAGATCATCCAAGTTGACATCAACCCCGACCGAATCGGCCTAACCAAGACGGTCACCGTGGGCATCGTGGGTGACGCGGCCAAGGTGGCGACCGGCATCCTGAACCAGCTGAGCGACACCGCGGGCGACGAAGGTCGCGCCGAACGCAAGGCGAAGATCGCCGAAAAGAAATCGCGCTGGGCCCAGCAGCTGACCAGCATGGACCACGAGGACGACGACCCGGGCACCACCTGGAACGAGCGCGCCCGTGCCGCCAAGCCCGACTGGATGAGCCCCCGCATGGCCTGGCGCGCCATTCAGGCCGCCCTGCCGAAAGAGGCCATCATCAGCTCGGACATTGGCAACAACTGCGCCATCGGCAACGCCTATCCGTCCTTCGAGGCGGGCCGCAAATACCTCGCGCCGGGCCTGTTCGGCCCCTGCGGATATGGCCTGCCGGCCATCGTCGGCGCCAAGATCGGCTGCCCGGACGTGCCGGTCGTGGGCTTTGCCGGTGACGGCGCATTCGGCATCGCGGTGAACGAACTGACCGCGATCGGCCGCGAGGAATGGCCCGCCATCACCCAAATCGTTTTCCGCAACTACCAGTGGGGCGCCGAAAAGCGGAACTCGACCCTGTGGTTCGACGACAATTTCGTCGGCACCGAACTGGACACCAAGGTCTCGTATGCCGGCATCGCGCAGGCCTGCGGCCTGAAGGGCGTGGTGGCCCGCACCATGGATGAACTGACCGCAGCCTTGGCACAAGCGATAGAAGATCAGAAAAACGGCATCACCACCCTGATCGAAGCCTTGATCAACCAGGAACTGGGCGAACCGTTCCGCCGCGATGCGATGAAAAAGCCGGTGGCGGTGGCCGGCATCAGCCGCGACGACATGCGGCCGCAGACCGGCGCCTGACGCGACCGGGCGCCTGAAACCCGATCATCGCCCGGGCCACGGGCGGTGATCCGCACGTCGACGCACCGGCCTGAACGGCGCAAGCCTCTGGATCGGGACGGGGAATTGCCTAGAGTAGCGTCAAGATAGAACCGCCTGCGCAACATTGGCGGCCATGAGCCACAGGGAAACACATGAGCCAACCAAAGCTGGATACGTCACCCGAAGTTTCGGACGAGGTACGCAAGACCACCTGCTACATGTGCGCCTGCCGCTGCGGGATCAACGTGCACCTCAAGGATGGCAAGGTCGCCTATATCGAGGGCAACCGCGACCACCCCGTGAACAAGGGCGTGCTGTGCGCCAAGGGCAGCGCGGGGATCATGCAGGTGAACGCCCCGTCCCGGCTGCGCAAACCGCTGCGTCGCGTCGGGCCGCGTGGCTCGGGTGAATTCCGCGAAATCGAGTGGGACGAAGCGATCAGCACCGCCGTCGGCTGGCTGCACGAACTGCACGAAACCGCACCTCAGAAACTGGCGTTCTTCACGGGTCGCGACCAAAGCCAAAGCTTCACCTCGTTCTGGGCCCAGAATTTCGGCACACCAAACTATGCCGCGCATGGTGGGTTCTGTTCGGTCAACATGGCGGCAGGCGGAATCTATACGATGGGGGGTGCTTTCTGGGAATTCGGACAGCCCGACTGGGACCATACCAAGCTGTTCATGCTGTTCGGGGTGGCCGAGGACCACGACAGCAACCCCATCAAGATGGGGATCGGCAAGATCAAGGCGCGCGGCGCACGCGTGATCGGCGTGAACCCGGTCCGCTCGGGGTACAACGCGGTTGCCGACGACTGGGTGGGGATAACTCCGGGCACCGACGGGCTTTTCATCCTGTCGCTGATCCATGTGCTGATGAAAGCCGGCAAGATCGATTTGGACTATCTTAGCCGCTATACCAACGCACCCGTTCTGGTGAATGCCCAGGAAGGCCCGGAAAAGGGTCTGTTTCTGCGCGACGCTGACGGCAAGCCGCTTGTGATCGACCGCATTACCGGGCAGCCTGCGGCATTCGACAAACCCGGCGTGCGCCCCGACCTGTCGGCGCAATACACACGCGATGGCGTCACCCACAGGCCGGTCTTCCACCTGATGGCCGAACGTTACCTCAGCGACGAATACGCGCCGGAAGCCGTTGCCGACACATGCGGCATCCCGGCCCAACGCATCCGGGCCATCGCCGCCGAACTGGCCCGCGTCGCCTTTGACGAGGCGTTCGAGCTGGACCAAGAATGGACCGACTTCCGCGGCGAGACGCACAGCAAAATGGTGGGGCGGCCGGTCAGTTTCCATGCCATGCGCGGCATTTCGGCCCATGCCAACGGGTTTCAGACCTGTCGTGCGCTGCACAGCCTGCAGATCCTGCTGGGCACGGTCGAAGTTCCCGGCGGCTTCCGGTTCAAACCGCCCTATCCCAAACCCGTCGAGGCCCACCCTACACCACATGGCGATCGCCGCCCCGGCCGACCGCTGGATGGTCCGCATCTTGGCTTTCCCCGCGGCCCCGAGGACCTTCTGCTGGACGACTGCGGCACGCCGCAGCGCATCGACAAGGCCTTCACTTGGGAAAACCCCATGTCAGCCCACGGGCTAATGCACATGGTGATATCGAATGCGGCGGCGGGTGATCCCTACAAGATCGACACGTTGTTCATGTACATGGCGAACATGTCGTGGAACTCGACCATGAACACCAGCGGCGTGATCGAGATGCTGACCCGCCGGAACGAAGACGGCAAATATGCCATCCCGCGCATCATCTACTCCGATGCCTATTCCTCGGAAATGGTAGCTTATGCCGACCTGATCCTGCCCGACACCACATATCTCGAGCGTCACGACTGCATTTCGCTGCTCGACCGCCCGATCTGCGAGGCCGACGCCGCCGCCGACGCGATCCGCTGGCCGGTCATCGAACCTGACCGCGACGTGCGTGGCTTTCAATCGGTTCTGATCGAACTGGCCAACCGCATGAAACTGCCGGGCTTCACCAACGAGGATGGAAGCCCGAAATGGACCGACTATGCCGACTACATGGTCAACCACCAGCGCAAACCAGGCATCGGCCCGCTGGCCGGCTTCCGCGGCGCCGATGGCTCGCAGGTGGGGCGCGGCGATGTGAACCCCGACCAGCTGAACCGCTACATCGAAAACGGTGGGTTTTTCGTCGAGCACATTCCCGATGCGGCGCTCTACTACAAACCCTGGAACACTGCGTATCAGGACTGGGCGGTGGGAATGGGCCTGTATGACAGCCCTCAACCCTACCTGTTCCAACTCTATTCCGAGCCGATGCGCAAATTCCAGCTGGCCGCTGAAGGTCACGGCGACCGCCAGCCGCCCGACCACCTGCGCGACCAGATCAGACACAAAATGGATCCACTGCCCATCTGGTACGAAACCGACCAGACCGGCAACGAAGGCTACACCATCAACGCCCTGACCCAGCGCCCGATGGCAATGTATCACAGCTGGGGCAGCCAGAACGCGTGGCTGCGCCAACTGCATGGACGCAACCCGCTTTATGTCCCCACCAAACTGATGCGGGAGCACGGGCTGAAAGACGGCGACTGGGCCCGCGTCACCTCCCCACACGGCGAAATCACTGTGCCGGTCATGGAGATGGCCGCGCTCAACGAAAACACCGTCTGGACGTGGAACGCCATCGGCAAACGCAAGGGCGCCTGGGCCCTGCAGCCCGACGCGCCCGAGGCGAACAAGGGCTTCCTGCTCAACCACCTGATCCACGAACTGCTGCCGCCCAAGGGCGACGGCCTGCGCTGGGCAAATTCCGACCCGATCACGGGACAGGCCGCCTGGTTTGATCTGAAGGTCAAGATCGAAAAAGCCGAAGCACCGGCAGACGCCCAAAGCCAACCGGAATTCCCGCCAATCAAATCTCCGGTCGGCACCGGCCCCAAGGATCTTGCGTGGAAGGTCGGCAAATGACCCTGCCCCGTCCTTCATCTGGCCCGAAATATACCGGGGGTGAATTAAGCCGCCAGGCTCAAGAGGGGGCTGGCACCCTCACCTCTCCCGGCCCGGAACACGAGCAGACACTATGACCCAACTCCCCCAATCCACCGAACGAAAGATGGGCCTGGTCATCGACCTGGATACCTGCGTCGGCTGTCATGCCTGCGTGATCTCCTGCAAGGGCTGGAACACCGAGAACTACGGCGCCCCCCTGTCCGATCAGGACGCCTATGGCGCCAACTCCTCGGGCACCTTTCTGAACCGGGTACACTCCTACGAGGTGCAGCCGGCGGAAGGTGCCGCCCAACTGATCCATTTCCCCAAATCCTGCCTGCATTGCGAGGATGCGCCCTGCGTCACCGTCTGCCCAACCGGCGCCAGCTACAAGCGGGTCGAGGACGGGATCGTGCTGGTCAATGAAAGCGACTGCATCGGTTGCGGCCTGTGCGCCTGGGCCTGCCCATATGGCGCGCGCGAACTGGACGCCGCAGAGGGCGTCATGAAGAAATGCACCCTGTGTGTCGATCGCATCTACAACGACAACCTGCCCGAGGAAGACCGCGTTCCCGCCTGCGTGCGGACCTGCCCCGCGGGCGCCCGTCATTTCGGCGACCTGGGCGACCCCGACAGCGCGGTCAGCCAACTGGTGGCCGAGCGCGGCGGCATGGATCTGATGCCTGAAATGGGCACCAAACCCATCAACAAATACCTGCCACCCCGCCCCAAGGACACAGTCGAAGACCAGATCGACATCCTGGCGCCCCTGCTGGCGCCGGTCGCCGACGAGCCGAAGGGCTTCCTTGGCTGGCTGGACAAGGCATTGGAGAAGCTCTGACATGCATCCCGCACCCTCTGTCATCGTGTTCACAACCCTGTCGGGGCTGGGCTTCGGCCTGATGTTTTTTCTGGGGCTGGGCTTGCCGAATGTCTCGGGTTGGGTGGCGTTCGTGTTCTTCGCCATCGCCTATGCGCTGGCGGTGGGCGGGCTTCTGGCCTCGACCTTTCACCTCGGCCATCCCGAACGCGCGCTCAAGGCGTTCACCCAATGGAAGACCAGTTGGCTCAGCCGCGAGGGCTGGTGCGCGGTTCTGGCCCTGATGGTCATGGGGCTCTATGCTATCGGCGTGATTTTCCTCGGCCAGCGTTGGGCCGGGCTGGGCCTGCTGGGATCGCTGCTGTCGCTGGCGACCGTATTCACGACTGCGATGATCTACACGCAGCTCAAGACGATCCCGCGCTGGAACATGAAGCTGACCCCGGCCATGTTTCTCAGTTTCAGCCTGGCGGGCGGGGCGCTTTTGGCGGGGCAGACGGCCCTGGCCATTCCACTGCTGCTGATCGCGGCCCTGATCCAGATCCTGTACTGGCGTCAGGGCGACCAAGCTTTCGCGAATGCGGGCACCACGCTCGCCACGGCCACCGGTCTGGGCGACCGCGGCACTGTGCGCGCCTTCGAGCCCCCGCATACGGGCACCAACTATCTACTGCGGGAGTTCGTGCACGTTGTCGGACGCAAACATGCCGAAAAGCTGCGGGTGATTTCCTTTGGTCTGGCCTTCGTGCTGCCGGTGCTTCTGCTGGCGCTACCGTTCAACCACCTGTTCGCCGCGCTGGCGGTGCTGTCGCACCTTGCTGGCGTGGCCGTTTCCCGATGGCTGTTCTTTGCCCAGGCCGAACATGTGGTCGGCCTGTACTACGGCAAGCGCTGACGAGAGACCCCCGGCCGCTCACTCCCGGAGGCAGGCGGGCGGACAGCCCGCGCCGGATCAGAGAAGGCCCGCGTGGCGCATCGCCGCGTCGATGGCCTGCTTTGTGCCGTCCTCCAGCGTCGTCAGCGGCGAGCGCACCTCTTCCGAGCACAGGCCCAGCTTGCTGAGGGCATATTTGGCACCGACAAGGCCGGGTTCGATGAAGATCGCCTCGTGCAGCGGCATCAGGCGGTCCTGGTACTCCAGCGCCGTGGCGTAATCGCCCGCCAGTGTTGCCTGCTGGAACTCGGCACACAGTTTCGGCGCCACGTTCGCGGTGACCGAGATGCAGCCGACCCCGCCATGGGCGTTGAAGCCCAGCGCCGTCGCGTCCTCGCCCGACAGTTGGATGAAATCGGTACCGCAGGTGGCGCGCTGCTGGCTGACCCTGGCCAGATCGCCGGTGGCGTCCTTGACGCCGACGATCCGCGGCAGCTGGGCCAGTTCGCCCATCGTCTGCGGGGTCATGTCGATGACCGACCGGCCGGGGATGTTGTAGATGATGATCGGAATGTCGGCGCAGTCGTGCAAGGCGCGGAAATGGGTCAACAGCCCCCGTTGGGTGGGCTTGTTGTAATAGGGCGTCACGACCAAAGCGGCATCGGCGCCGACCTTCTGCGCGAATCGCACGAACCGGATCGCCTCGACCGTGTTGTTCGACCCGGCCCCGGCAATTACCGGCACGCGCCCCGCGGCGGCCTTGACCACCTCGGCCACCACGGTTTCGTGTTCCTCGTGGCTCAGCGTCGGGCTCTCGCCGGTCGTGCCCACCGGCACCAGACCGGTCGACCCTTCGGCAATCTGCCATTCCACCAATTGTTTGAGCGTATCCAGGTCCAACTCGCCGTTGCGGAACGGGGTGACAAGAGCTGGCATCGAGCCTTTGAACATGGAACGCTCCTTGAGGTTCAATCGTGTGATGTGCGTCGCGGGCCGATACGAATTTAGGTTTCTTGAGTTGATCCCGGCGGCGCAAGGTTTATCCTGAATGGCTGTATCCACGGTTGGTCGGGAAATGCAAGGGATGACACGGATTCTGGCGCTGATTGCCACGGCGATTCTGGCGATGACGGTGCAGATCGGAAACGCGCGCGCCGACAGCGTGGCCGACCTGCGGGCCGGACTGGCGGAAATGCGTGCCGGAGATTGGAACGAAGCCCTACGCGTCGCAGGCGCGCGCGGCTCGGTTTCGCGCGACATCATCGTGTGGCACTGGCTGCGCCAAGGGTTCGGCAGTTCGGGCGACGTTCTGGTATTTCTTGACCGGCGACCCGACTGGCCCGGACTGGCCTGGTTGCGCCGCAAAAGCGAGCCGACCTTCACCGGCGCCGACCCCGACCGGGTTCTTAAATTCTACCGGGACACCCCTCCGCAAACGGCCGAAGGCGCCCTGAACCATGCCATCGCATTGATGGCGAAGGGACGGGTCGGCGACGCGCAGGCCGATATCGTGACTGCGTGGCGCACCATGCCGATGGGAGAGGGCCTGCAAAAGGACTACGTTGAAAACTTCGGTAAACTGCTGAAACCGCATCATCAGGCCCGGCTGGACCGGATGTTGTGGGACGGGCACCTGATCAGCGCGGCTCAGATGCTGCCGCTTGTGGGCAGCGACTATCGCAAACTGGCCGAGGCCCGGATCGCGCTGCAAAAGCGCGCGCCCGGCGTGGATGCCAAGATCGCCGCGGTGCCCAAAGCGCTGGCCGATGATCCGGGGCTGGCCTTCGACCGTTTCGTATGGCGTGACCGCAAGGAACTGGACGACAGCGCCATCGACCTGATGCTGGCCCGCTCGACCAGCCCCGAGGCCCTGGGCGAGCCCGACAAATGGGCCGAGGGGCGGCGTCGGCTGGCGCGGCTGGAGATGCGTCAGGGCGATGCGAACCGCGCCTATGCCATTGCCGCCAACCACCACATGACCCCCGAGATGGGCTATGGCTATGCCGACCTCGAGTGGCTGTCGGGGTTTCTGGCCCTGCGCAGGCTGAACGATCCCGACACGGCGGTGCGGCATTTCCAGAATTTCCTCGGCGCGGTTCAATCGCCGATCTCGATGGGTCGGGGCGGGTATTGGCTGGGCCGGGCCTATGCCGCGCAGGGCAACGCCGAGAAAGCCTATGAAGCCTTTGCCTTGGGGGCGGACTATCAGACGTCGTTCTACGGGCTGCTGGCGGCCGAACAAATCGGCCGCCCGTTCGACGACGATTTGGCCAACCCGCGCCGGGCGCCACATTGGAAACAGGCCGATTTCGCGAATTCCAGCGTTCTGCAGGCCGGGTTGCTGCTGCTGCGCGCGGGCGAACGCGACCTTGCCGAACGGTTCCTGACCCATCTGGTCGAGGGGCTGGACCCGGTACAGGCCGGCCAATTGGGCGACCTGGCTATCGAGTTGAACGAGCCGCACCTGGCCGTGATGATCGCCAAGCGCGCGGCGACCGAAGGGGTCGTTCTGCCCGCGGCCTATTACCCGATGCACCCCGTGGCCGACATGCGCCTGCCGATGGCCGAAGAGATGGTTCTGGCCATCGCCCGCCGCGAAAGCGAGTTCGACCCGGTAGTGGTCAGCGGCGCGGGTGCGCGCGGCCTGATGCAGGTGATGCCCGCCACCGCCAAGCTGGTGGCGCAGGAATTGGGCATTCTAAGCGGGCACAAGACCCCTCGGCTGACCGCGGACTGGCAGTACAACGCCAAGCTGGGGGCCAATTACCTTGCCAAACTGGCGGCCGATTTCGACGGAAACGTCGTGATGATGGCCGCCGGCTACAATGCCGGACCGAACCGGCCGATCTCGTGGAGGGAACGCTACGGCGACCCGTTGCGCGGTGAGGTGGACATGATCGACTGGATCGAGACCATCCCGTTTTCCGAGACCCGCAACTATGTGATGCGGGTGACGGAAAGCCTGCCCGTCTATCGCGCGCGGCTGGGCAAGCCGGCGCTGCCTATCCCGTTTTCGAGGGAACTGACCGGATCAACCCTGGCGGCGTTCGCGCCATAGGGTGAACAGCCCCGCGGCCACCACCAGCGCAGCGCCCGCCACCACGGCAGGGCGCAGGGTTTCGTCAAAGATCGTGATCCCCAGGATGGCGCTCCACATCAGGTGGAAATAGGCAAAGGGCTGCACCGCGCTGGCCTCGGCCATCTCATAGCACTTGATCAGCAGCCAGTGCCCCAGAACCCCGGTCACGCACAGCAGGCCCATCCACAGCCAGTCGCGCGGCACCATCGGCTCCCAGAACCACAGGCCGATCGCGGTCATGAACACGGCGCCCACCACGCCGGTCCAAAAAAAACTGGTGGCGGTGCTGTCCTGACGCGCCACATAGCGCGTCAGCAACCCGTAAACCGCGAACATCAACGCCGAGATCAGCGGGATTACCGCCCAAGGGTTGAACACGCCCATCCCCGGCTGAAGGATGATCAGAACGCCGATGCACCCCACCCCGATCGCGGCCCACCGGCGCCAGCCGACCGTCTCGCCCAGAACCGGCCCGCTGAGCGCGGCCACCAGAAGCGGATAGCAGATGAACACCGCCTGGCTTTCGATCAGACCTAGGATGGTGAACCCATAGACCGCCACGCAGATCTCGCCCGCCAGCAGCAGGCCGCGCAGGATCTGCAACCCCGGCTGCCGGGTCCGCGCCGCAGCGGCCAGACCGCCCGGCGCCCGCGCCGCAAGCGCCAGCACGAAAAGCGCGAAGAACCAGTATCGGATCATCACCACCATGTAGGTGTTGTAGGTGCCCGCCAGGTGACGCGAGATCCCGTCCTGCAGGGCAAACACGATGGTCGCGCCGACCATCAGGGCAATGCCGGCCTTCACGTTGTTCTGCTGGCTCATGGCTTGACCGCCCGGGTCATGTGCCGCTTGCGGCCATAGCCCGGTGCGCGGGCAACCTCGAACCCGGCCTCCTGCAGGCCGCGGCGCACGAATCCGGCCGCCGTGTAGGTGGCCGCCGTGCCGCCGGGGGCAGTGTGATCGGCCACCTGCCGCATCAGGTCTGGCTGCCACAACTCGGGGTTCTTGGCCGGTGAAAACCCATCGAGAAACCACGCATCCGCCTGGCCGGCCCAACCCGGAAGCGTCGCGCGGGCATCCCCTTCGATCACCGTCAGGCGCAACGACCCCAGGTCACAGGTCCCGCCCTGCCACGCGTCCAGAAACCGGCCTGCCCAGGGCGCGATCCGGGGAAAAGCCGCCAGCGCGCGCGCCATGTCGGACGGGTCCATCGGAAACGCCTCGAAACTGGTGAAGGTCAGCGGGCCGCTCTGCCCCGAGGTCTCCCACGCGGCCCAGGCCGTCAGCATGTTCAGCCCGGTGCCAAAGCCCAGCTCGGCGATGTGAAAGCCGGGGGCGAACCGGGCCGGCAGGTCATTGCCCGCCAGAAAGACGTGGCGGGTCTCCTCCAGCCCGTTTTGCAGGCTGAAATAAGGGTCGTCGAACCGGTTCGACACCGGGATGGTTTCGTCCGTCCACGACAATTCGGCGCGCTGGTCTGCCATGAGGGAATCCTGTAGCTAGGCGGCGCGACACTGAACAAGGGAAAGAGGTTTGGCAATGGTCGATGTGACGATCCGCGGCGCCGGGATTTTCGGCCTGTCCATCGCCTGGACCTGCGCCCGGCGTGGTGCCAGGGTTCAGGTCGTTGACCCGTTCGGCCCGGGCGCCGGCTCCAGCGGCGGGCTGGTTGGGGCGCTGGCGCCGCATGTGCCGGAAAACTGGAACGACAAGAAGGCGTTTCAGTTCGAAAGCCTGCTGATGGCCGAACCCTTCTGGACACAAGTCGAGGCCACCGGCGGCGTGTCGCCCGGCTACGCCCGGTTGGGGCGGCTGCAGCCGATCGCCGATCAGCGCGGGCTGGACCTGGCGCATCAACGCGCCGAGACCGCCCGCAGCCTGTGGCAGGGCCGCGCCGATTGGACGGTGCGGCGGGTCGAGGAGGTCGGCGCCTGGTGCCCGCCCAGCCCCACTGGATTTGTCATTCACGACACGCTCAGCGCGCGGATGCACCCGCGCCGGGCCTGTGCCGCGCTGGTGGCCGCCCTGGCCACGATGGGGGTCGAGGTCGCTGCCGAAGCGCCCGACCGGGGCCGGGTGATCCATGCCACCGGCGTGGCCGGGCTGCTTGAGCTGTCGCGGGCCTTCGGCAGGACCGTCGGCAGCGGCGTCAAGGGGCAGGCGGCCTTGCTGCGCTTCAACGCGCGCGACGTGCCGCAGCTGTTTGCCGATGCGATCCACATCGTGCCCCATGCCGACGGGACGCTGGCAATCGGATCGACGTCCGAGCGCGACTATGATGACCCCACCAGCACCGATGCTGCCCTGGACGACGTGATCGAACGCGCCCTGCGCGCGGTGCCGGTGCTGCACGGGGCCGAGGTGATCGAACGCTGGGCCGGTGTGCGCCCCCGCAGCAAAAGCCGCGCGCCGATGCTGGGCGCGCATCCACTGCACAAGGGTCAGTTCATCGCCAATGGCGGGTTCAAGATCGGGTTCGGCATGGCCCCCAAAGTGGCCCAAGTCATGGCCGATCTGGTTCTGGAAGACCGCGACACCATCCCCGAGGGTTTCCGACCCGACGCGTCACTCTGACTGCGCGACGGCGCAGGCCTGCATGCACTGCCGTCCGTCCGGCCCACGCACCCAGAGGTCATTCCCGTTGCGGCACAAATTTGCCGGTTCGAAATGCATCAGCGGCGACGAGGCCCGAAACGAGAACTCAGCCAGCGGCCCCAGCAGATCGGTCGCCAGCAGCATCAGATGCTGCGCCAGCAACGGGCCATGCACGACCAGCCCGTCATAGCCTTCGACATCGCGGGCATAGTCCAGATCATAGTGAATGCGGTGGCCATTGAAGGTGAGCGCCGAGTAGCGGAACAGCAGCGTCGAATCGAACGTGACGGTGCGCGCATCGGTCTCGTCGGTCCGCGCGACAGGCGGAATCGGCTTACGCGCATCCGCTGCGGGGTCCTGACGATAGACCAGATCCTGCCATTCGGTCAGGCACAGGGTTCCGCCCTGACGGATCTCGTGGCGCAGGGTGACGAAGCCCAAAGGCCCGGTGCGTCCAGTTTTCGTGGTGGCCTGCTCAAGCAACGAGCGGCGCTCGGCCATGGCGCCTGCGCGCAGCGGCGCGTGAAAACGCAGCCGCCCGCCCGCCCACATCCGGCGCGGCAGCCCAAGATCGGGGATCAGCCCATCCCCTATGGCCGGGTGCCCGTCGCGCCCAAGCTCGGCCGGCGGGCGCGGAGACCAGAAATACAGCTGGTGAAAGAAGGGCGGCAGCGCTGAGCCGGCCTCGATCGATGCGGTTTGACCCAACGCAATCTGCAAGGCCGCGGCGCGGGCAGGGTCTATCACGTCGGTTTGGGTTTCGGCGGAACGGTCGGTCATGGCGGCACCCTAGGCCGCGCCCATCCGGCCGGCAAGATGGCCCATCGGCCTAAAACCCGGCTTCGGCCCGCAACTTCTGCATCAACTCGCGCAGCGTCGCCTCGTATCGGTCGCTGATCAGTCGTCCCTGATCGTCGAATTCGTTCGAACTGTCGGCCAGGTGCAGTTCCGGCCCTGCCAGAACGCGCGGCTGAAACGGCACCATGAACGCCCGCAGGATCATCTGCGCCCGTTCGCCCCCGGCCCGGCCTGCCGCCGCCGACATCACCGCCACAGGCTTGTCGGCCCAGGGCCGCCCCTTGGTGCGGCTGACCCAATCCAGCGCGTTCTTCAGCACGCCCGACGGCCCCTTGTTGTATTCGGGCGTCGAGATGACCACCGCATGCGCCTGGGTGATCTGATCCGCCAGCAATTGCACCTTGTCCGGTATCCCGGCGCTGTCTTCGAGGTCGCCATCATAGAGCGGCAGGTTCAGATCAGCCTCGATGAACGTGCCAGGATTGAACAGCCGGGCGGCCTCTCGCAGCAGCCTGCGGTTCGTGGCGTTCTTCCGCAACGAGCCGGACAGGCCCAGAAGGATAGGGTCGGACATGGGGAAACTCCATCATCGTGTCTGGTTGCAGTTTAGCCGTTCCAGCCGCTAACCATAGCGCGCTTGACGCGCAGTCAATGTGCAAAAAGAAAGGGTCGCGCGCCGCGACCCCATCGTGTTGTCTGTCGCGTGTCAGGCGTTCCCGCTGGGCACGATCACGATCTCGACCCGTCGGTTCTGTGCCTTGCCCTCGGGCGTCAGGTTCGAGGCGATCGGCTGATTTTCACCCCGCCCGATGGTCGTGATGCGCGCATAGCTGACCCCGTTGGCCTGCAGGATGTCGGCGACCGCATTGGCGCGACGTTCCGACAGGGCTTGGTTGTAGCCCGCATCGCCGTCGCTGTCGGTATGGCCGATGATCTGCACATTGGACTTGGGGTAATTCACAAGGTTCTGACCGACCCGCACCAGATCGGCCCGCAGCGCCGGACGGACAGTGGCGCTGTCGGTGTCGAAGGTGATGTCGTTGGGCACGGTGACGATCAGCCGGTCACCGGCATTCACGATGGTGATGCCGTCATTGGCCAGTTGCTGGCGCAGCTCGGCGGCCTGTTTGTCCAACTGGTTGCCGATCAACCCGCCCCCAGCAGCACCGATAGCCGCCCCGGCCAACGCGCCCAGTCCGGGGTTGGAATCATTGGCGATGGCCCCCACACCAGCCCCGATCAGGCCACCCAGAATGGCGCCCTGCTTGGCGTTCTGGTTCGGGTCGCCCTGCACTCGCAGGGTCCCCGGATCGGTACACGCGCCCAGAATAAGGGCAGCGCTCAGTCCCAGCGGCAGCGCGAATCTGGAAATCGTCATGGAATCACCTTCTGCTCCTGTACCCGTTTTTCGGGCTACTTCGTTGACGACATTTTATCATACCAGCAGCAATACGGCTCAAGCGACAAAATGGCGAGATCGGCGAATACCTGCCCGCCGGGGCAAAGAGGGTCAGAAATCGGGCGCGGAGCGGAATTTCATCGACACGCCATCCTCGGGGTGTTTGACGCGCAACTCCTCGGAATGCAGCATCAGGCGCGGAAAATTCCGCGCGGGCCCTTCGGCATAGAACGGATCGCCCAGAATCGGATGGCCAAGCGCCTGCATGTGGACCCGCAGCTGGTGCGAGCGCCCGGTCTTGGGAAACAGGCGGATGCGGGTCGTGTCGCCGTCGTGCCGGACCACGCGCCAATCGGTCACCGCGGGCTTGCCGGTTTCATGGCAGACCATCTGCCGCGGCCGGTTCGGCCAATCCACGATCAATGGCAGACCGACGGTTCCGGCCTTGGGTTCGACCCGCCCCCAGACCCGCGCGACATAGGTCTTGCGGGTCTGCCGGTTCTCGAACTGCTGGCCCAGGTATTTCTGCGCATGCGGCGTCTGGGCAAAGATCATAACCCCCGATGTGTCGCGGTCCAGCCGATGCACCAGCAGCGCCTGGGGAAAGGCCGCCTGAACGCGGGTCAGCAGGCAATCGGCCAGATGCGCCCCCCGCCCGGGCACCGACAGCAAACCCGCCGGTTTGTTCACGACGATTACCTGCGCGTCCTCGTGCAGCACGTCCAGCGGGGTTTGGGGCGGATCATAGGTATCGCTCATGCGCGCTGCCTATCGCAGGGCGTGGGTTCTCGCAACGTCGTCCTTGCGATGGGGGTGCTGTTCGCGCAACTCTCACCCCCAAGCGGAGGAGACGAGATGCACCCGACGATCGAACGCATACAGGAGGTGGTTGCCAAGGGCGACGAGAGCCTGATCCACGAATTGCTGGCCGAAGATGTGCGGTTCATGCCGCCGACCTACTACAGCACCTGGACGGGACGCGCGCCGGTGGCGGCGGTGCTGGCCCATGTAGGCCAGGTGTTTTCCCAGTTCCGCTATCGCCGGATCATGGGCGCGGGCAAGGACTGGGCGCTGGAGTTTCAGTGCAAGGTCGGCGATCTGGACGCGGTGGGCGTGGACCTGATCACTCTGAACGACGACGGGCTGATCCAGACCTTCGAGGTAGTCATGCGCCCATACAAGACCATCGGCGCGCTGCGCGAGGCGATGATGGCGCGCGTGATGACCGACGCCCGTTTCCTGGAATTCAAGTCAGCGTTGGGCTGACCATGGCTGCCCCCGTCGGCGTGGACCAGATCGCCCGACTGCCTCTGCTTCCGCTGCTGGCGGTGCAGGCCTTACTGGTGCGCCAACGCGCGCTGCGACTGCCCGAGCCATCCGGCCCGCGCGAGGGGCGTCATGGAAAAGGCCCCCGGCTACGCCTGCTGATTGCCGGCGACAGCTCGGCGGCGGGCGTCGGCGCCGGCACCCAGGATCAGGCGCTCTCGGGGCAATTGATCCGCCAGCTTGCACCGCATTTCAGCGTCGAGTGGCGCCTGATCGCGACCACCGGTCACACCACGCGGGACACGATCGAGGCACTGAGTGACATGACCGATTCCTTCGACGTTGCCGTCACCGCGCTTGGGGTGAATGACGTGACCCGTGGTGCGACGGTCAAACAGTTCCAGAAACACCAATCCGATCTGTTTGACTGCCTCACCCGCGACCTGGGTGTCCGTCGTATCATCGCAACCGGCGTCCCACAGATGGAGCGTTTTCCGGCCTTGCCGCAGCCTTTGGCCTGGGTGTTGGGCCGACAAGCGGCGCGTCTGGACACCGGGTTGCAAAAGGCCATGAGCCGGTATCCGCAAGCGCGACACCTGGCCCTGAACCTGCCGGACGATCCGGCCCTGGCGGCACCGGACGGGTACCACCCCAGCCCCAAGGCCTATGCTCTCTGGGCGCAGCAAGTGGCTCGGTTGATCCTCGATCAGGCCTGACCGCGCACCTGCCGGATCATCGGCAGTGAATACACCACCAGCGCCGACCAGATCAGCGGAAATGCAATCATCCGTCCCCGGTCGACCTGCTCGCCGAAAACGGTGATCGCGGTGATGAAGATCATCGTTGGCGCGATGTACTGAAGGATGCCCATGGTCGACAGCCGCACCATCTTGGCCCCGTTGGCATAGACCAGCAGAGGCACCGCCGTGACGATTCCTGCGCCCGCCAGAAGCAAAGTGTCGCTGGCCACCAAACCAAAATGCCCTTCGCCCATGGCACCCAGCCAGGTCACATAGGCCAGCGCCGGCACCAACAGGATCAGCACCTCGAGCAGAAAACCCTGGTTCGGCCCGATGGGCAGAGACCGCTTGAAAAAGGCATAGAACCCCCAGCTGATCATCAGACCCAAGGCGGCCCAAGGCAGGCGCCCGGCCTCGAGGATAAGAACCAGCACGCCCAGGGCCGCCAGACCAACAGCGATCTTTTGAGTGCGCGTCAAAGATTCCCGCAAC
Source organism: Ruegeria sp. BHSC026 (assembly GCF_059613065.1). Lineage (NCBI taxonomy): Bacteria > Pseudomonadati > Pseudomonadota > Alphaproteobacteria > Rhodobacterales > Roseobacteraceae > Ruegeria > Ruegeria sp. BHSC026. Next base: position 233,810 of record NZ_JBXWRV010000004.1, on the reverse strand, counting down.
AGGATCGCCCCCAGCGCAATGCTGAACAGTGGGTTGATGTAATACCCCAGCGCCGCATCCAAAGCGTTGCCGCTGGCAATGGCCCAGACATAGATAGCCCAGTTCACCGAGATCAGCGCAGCAGTCAGGCAAGCCATTCCCAGCATGCCCGGATCACGCAGAGCAGCCTTCAGATCGCCAGTCCGGCCCAGCGCGATCAGCAGCAGCCCCGCAACAGGCACCGACCAAATAATCCGATGGGCCACCACTTCGACCGGAGAAATATGCGCCATGGCCTTCATGTAAAGCGGCAGGAACCCCCACAGCAGATAGGCCGTGACGGCGAGGGCCAGCCCCTTGGGCGTGTCCCCAGAGTCGGTGGTGAATGCGGGCTGCGCCATTCAGGTTCTCCGAGCGTTGTACCCGGTTCATATGGCAGGTTGCGCCGCGAAGGAAATACGGAATTCTGTTGCGTCGGCCATCACGGGTCTTGATCGGACACGACACGTCCCACCTTGTTTGAAGAATATTTTGCGAGGCTCTGCCTCGCGCTCCGGGATATTTGGGGCCAGATGAAGAAGGGGAGAGCCCACTTCATCTGGCTGAAAATATCCCGGGGGAGACGCCGAAGGCGGCGGGGGCAGAGCCCCCACCAATCCGGCAGGTCACACCTTCACCCGTTCGGATTTCGGGTCATACATCGGCTTGAGCGACGCCTCGGCCCGGACTTTCGTTCCGCACACGTCGATCTCATAGGTCGAAGCCAGCACGTCCGCAGCCTTTTCCCCCTCGCAGGGCACGTAGCCCAAACCGATGGCACCGCCCAGCGTGTGACCATAGTTGCCCGAGCTGAGATAGCCCACATACTCGCCATCCCGGATGATCGGTTCGTTGTGGAAAAGCAGCGGCTCGGGATCGGTCAGGCGGAATTGCACCAGGCGCGATTTCGGGCCGCTTTCCTTGCGGGCGATCACCGCTTCGCGGCCGATGAAGTTACAACCCTTGTCCACCTTGACGGCAAAGCCAAGCCCGGCATCCACCACGTGATCCTCGCAGGTGATGTCATGGCCGAAATGGCGGAAACCCTTTTCGATCCGACAGCTGTCCATCATGTGCATGCCGCAGAGTTTCAGCGCCATCTCCTGCCCCGCTTCGTGCAGCGTTTCAAAGACGTGGCCCGCCATGTCGGACGAGACGTAGATCTCCCAGCCCAGCTCGCCCACATAGGTGACGCGGTGGGCGCGGGCGAGGCCCATGCCGATCTCGATATCCTGCGCGGTGCCGAAGGGGTTTGCCGCGTTCGAGAAGTCGTTGGGCGATACCTTTTCCAGCAAGGCCCGTGAATTCGGCCCCATCACCGCCAGAACGCCTTCGGCCGCGGTGACATCAGTGATGACCACGTTGTAGTTCCCTGCGTGGCGCATCATCCACGTCTGGTCCGCCAGACGCGTCGCCGCCGGGGTGACCACCAGATAGGCTGTCTCGGAAAGGCGGGTGACGGTCACGTCGGCCTCGATCCCGCCGCGGCGGTTGAGAAACTGGGTATAGACGATCTTGCCCACGGGCACCGCATAGTCGCCGCCGCCGACATAGTTCAGGAACTTTTCGGCATCAGGGCCTTCGACCCGGATCTTGCCGAAGGAGGACATGTCGTACATGCCCACGTTCTCGCGCACCGCACGGTGTTCGGCGGCCGAATTCTCGAACCAGTTCTGGCGCTTCCAGCCGTAGCGGTATTCGCGCTCCTGCCCTTCGTTCGCGAACCAGTTGGCGCGCTCCCACCCTGCCAGTTCACCGAACACTGCCCCGTGTTCTTTCAGGTGGTGGTGGAACGGCGTCCGGCGCACACCGCGCGCTGTGGCCTTCTGACGATAGGGGTAGTGGTCGGCATAAAGCAGACCCAGCGTTTCCTTGGAGCGTTCGAACAGGTATTTCCTGTTGCCCTGGAAGGGCTGCATCCGGCTGATGTCCACATCGCCCAAGTCAAAAGGTTTCTCGCCGCTGTCCATCCATTCGGCCAGCGACATGCCCGCGCCGCCCGCCGATTGGATCCCGATCGAGTTGAAGCCGGCGGCGACCCAAACGTTGTCCATCTCGGGCGCAAGGCCCAAGTGATAGGCATCGTCGGGCGTGAAGCTCTCGGGGCCGTTGAAGAAGGTGTGGATCCCCGCCTCGGCCAGCATCGGCATGCGGTTGCAGGCGGCCTCGAGGATCGGTTCAAAATGGTCAAAATCCTCGGGCAGCTGGTCGAACTCGAAACTGTCGGGGATGCCGTCCATCGCCCAGGGCTTGGCGCTGGGCTCGAAGGCGCCCAGCAGGATTTTCCCGGCGTCTTCCTTGTAATAGGCGCATTCGTCCGGCACCCTCAGCACCGGAAGCTGGGTCAGGCCCTCGATATTCTCGGTAACGATGTAGAAGTGCTCGCAGGCGTGCAGCGGCACGTTCACGCCCGCCATGCGGCCGACCTCATGCCCCCACATGCCGGCGCAGTTGACCACCATGTCACACTCGATATGGCCCGAGGCGCTGCCATCATCAGCCACCCAGTCCACACCCGTAACGCGGCGGCCCTGTTTGGCGATGTCGGTGACCTTTACCCGCTCCTTGACGATGGCGCCGCGCTGACGCGCGCCCTTGGCCAGCGCCAGCGCGATGTTGGCCGGGTCGCCCTGCCCGTCCAGCGGCAGATAGACCGCACCCTTGACCCCATCCAGATTGAGATGCGGATACAGTTCGGCCACCCGCTCGTTCGAGATCTCCTCGACCTCGACTCCGAAGGCGCGGGCCATTGCGGCCTGGCGATAGATCTCCTCCCTGCGCTCCTCCGTCAGCGCCACGGTGATCGAGCCGCAGCGTTTGAAGCCGGTGGCGACGCCGGTTTCCTCTTCGAGTGAGCCGTAGAGTTCCTGGCTGTATTTCGCCAGCTTGGTCATGTTGGCGGTGGCGCGCAGCTGGGCGATCAGGCCCGCCGCGTGCCAGGTGGTGCCGCTGGTCAGCTGCTTGCGTTCCAGCAGCACCACGTCTTTCCACCCTTTCTTGGTCAGGTGATAGGCGACCGAGCATCCGATCACGCCGCCGCCGATGATGACCACGCGGGCCTTGCTGGGAAGATCAACCATTCCGATGTCTCCGAATCTTGGGTCTTGCGCGAAGTCTGCCACGGGAAGGCGGCAGGAAATCCATCAAAAACGTCACGAAACCGGCGATAATCACCGTGAGCCGGGCGTGCGCCTCTGACGGCGCATGACGAAGGGGGTAACGCCGTAGACGCTTTTGTAGATGGTCGAGAACCCGTTCGGGAACCCGCAGGCCAGCCCGATCTCGCGCACGCTCATGGTGGTGTTCAGCAGCAGGTTGTTGGCCTTGGCCAGCCGCATTTCGCGATAGAATCCGTTGGGCGTGGCGCCGAGATAGGTCTTGAACTTGCGCTCCAGCGAGCGGTTCGACAGGCCGAGGGCCGCGACGATCTCGTTGATCGGCACCGGGTCTTCGATATTGGCCTGCATGATCTTGATGCACTGGTCCAGCTTGTCGTCGCCGGTGGTGGTCGCATTGACGCCCGAGAAGGGCTGCATCGAGCCGAAATCGCGGATGTTTTCATGCAGCATGATGTCGGCGACGGTCATCTTGGCCGCGCCCGAGACATGCCGGCCGATCAGCGCCAGCGTCACATCCACGGTCGCGCCCATTCCGGCGCAGGTGACGACGGGGCCATGTTCCGTCGCGATCGAGAACTTGGCGTTGAATCCCGCCCCGCGTTCGCGCAGGAACGAGGCGTTTTCCCAATGCGTCGCGTGATCCTCGGCGCCCTTGTCCTTGATGTAGCGGCTGGCGGCCTCGGCCAGCAGAAAGACCTGCGCGCCGCGGTGGGTATAGTCCGAGATCACCCGCGCCAGCGACAGGTCGGGGTGGTCCGGGTCGGTGTTGCCGATGACGAAGAGGTAATCCGCAGTGGGCTGCCGGATCACCGGCTCGGTCTCGACATAAGCCCCGGCGCGGCAGGCGATCGTGCCGCCCCTGAGCGAGCGGTAGGTATAGGTGAAGGGCGGCACCGGGCAGACCCGGTTGGCGATACGCAGCACGTCGGCCACCCCGGCCAGTTCAGTCAGCACGAACCCGTCGGCGACGAGGATGTCCACCTGCCATTGCCGTTCGGGAAAGGGTGCCGTCCGCTCTGCCAAGCCTTCCCCCTCAGACGATCCGGTGACCCGCCGCGCGCAGGTGGCCCGCCAGTGCCTCGATGTGATCGGGGCCGACCTCGCAGCAGCCGCCGACGATCGTGGCCCCCTGCGCGACCCAGCCCATCGCGTGATCGGCGTAGGCCTCTGGGCCCAGATCCTGCCGCTGCTCCAGCGCGTCCACGGTGGGCGCGTCCTTGAGAAACCCCTCGGAGATGCGGGTGAAGCCGTTGGCATAGGCGCCGAAGGGCCGCCCGAAGCCCTTGATGATGTCGAGCGCCGCCGGGATCGCCTCGGGGCGCGAGCAGTTGATCAGAACCGCCTCGGGGTCGTAGCGGTCCACCAGGGGCGCGATGTCGGCCAAGGGCTCGCCCGAGCGCAGGCGGGCGCCGTCGTCATCCATCACGGTCAGCGCCAGCCAGACCGGTTTGCCGCAGCCTTGGGTGCCGCGCAGCGCGCCCTCGGCCTCCTGCACTGACGAGACGGTTTCGATCAGGAACAGATCGACGTGGTCGGCCATCATCTGCACGAGCTCGCGGAATTTTTCCGCCGCCTCAACCGGGTCGGGGTTCAGATCTGGGCGGTACGAGGCCAGCAAAGGGCCGAGAGAGCCCGCGATGCGGCCCTGCGGGAACCCGGCGCGGGCGCGTTCGGCTTGGGCCAGCGCGGTGTCGATCAAGGCGGGCAGCTGGTCTTCCATGTCCACCCTCACAAGGCGCGAGCGGTGCACGGCGTAGGTGTTGGTGGTCGCGATAGTGGCGCCGCGCCGGAAATAGTCGGCATGGACTTCGCCCACAAGGTCGGGGTGGTCGATCATCACCCGCGTGGACCAGAGAGGCGTCGCCCGGTCGCCGCTGCGTTTCACCAGTTCCTGCCCGATCGAGCCATCCAGCAGCGTGATATCGCTCATATGCAACTCCTTAGGGTATTAGCACCAGTTTGCCCGGAAAGGCCTTGGACTGGAAATCCTCCTGCGCCTTGGCGATGTTACGCAGGGGGTAGGTTTTCGCCACCAGCGGCCGGATCCGGCCTGCGTTGATCATCTCGACCAGCCGGCCAAAGACCTCGAAGGCCTGATGGGTGCAGCCGTGGATGGTGATGTCGCGCAGGTAGATCTCGCGCAGGTCGGCCTGCACGATCGGCCCGGCGATGGCGCCGGACACAGCATAGTGACCGCCCGGTTTCAGCGCCCGGATCAGGCCGGGAAAGGCCGGGCCGCCGACCACGTCGATCACCACGTCGAACGCGTCGCGCGGCAGCGGTGCGTCGCGCTCGAAGGTTTCCGAAGCGCCCTGCGCCCGGACGGTATCCACCTTGGCCGCGCTGGTGACGCCCGCGACCGAGGCCCCGCGCAGGGCGGCCAGTTGCACCGCCGCCAGCCCGACGCCGCCCGAGGCGCCGGTGATCAGCACCTTCTGCCCTGCGGTCACGCCTGCGCGGTTCAGCAGGTTTTCGGCTGTGCCGAACGCGCAAGGGATGGCGGCGATTTCCACGTCCGACAGGGGCGAGGCGGTGACGTCATAGAGGTCGTCTGCCTCGAGCAGGCAATACTGCGCAAAGGCTCCGTCGATTTCCGAGCCCAGCGCGATGAACCCGGTCGGGTTGCCGGGCCGGGGACGCGGCAGGTTGATCGGGCAGGTCACGCGCTGGCCCGGTTTGAACCCGGCACCGGGGCCGACCTGTTCGACGATGCCGCACAGGTCGCCGCCCTGAATGCGCGGGAACGAAAGGGCGCCGCCCCAGCCTCCGGCCTCGACATCCTGATCGACCGCATCTGTTGCCCCGGTCACCTCTGGCGCATACCAGCCGATGCGGGTGTTGATGTCGGTGTTGTTGACGCCGGCCGCGGCCACGCGGACCAGCACCTGCCCCGGCCCTGGGACCGGAACAGGGATGTCTTCGCGCCATTCGAGCGCCTCGGGCCCGCCGTGCCGGGTCAGATAGACACCCTGCATGGTCTTGCTCATTGGTCTTGTCCTTTCGACAACGGCGGGCCGGGCCAGAGGTCAGGCTCGCAGGCGTTCGTTTTCGGGGTCCCAGAGGGGTTTGTCCTCTTGAACCACGGCGCGACACTTCTCGCCATAGATTTCGACCTGAAGCTCGGTGCCCGGCACCGCCAGATCGCTGCGGACCATGCCCAGCGCGATCGAGGCGTTCACGCGATAGCCCCAGTCGCCCGAGGTGGTCTCGCCCACGATCTCGCCATCCTTCCAGATGCAGGACATGTAGGGCGCGTCGCAGTCTCCGGCCTCGACGATCAGGGTGACGAAGCGTTTCTTGACGCCCTGCTGCTTTTCCGCCAGCAACGCGGCCTTGCCCGGGAAATCCTGCGGCTTGTCGAACTTGATGAAACGTTCAAGCCCACCTTCGAGCAGCGAGTAGTCGGTACTGAGATCGCCCTTCCACGCGCGATACCCCTTTTCGATGCGCAGGCTGTTCAACGCATACATGCCGAACGGCTTGGCCCCCGCGGCGAGGATCGCGTCATAGATCGCGGGCATGTGCTCGTTCAGCGCATGCACCTCCCAGCCCAGCTCACCGGCGAAGGACACGCGGATCAGGTGGGCGGGTTGCCCGGCCACGGTGGCGGCCTGATGGGTCAGCCAGCCCAGCGAGAGGTCGGCATCGGTCAGGCCCGACAGGATCTGTCGCGATTTTGGCCCGGTCACAATCAACGTGTCGCGGGTGGTGGTCACGTCCTCGACCGTGACGCCCGCGGGCATCGCGTTCACAATGATGTCGCGGTCGTGCCATTGCGCGGTGGCGGCGGTGATCATCACGAAGTCATCCTCGCCCAGACGCATGCAGGACATCTCGGTCAGGATGCGGCCGCGATTGTCGGCGATGTAGACCAGGTTGATCCGCCCCACCTTGGGCAGGCCGCCGGTGATCAGCCCGCGCAGCGCCTCGGCCGCGCCCTCGCCCTTGACGACGAAGCGCGAGAAACCCGGCAGGTCAAGCACGCCGCAATGGTCGCGCACGGCCACGCATTCTTCCTTGATCCGCTGCTCCCACGGGCCCGAACGGCCCCAGGTGTGGGTGCTTTCCTCGGAAGTGTCGTCGCCCGGCTGCGCGAACCAGTTGGCGCGCTCCCAGCCGTTGTAGACGCCCATGACGCCGCCCAGTTCCTTGACCTTGGCATGCAACGGCGACAGCTTCTTGTCGCGCGCGGCGGGCCATTCGTGACGGGGGAAGTGCATGGCGTATTCGTTGCCATAGACCTCCATGCCTTTCTGGTTGCAGTAGTCCTGATCGGTGTAGTCGGTATAGCGGCGCGGATCGACGGCCCACATGTCCCATTCGGTGGCGCCATCCACGATCCACTCGGCCAGCACCTTGCCTGCACCGCCGCCCTGGGCAATGCCGAAGGTGAAGGTATGCGCCTCGAACGCGTTCTTGACGCCGGGCATCGGGCCGATCAGCGGCAGGCCGTCGGGCGCATAGGGGATCGGCCCGTTGATCACGCGGCCCACGCCCGAGGTCGCCATCAGCGGCACCCGCTCCATCGCGTCGGTCACGATGTCCTCGATCCGGTCCAGATCGTCGTTCCACAGCTGAAAGCTGAAATCCTCGGGCATCGGGTCGTCCTCGGTCATCCAGTGGCCCTTGCAGTTGGGCTCGTAGGGGCCGAGGTTGAAGCCGTTCTTTTCCTGCCGCAGGTAGTAGGACACATCCACGTCGCGCAGCAGCGGCAGCTTGCCACCGTTTTTCTTGGACCAGGCCTCGATTTCTGGGATTTCCTCGGTCAGCAGATACTGGTGGCTCATGACCATCGCGGGCACGGTGCGGCCGCCAAAGGGCTTGAACCATTCGCCCACGCGCTGCGCGTAATAACCGGCGGCGTTGACGACATAGTCGCAGTCGATGTCGCCCTTCTCGGTATGCACGGTCCAGGTGCCGTCGTCATGCTGGGTCACGCCGGTGGCCGGGCAGAAGCGGATGATCTTCTGCCCCATGTCGCGCGCGCCCTTGGCCAGCGCCTGGGTCAGCTGCGCCGGGTCGATATCGCCGTCGGTCGGGTCGTACAGAACCCCGACCAGATCGTGCAGTTCCAGAAACGGGTACCGCTCCTTGGCCTGTTCCGGCGTCCAGATCTCTATCGGGATGCCCTGATAGCGGCCCATGGCGGCGGCGCGCTCGAATTCCTGCATCCGCTCCTTGCTGTGGGCCAGCCGGATCGAGCCGGTGACGTGGTAGTTCATCGGGTAGTCGACCTCGTCTGCCAGGCGCGAATACAGCTGGGTCGAATAGCGCTGCATGTTCATGATCGCCCACGAGGTCGAGAAGGTCGGCACGTTGCCCGCCGCGTGCCAGGTCGAGCCGGCGGTCAGCTCGTTCTTTTCCAGCAGAACGCAGTCGGTCCAGCCCTTCTTGGCCAGATGATACAGCGAGGAGGTCCCCACCACGCCGCCGCCGATGATGACCACGCGGGCCTTTGTCGGAAAATCACTCATAGGTTTTTGCTCCCTGTCAGACTGCCGCGAGCGGCATCACGTTTTGCCTGCCGGGGTCGCGCTGGTGCCCAGCAAGACCCCGTAGATGATGAAACAGGTGGCCATGACCCGGCGCACCCATGTGTTGAACACCGCCCCCAGCGCCGCCTTGCCCATCAGTGCGCCCAGCAGGGTAAAGCCCGTGTAACTGAGCGTGGTGATGGTCAGCGCGGTCGGCACGATCACGGCCATCTGCTGCCAGATCGGCACGTCGGGCTGCACGAATTGCGAAAACGCAGCCAGATAGCCCGCGACGCTTTTGGGGTTGATCGTCGCCACCGCCAGCGCGTGCAGATAGACATGCCGCGCCGGACGCTCGGCGGCGGGCGCGGGCCTGCCGGCATTCATCCAGCCGCGCACGCCGAGCCAGATCAGGAACCCCGCCCCGATCAGCTTGGCAATGAAGAACCCGGTGGGCGAGGCCGCGATCAGCGCCGTCACCCCCAGCGCCGAGAGGATCAGAAAGGCGCTGGCCTGTGTCAGGATCGCCAGCACCCCCAGCATCGCCTTGGGAAAAGGCAGGCTCATCCCGTTCGAGATGCAGTTGACCGCGTTCGGCCCCGGCGTGGTGACGAACACCACCCAGAACAGCGCGAATATGGTCCAGGCCTCGAAGCTCATCAGTAGACCGGCGGGGCGATGACCCAGATGGCCACCGCTGGCTCATCATACGGGTTCGACCAGTGATAGGGTTCGTGCTTGATGCGGAAACTGTCGCCCGGCCCGACGGTGAAGCTGCGCCCGCCAATCGTCAGGTCGAGGCAGCCCGAGATCATGTAGCCCACCTCTTGCGTGGGTCGGTCGGCCGGGGTCTGCATCCGCGAGCGAGGCTGAAAGGTGGAATGCACCATCTCGAAATCGTCGGTGAGATCGGGCGAGAGCAGTTCCTCGATCAGCCCCTCCTCGCCCGAGCCCATCGGGCGGCGCGATCCGGCGCGTACGACATAGCCCAGTTCGTCCGGCGTTACGCCGGTGTGCGCGAACAGCATCGACATCGGCACGCCGAGGCACTCGGCGATCTGGCGCAGGTCGGAAATCGACGGCTCGGACAGATCGCGCTCGACCTGGCTGAGCCAGCCGACCGACCGATCCAGCCGCTTGGCCACATCCGTCAGCGTCAGCCCGCGCGATTTGCGCAAGGCCCGGATGTCAGCCCCCAATGTCGCCCCGGTCTGACCCTGATCGTCCACGTCACCCTCGTGAAATTTTTGCGCATATTTTCACGATGACCCGAATCGATGAAAAAACCAAGCGGTTTTTCACTTCCGAACATGTGGCCACTCGGGTAAAGCGCGGACATGTGGATCGCTATCGCATATCTCTGGGCCATCAACGGGCTGACCTTGGTGGTTTTCGGCTGGGACAAGCTGCAGGCGCGCCGGCGCAGGCGGCGTGTGCCCGAGCGGTGGTTGCTGCGGCTGGCCCTGCTGGGCGGCGGTCCGGGTGCGCTGCTGGGCAGTTGGGTGTTCAACCACAAGACCCGCAAATCGCGGATCAGGGTCAGCCTGTATGCCATCGTGCTGCTGCAGGTCGCCGCGGCGTGGCTGTATATGACGCAGGGCGCGGCTTGAACTGGCAATCGCGGGCCGGATCGGGCAAAGCTGCGGCATGATCGACAGAACATCCTCCCAGTCGCTGGCCATCGGGTCGGTGGCCGTTGCATTGCTGGTGCTGGCGCTCAAGATCTGGGCCTGGCGACTGACCGGTTCGGTCGCGTTGTATTCCGACGCGATGGAGTCGCTGGTCAATGTCGTGGCCGCACTGCTGGCCTGGTTTGCCATCCGCATGGCCGAGCGCCCGGCCGACACCAACCACCCGTTCGGGCACCACAAGGCCGAGAATTTCTCGGCCATCGCCGAGGGCACCCTGATCGTGCTGGCCGCGATCCTGATCCTGCAAGAGGCATGGGGCGCGCTGTTCGCCCCACATCTCGATCAGCTTGGGCCGGTCGGGCTGGCGGTCAACGCCGCGGCCATGGTGTTGAACCTGATCTGGGCGCGGGTGCTGATCGCAGCGGGCGAGCAGCGGCGGTCACCGGCCATGACGGCGAACGGACGTCACCTGATGACCGATGTCTGGACCTCGGCCGGGGTCTTGCTGGGGCTTGTGCTGGTGCTGCTGACCGGCTGGGTCGTTCTCGATCCGCTGTTGGCCATTCTGGTCGCCGCCAACATCCTGCGCGAGGGCTGGAAGGTCATCTTTCATTCAGCCGGCGACCTGATGGATTCGGCCGCGCACAGCGACGACACGGACATCATCAAAGAGGCCGTGCGCAACTCGTCCCGAGGCGCGTTGCAGATCCACGACCTGCGCACGCGCCGGGCCGGCAAGGCGGTGTTCATCGAATTCCACCTGGTGGTGGACCGCAACATGTCCGTGGGCGAGGCGCATGACATCTGCGACGCGATCGAGGACGCCATTGCCGAGAAGCTGCCCGAGGCCCGCACTATCATCCACGTGGAGCCGGACACCAAACTGGAAGCGACGGGCATCGAGCCGGAGTAAGCCTCAGATCCGCCCGAAGACCTGCGCGAGGATTTGCGACAGCGCATCCGCATCGGCCTGGGTGAACGCATCGGGCTGGTCGCTGTCGATATCGAACACGGCGATGATCCGGCCCGCGCCGTCCCGCACCGGTAGAACCAGTTCCGACCGGGTCGAGGACGCACAGGCGATATGCCCGTCGAACGCGTCCACATCCGGAACCAACTGCACCTCGCCGGTGCGCGCCGCGGCCCCGCAGACCCCTCGCGAGAACGGGATCACCAGGCATCCGTGGCCGCCCTGATAAGGCCCGATCTTCAGCACTCCGGGTTCGGTGACGCGGTAGAAACCGGTCCAATCAAAGCGGTCGTCGGCATGATGAACCTCGCAGGCGACCGTGGCCATCAGCGCGATCGGATCGGTCTCGCCTTCGGTCAGCGCGGCGATGGTCTTGGCAAGAGTGTCATAATCTGCGGTCATGGTCGGGCCTGTCGTAAACGAACTGCAGGGGGCGCCGCCCCCTGCCGAGCCTGCGGCTCAAATCACCTACGCACTATTTGCAAACGGGAGAAGGGTCAAACCCGTTCGATGGCAATCGCGGTGCCTTCGCCCCCGCCGATGCAGATGGCCGCTACACCGCGCCGCAGGCCGCGTTTTTCCAATGCGTTGAGCAGCGTGACCATGATCCGCGCGCCCGAGGCTCCGATGGGGTGACCCAGCGCACAGGCCCCGCCATTCACGTTCACCTTGTCGCGTGGCAGCCCCATTTCGTGCATGAAGGCCATGGGAACTACGGCAAAGGCCTCGTTCACCTCCCACAGGTCCACTTCATCCTTGCTCCAGCCGATCCGCTCCAGCAGCTTCTGCGCGGCCGGAACCGGGGCGGTAGTGAACAGGCCCGGAGCCTGGGCGTGGCTGGCATGGCCCAGAATGCGCGCGCGCACGTTCAGGCCGCGAGCCTCGGCCACATCCGCCGACGCCAGAACCAGCGCCGCGGCGCCGTCCGAGATCGACGAAGAATTGGCCGCCGTCACGGTGCCGTCCTTGCGGAAGGCGGGCTTGAGCGTCGGGATTTTCTCGGGGCGGGCCGATTTGGGTTGTTCATCCGCGTCCTGAGTGACTTCGCCCCTGCGGGTCTTGACCGTCACCGCCGCGATTTCACCGTCAAACGCACCGCTGGCCTGCGCCTCAAGCGCGTTCGACAGTGATTTCAGCGCGTATTCGTCCTGCGCCTCGCGGGTGAACTGATAGGCTTCGGCACAATCCTCGGCAAAGGTGCCCATCAGGCGGCCCTTGTCATAAGCGTCCTCGAGCCCGTCCAGAAACATGTGGTCGATCACCTGGGAATGTCCGATCCGCGCGCCGCCGCGCATCTTGGGCAGCAGGTAAGGCGCGTTGGTCATGCTCTCCATGCCGCCGGCGACCATGAGGTCGGCATGACCCAGCGCGATCTGGTCAAACGCCATCATGGCGGCCTTCATGCCCGACCCGCACATCTTGTTCAGCGTCGTGGCCGGAACGTCTTCGCCCAGCCCCGCCGCGAACCCGGCCTGACGCGCCGGCGCTTGGCCCTGCCCGGCGGGCAGGACGCAGCCCATCAGAACCTCGTCCGCGGTCTGCGTGTTGGCATTGTCCAACGCAGCACGGATGGCAACACCACCCAACTCGGCCGCGGGCACCCCGTCAAACATTCCCTGGAAACCCCCCATCGGGGTCCGGGCGGCCCCGGCAATCACGACCTCTTTCATGCGACTCCTCCTGTGTTCGGGCCTTGGATACAGAATCGTAAGAATTGCCGTCTAGCGTATTTCTACGATCGACTTTCATTTGTGGAGGGTGGCCTTTTGGCATTGAGCAGCAATACGACCGGCGAAACTCAGGTGATCCGGGTCGATGCAGACCGAATCGATGCTGCCATGGCGATTCAGTTCAAGGAGAACATGCGCCTTGAAACCGACTCCGGCGCGCGGCGTGTGATCCTGGACCTGTCGGCGGTGGAGTTCATCGACTCGAGCGGGCTGGGCGCGATCGTCGCATCCATGAAGCAACTGGGCGGCGACCGAAGGCTGGATCTGGCCGGGCTTCAGCCGGTGGTCGAGAAGGTCTTTCGGCTGACCCGAATGGATACCGTCTTTCGGCTGTTTCCCAACCTGGACGACGCGCTGGCCGCGCAATCGGAGTGAAACGGCACATTGGGTGAGATCGCGTGACTGTTAACTGCAAGAACGGCGGAATGGATCTGAGCTTTGCCGCCAACGAGGCCGATGCAAGCACCGCAATCGCCTGTCTGCATGGCATCCTCGTTGCGCTTGGTGTGCCGCATCAGCGCAACTGCGACGTGAAGATCGCGCTGGCCGAGGCCATCAACAACGTCGTCGAGCACGCCTATGCAGGCAATTCCCAGGGCCGCGTACAGGTGCAGGCCACGATGGATCGGAACGGCCTGAGCATCCTGATCACCGATCGTGGCCGGCCTCTGCCCGGACTGAGCGTCCCTGACGGCATCCCGGCCAGCGTCGAGACAGCACGCGAGGATCTGCCCGAAGGCGGATTCGGCTGGTTCTTGATCCGCCAGCTTTGCGACAATGTTCGGTACGATCGGACCGACGGAGAAAACCGCCTGAGGCTGTCCTTCGCCTTCTCCTCCACTGAAAAGCGGCCACAATAAAGCCCAGATCGAACCATTGTTGCGCCCAAAAGCGGGATCATACAGAAAGGGTAGCTCAGATAGCTTCCCTCGGCGCCACTGTCACAGCCCCCACCCAGTGTATGGCGCCGAGGACTTCCTCCGCTTCCCCCCTATGGACAAAGACGCACAGCCATCTAGTGTCGTCGTGACAACCGCAGGGGGTATCATGCGCGACTTTCATTTTCCCGGCCGGTCCGAGGTTCTGTCAACCGACGGAATGTGCGCGACCTCGCATCCCTTGGCCGCCAAGGTCGCCCTGGACATACTGGACCAGGGCGGAAACGCCATGGATGCGGCCATTGCCGCCGCCGTGCTTCTGGGCATCTGCGAGCCTCAGATGACGGGTTTGGGCGGCGACTGCTTTGTTCTGTACAACCGTGCCGGCGAGAGCGAAGTCCGCGCATTGAACGGGTCGGGCCGCGCGCCGGCGGCCGCTTCGGCCGAGCACCTGCGGCAACAGGGGTTTGACGCCGTTCCGCTGACCAGCCCGCATGCGGTCACGATACCCGGGGCCGTGGATGCATTCTGTCATCTCTCCCGCACAGAGGGCCGATTGGGTCTCGGTGCGGTTCTGGAGCCCGCCATACACTATGCCGAGGCCGGCGTACCGGTTGCGCCGCGCGTCGCCCACGATTGGGCACGCGACGCCGGGACCCTTCAAGGAGCCGCCCGGAGCCATTTTCTGATCGACGGCAAGGCCCCGCAGGTGGGGCAAATGTTCCGTGCCCCCGGCCAGGCCGAAGTTCTGCGCCGGATCGCCCGCGACGGAAGAGATGCCTTCTATACCGGCGAAATCGCCGACGACATGCTGGCCACGCTGCAAGACCTCGGCGGCGTCCACACGGGTGAAGACTTCGAACGGACGGCCTGCGTTCCGACCCTGCCCATTGGCGGAACCTACAAGGACGTCGAACTTTTGGAGCATCCGCCCAACGGGCAGGGCGCGACGGCCATTCTGCTGCTGAACATTCTTCGGCATTTCGATATCGCCAAAATGGACCCGTGGGGGGCCGCGCGCGTTCACATCGAGGCCGAGGCAGCCAAACTGGCCTACGAGGCGCGCAACCGCTTCATCGCGGACCCCGAGCGATCCCAGCAACTGGACTGGATGCTGAACCCGAAGACCGCCGAAGACCTGGCCGCCCGGATCGACCCGACGCGGGCCATGCCGTCAGCCGCCCCGATCGTCGAGGCCGTTCACAAGGACACGGTCTATGTCACGGTCGTGGATCGCGACCGGATGGCCGTTTCGCTGATCTATTCCATCTTCCACGGTTTCGGCTCGGGGATCGCCTCGGAAAAGTTCGGCATCCTGCTGCAAAACCGAGGAGCCGGCTTCACCCTGCAGTCCGGTCACCCCAACGAACTGGGCGGCGGGAAACGCCCCATGCACACGATCATCCCCGGCATGCTGCGCATCGACGGTGAGCCCGCCATGCCCTTCGGCGTGATGGGCGGCGCCTATCAACCGACCGGGCACGCCAGGCTTGTGTCCAACCTGACCGATTTCGGGCTGGATCTTCAAGCCGCCATCGACGCACCCAGAGCCTTTGCAGACGGCGGCGTTCTGAAAGTGGAGCCGGGATATAAAGACAGCGCAAGGAAACAATTGGCAGAGCTTGGGCACAATGTAGTGCTGACAGAAACGCCATTGGGAGGCGCCCAAGCCATCAGGATCCGAAGCGACGGCATTCTGGAAGGCGCAAGCGACCCGCGAAAAGATGGGTGCGCCCTGGGATTCTGACGTTTGAAGCCCCTTGGCGCAACCGCCGACGCAACCTAGTTCAGCTGGAAATGCAGCGGGTAGGCGCCATCCTGGAATGGCCCGAACATATTGGGGATATCGGGGTGGTCCACCGGTTCTCCCGACTGGTCCTCCACCAGATTTTGCTCAGAAACGTAAGCAACATAAAAGGATTGGTCGTTCTCGGCCAGCAGGTGATAGAATGGCTGATCCTTGACCGGGCGGCTTTCCTCGGGAATGGCCTGATACCACTCCTCGGTGTTCGAAAACTCGGGGTCCACGTCGAAAATCACCCCTCGAAAGGGATGTTTCCGGTGGCGCACCACCTGGCCCAGACTGTACTTGGCTCGCGTCTTCAACATTTCTTTTGCCCCCACAAACCTTTTTACCCGGTTCGGGGCCGAAATGCCAATAATTGATCCAAATTTGCAAGAAACAGTTTGTGGCGGCAATAGTGACAGTCCCTCCCCACAAAGTGGCTGAACACCCACCTCGCGCGTCGACCAGCGCCCATTTCCAGCGGAGATTCCGCAACGATTGTCATTTCCTCGGCCTTCAATCTGCGCTAGAATACGCAAAAAAGGCACGAGGCACATGAGCAGAAAACTTCTCGTACTCTTCGGGGTGCTGCTTTTGGCATCCTGTGGCGGCGGGCAGCGTCCGCCGACAAATCTGAACGACGCCTGCGCCATCGCGCGCGAGCGGCCCGACATGATCAAGGCGTTCAAAAGCACCGAGCGCAAATGGGGCGTGCCCGTTCATGTCCAGATGGCCACCATCTATCAGGAAAGCCGCTATCGCCATGACGCGCGGACCCCGCACAAATACGTGCTGGGCGTGATCCCGATGGGTCGTCAAAGCAGCGCATACGGCTATAGCCAGGCGCTGGATGGCACGTGGGAGCAATATCAACGTGAAACCGGCAAGCGCCGCGCCAAGCGGGACCGCATCCGCGACGCGTCGGATTTCGTGGGCTGGTACATGAACAAAAGCCGCGAACGGAACGGGATCTCGCCCGCAGACGCGCGCAACCAGTACCTCGCCTATCACGAAGGGCACACCGGATACTCCCGCGGCAGCCATTATGGCAAGACTTGGCTGTTGAACGTCGCCAATGACGTGGATGCACGCGCGCAGATGTACCAGGCTCAGTTGTCGAGCTGCCGGTATTGAACCTCGCCGCGGGTCAGCGGTTGTCTGACCCGCGCCGCGCCTTGTTCGAAAACAGATCACTGTCGACTCGCACATTGTCGTCCAAAGGCCCCAGCAGTACGGTGGTCTGGCTGCCTGCGTTGTCGTGAATGACCCATTTCCGCAGTTCGATCGGATCGCTGGTGAACATCAGTTCGATCCGCCCGGCCTCGGGGTTCTTGGGATCCTGAGCGGTTACGACCGTGGCAGTGCCGTCGAACGTATGCCCCACCACCATATCGGCCTGCGACAGATTCACGTTGCGCGCCAGGACCAGCGACAGCGGCGTGCGCTTCAGCGGATACTGCTCGGGCGGCTGGTTCGACTTGGGGTCGAACACCATCACGGTGCCGGCATTCGCCAGCACCACCGCGCTGTTGGGCGGGTCGTATTCGAACCGCATCTTGCCGGGGCGCTGCAACCACAGCTTGCCGGTACTCAGCGATCCGTCATCGTTGACTTGGGTAAACGTCGTCTGAACGGTTTTCAGACCGTTCAGGTAGTTCGAGATCTGTGACAAAGGCAGCTTGTCGGCGGCCCAGGCTGCCGGGGCGGTCAAAGCGAGGGCAAGGGCAAAGGCAATCTGTTTCATGACACTCAGATATGCGCTTTGCCCTTGTTATTAAATATCCTACTGCTCCGGGATGAGGATTTCGCGTTTGCCCACGTGATTTGCCGCCGAAACAACACCTTCCTCCTCCATCTGCTCGACTAGCCGCGCGGCCTTGTTGTAGCCGATGGCAAGTTTCCGCTGGATGTACGAGGTCGAACACTTGCGATCCTTTATCACGATGGCGACCGCCTGATCGTACAGCGCATCCTCGCCATTGGTGTTGCCGCCGGTATTCAGACCCAGAACCGCGTCGATATTGTCGGCCTTGTCCTCGGATGGACCATCCAGCACGCTGCCGACATAATCGGGCGGGCCGAACTGCTTGAGGTGGTTCACGACCTCCTCGACCTCTTCATCCGACACGAACGGCCCGTGGCAGCGGGTGATCTTGGCGCCACCGGCCATGTACAGCATGTCGCCCTGCCCCAGCAGCTGCTCGGCCCCCATCTCGCCCAGGATGGTGCGGCTGTCGACCTTGGACGTAACCTGGAACGAGATCCGGGTGGGGAAGTTGGCCTTGATCGTGCCGGTGATGACGTCCACCGAGGGCCGCTGCGTGGCCATGATCAGGTGGATGCCCGAGGCCCGCGCCATCTGCGCCAGACGCTGGATACAGGCCTCGATCTCTTTGCCCGCCACCATCATCAGGTCGGCCATCTCGTCGACGATGACGACGATATACGGCATGGCCTTGGGTTCGAATTCCTCAGTCTCGAAGATCGGCTCTCCGGTTTCGTCGTCGAACCCGGTCTGGACCGTGCGGCTGAACATCTCGCCCTTGGCCAGCGCGTCCTTCACTCGACCGTTGTAGCCGGCGATGTTGCGCACGCCCATCTTGGACATCTTGCGATAGCGGTCCTCCATCTCGCCGACGACCCATTTCAGGGCGACCACCGCCTTTTTCGGGTCGGTCACGACCGGCGACAGCAGATGCGGGATGCCATCATAGACGCTGAGTTCCAACATCTTTGGGTCGATCATGATCAGGCGGCATTCGTCCGGCGTCAGCTTGTAGAGCAGCGACAGGATCATCGTGTTGATCGCCACCGACTTGCCCGAGCCGGTCGTCCCCGCGATCAGCAAGTGGGGCATCTTGGCCAGGTTCGCGACCACGGATTCACCGCCGATATCCTTGCCCAGCGCCAGCGGCAGCGCGTGGTTGCCATCGCCGAAATCGCGGCTGGCGAGGATTTCGCGCAGAACCACCATCTCGCGGTTCTCGTTGGGCAATTCGATGCCGATGACCGAGCGTCCGGGGACCGTCGACACCCGCGCCGACAGCGCCGACATCGACCGGGCGATGTCATCGGCCAGGCCGATGACGCGGCTGGCCTTCAGGCCCGGCGCGGGTTCCAGTTCGTACATGGTGACGACGGGGCCGGGGCGGACGCTGACGATCTCGCCCTTGACGCCATAGTCATCCAGCACGTTTTCCAGCATCCGCGCGTTTTCCTCCAACGCCTCGTCGCTCAGGTGATGACGCGGGATGCCGGCCGGGTTGGTCAGCAGGCTGAGCGGCGGCAGTTCGAAATCCGAATGACGCTCTTCGAAGGACAGGCTGGGCTGGGCCTCGGCCTGGGCGCGGCGCGACGGCAGGACGTTGCGCCGGACGGGTTGCGCCACAACCGGCTTGCGCGGTTCGGCAACCGGGATCTTCATTGCCGGGCGCGGCGGGGCGATCGGTTCCGGGACATCCTCGAACACCTGATCTTCGTCGAAATCTTCAGGCGCATACGCCGAGAGCGGGTCTTCCGTTAACGTCTCCATTTCCGCAGACGACTGCGCCGGGTGACCTGTCAACGGCGGCTCGGGCGGAAGCCCGCCTGCAGTCAGCGGAGGCTCGGGCGGGAGGGTTCCCGCACGCGGCGCGTTCAGGATCAGCGGGTCGGGGCCACGGCCGCGCCCTTTGGTCAGCGGGCGGTTCGGATCGGGCTCGGGCGCGATTTCACCGGTGGCGACCTTGCGGTTCCGGATCACCGCGGAAATCTTCGAGCGGATCCGGTCTTCGCCCGGCATCTCGTCATATCCGGTGACGGGTTCGGGGTCGACCAGCTCGGGTTCGGGCATCGGCTCGGGGCGGC
This sequence comes from Ruegeria sp. BHSC026, assembly GCF_059613065.1. NCBI lineage: Bacteria > Pseudomonadati > Pseudomonadota > Alphaproteobacteria > Rhodobacterales > Roseobacteraceae > Ruegeria > Ruegeria sp. BHSC026. The sequence goes on along the minus strand of NZ_JBXWRV010000004.1, from coordinate 214,358 downwards.
GGATCAAGCCGGGCATACGTGCAAGCAGGCCCGTCTTGACCGGTTCGGGGGCTGCGATCTCGGGCTCTTCAAAGACCGGATCGGCATAGGCCAGCTCATCCTCAAATTCGGCACCGGCGGCCCGGGTTGTCTTGCGGTCCTGCCACTTTTCCCGGCGCGCCTGCGCGGCACGGGCGGTGGCCGAGGCCCCCTGCCCCAGCGCGGTCATCAGCATGTCATAGGCCATCACGAGACCCAGCAGGAAAGCCCGGACCCCGCGCCGGACGTCCGACTTGGTGAAGCCCAGCACGAAGACGCCCAGCGCCAGCATGCCGGCCGCCATGGCCAGCGACATCAACTTGACCATGAAATGCGACGAAATCGGCAACAGCGTCAGCAGAGCGCCCATCACCGTATCGCCAAACAGACCGCCCAAGCCAAAGCTGTGCGTCGCGCGCCATTCGGCACCGGGCACCAGCGTTGCGGCATAGACCGAAAGGACGGCGATCCAGATCGGCGCGAAAATCAGGCGGGCCACGGCGCGATCCTCGCCGAAATGGCCGGCAAACCGCACGCCCCAGCCGACCAGCACCAGCGCGATGCCAAGGCTGCCCCAGCCTACGATCATGAACAATGGCGCGGCGATCGAGGCGCCGAACCGGCCCAGCCAGTTCTGCACCGGCGCGTCGGTCGAGACCATCCAGTTCGGATCATCCGGCGTGTAGGACCAGATCATCGCAGCAGCCGCCAGGCCGGCCAAGATCAGGGCGATCCCGATCAGTTCCTTGCTGCGCCGCTCGATCGCGGCCTGGGTGGTGCTGTCCAACAATGGGTCGCGGTTGCGCGCGTTGTAAGATGCCATGTGCCCTCGTACCTCACGAATAGATGCAGTCGCGGAGCGTGACCAGCCCGCGCTGCATCTCTGTTTTTGGGGCCACCAAAGCGACCCTGATAAAGCCCTTGCCCGGGTTCTGCCCCGGCTCCCCTTGCGAAAGATAGGCGCCCGGCAGGACCCGAACCCCGGTTTCCTGCCACAGCTTCAATGCGGCCTGCTCGCCATCTTCGACGGGCAGCCAAAGAAAGAACCCCGCCTCGGGCGGCATATAGCCCTGAACGCCCGCAAACACCTCATCCGCGATGGCGTATTTTTCCTGATACAGCGCGCGGTTTTCCTGAACATGCGCCTCATCGGCCCAGACCCTGGCCGCGGCGGCCTGCAACGGCGACGGCAAGGGCGCCCCGGCATAGGCGCGCAACTGCTTGACCCGCTTGATGCTTTCCGGCCCGCCCGCGATCAGCCCCGACCGCAGCCCCGCCAGGTTCGAGCGTTTCGACAGCGAGTTGAACAGCGTGATCCGCTCGGGGTCGGCGCCCAGCTCCTGCGCGACGGTCAGGATGCCGGTGGGCGGCGCGTCTCGGTAGATCTCGGAATAGCACTCGTCGGCGAAGATGCGGAAGTCATACTTCTCGGCCAGCCGGATCAACTCGGCCCAGTAGCCGCGCGAGGCGACGGCACCCTGCGGGTTGGCGGGCGAACAGATATAGGCCACAGCGGTGCGGTTCAGCACATCCTCTGGCAGGCCGGCATAGTCCGGCAGATGCCCCGTGGCCGCGGTGGCCGGCACGAAATACGGCTGCGCCCCGACCGAGATCGAGGCCACCATGTAGACTTGGTAGAACGGGTTGGGGCACAAAACGATCGGCTGCTGACCGTTCTTCTGCTCGGGGCACAGGGCCATGGCGGCGTTGTACAACCCCTCGCGCGTGCCGTTCAGCGCCATGATGTTGGTTTCGGGGTCCATCCGCACGCCATAGCGGCGGTCGATCCAGTCGGCGATGGCCCCGCGCAGCGCGTCGGACCCCTCGTTCGGCGGGTATTTTTGAAACCCTGCTGCGTTTTCCACGATGACATCGGTCACCCAGGCCGGAAAGTCATGCTTGGGCTCGCCAATCGTCATATGCACGACATCGCCGCCCGGCGCGTGGTGGTCGAGCAGGGCGCGTAGACGCGGAAAAGCATAGGCCGGTAGGTTCGAAAACCGCTCGGGGAAATTCATGACTGCTGCCTCGATACCGGGATCATTGGCGCCCCGGTTTTCCAGCAGATTACAGGCCGAACCCCCGCGCGTCCAGACAAAGAGGTTCCGAATCAGGGGATTGTGGCATTCAAGTCAGAACCGCCTCGGCCGCCGCACCCAGCCGCAAAAGCGCCTCTTCCGAGCCCGGATAACCCAACATCATCAGCCCGCAGGACGGTATCGAAGTGGGCAGCGACAGCGCCGCCAGCCCCATCAGGTTGCCGATCCGGGTGTTGCGCAGGGCCAGAAGGTTCTCGGTGACGTAGTAGTCATGGTCGTTCATCAGTCGGTCCAGATCCGGCGGCAGGATCGGGGCCGTCGGCGCCAGAACCGCGTCGAACCCGGCAGTGGCCGAGTCCCAGGCCGATCGGCAGGCCTTCAACCGCGACCACGCCGCCACGTAATCCGGTCCGGAATGCGCCTTGCCCGCGCGGAACCGCTCAAGGATCTCGGGATACATCGCCTCGGGGTTGGCCTCGATCACGTCGCGCCACAGGCCATAGGCTTCCGTGGTATAAAGGACACCGGACAGGCCCATCGCCTCGGCCAGTTCCGGCACCTCCAACGGCACGATCTCGGCCCCTGCATCACGCAAGCGGTCCAGCGCGTCGGCATAGGCCTGGCGTGGCACGTCGCGCAGATCGTCCTGCGCGATGGTCTGCAGATCCGCAAACCGCCGCCCCTTCAGGCTGGCGCCCCGCAGATCGGCCGGCGTTCCGCCCTCCAACAGCGCCAGCATCTGCGCCGCATCCTCGACCGACCGAGTCAGCGGGCCGACCGTATCGAACCGCAGGCACAGGGGCACCACGCCTTCAAGGCTCAGCCGCCCCGGGGTGGTTTTCAGCCCTACCAGATCGTTCCATGCGGCCGGAATGCGCACCGATCCGCCCGTGTCCGAGCCGATTCCGCAGGCCGCCAGACCAAAGGCCACCGACGCCGCCGCGCCCGAGGACGACCCGCCCGGAACCGCCTTTTCGTCATTCACGCAGGGCGGCGTCGCGGTCACGGGGTTCAAACCAAGGCCCGAAAAGGCCAATTCGCTCATATGCGTCTTGCCCAGACAGACCGCGCCCATGGCCGTCGCGTTGCGCAGAACGGTTGCGTCATGCTCGGGCACCCGGCCGCGCAGTAGGGCCGATCCGGCCTCGGTTCCGATCCCGGCGGTGTCGAACAGATCCTTCCAGCTGATCGGCACCCCATCCAGCAGTGACCGGCGCAGACCTTGGGCCGCCCGCTCCTTGGCCGCGCGGGCTTCGGCGCGGGCGCGATCATGCGTGACGCGGGCATAGATGCCGTCCCGATGCGGATGGGCATCGATGGCCGCCAGATAGAGCTCGGTCAGCTCTTCGGGATCGATCTGACCCATGCCGATCCCGCGGCCCAGGTCACATGCCGTCATGGTCAGCCAGTCCTGCATCTTTGCCCCCTTGTTGAAAAAATTCGTATTTCGGCGACGGTAGCGACAGGACTGCACATGGACAATCCCGAAAGGGCGCGCATATTGCACCGCATGACACAGGTTTCCGATATCTTGATCGTGGGCGGCGGGCTGAACGGCCCCGCCCTGGCGCTGGCGCTGGCGCAGACCGGACACAGCGTCACCGTGATCGACGCGCTGGCCGAGAAGCTGCGCAAGAACGCGGCGTTCGACGGGCGTGCCTATGCACTGGCGCTGGCCTCGCAACGGTTGCTGGCCGCGATCGGCGTCTGGGAACGGGTTGCGGACCACGCCCAGCCGATGTTGGAGATCAAGGTCACCGATGGCCACGCAGGCACAGGTCCGTCGCCGTTTTTCATGCATTTCGACCATGCCGAGATCGAGGAAGGCCCGATGGGCTATATGGTCGAGGACCGTCACCTGCGGCGCGCATTTCTTGCGGCGATGCAGGCGGAACCGGCGATCACCCGGGTGGATGGCAAAACCGTGGTTGCGCAGGAAACCGGGCCAGGCGGCGTGACCGTGACGCTGGATGATGGATCGGCGCTGTCCGGTCGGCTTCTGGTGGGGTGCGACGGCCGCCGCAGCGGCACCGCCTCCCGCGCCGGGATCAAGCGGACCGGATGGGACTACGGCCAGACTGCGCTGGTCTGCGCGATCGAGCACGACCTGCCCCATCACGGCATTGCACATCAGTTCTTCATGCCCCCCGGCCCGCTGGCGATCCTGCCGTTGACCGGTAACCGCAGCTCTATCGTCTGGAGCGAACGCACCGAGACCGCACAGCGCATCAACGCGCTGGACGAGGCCGATTACCTTCAGGTCCTGCGGCCCCGGTTCGGCGATTTTCTGGGTGACATCCGCCTACAGGGCGACCGGTTCACCTATCCGCTGAACCTGACCATCGCCAATTCCTTCATCGCGGACCGGCTGGCTCTGGTGGGTGATGCGGCCCATGGCATGCACCCGATCGCCGGTCAGGGGCTGAACGCCGGGCTGCGCGACGTAGGCGCTCTGGCCGAGGTCCTGACGCTGGCCGGTCGACGCGGCGAGGACATCGGCTCGACTCTGGTTCTGGAGCGCTATCAGGAATGGCGCCGCTTTGACACGGCGGCCTTGGCAATGGCGACGGATGTGTTCAACAAGCTGTTTTCGAACGACAATCCTATCCTGCGCCTCGGGCGCGACATCGGCATGGGCATTGTCGGGTCCCTGCCCGGTCTGCGCCGCGGCTTCGTGCGCGAGGCCGCCGGTTTGACAGGCGACCTGCCCAGGCTGTTGCAGGGCCGCCCGATCTAGTCGAGTTTGCGCGCCTCATCCACCAGCATCACCGGAATCCCGTCGCGGATCGGAAAGGCCAGACCAGCGGCTTTCGAGACCAGTTCCTGCCGCTCGGCGTCATATTCCAGCGTGGTATGAGTCTGGGGACAGATCAGCGCCTCGAGCATATGGCGGTCGAAACCCGGTTCCGTCTCAGTCATTGCAGTTGTTCCTCGTTTGAACCCCCGCGCAGCGAGAATTCGATCAGTGTTACCAGAGTTTCGCGCCGGGTGCGCAGGCAGGGCGCTTCAAGCAGGGCCTGCTTATCCTCGGGATCGAAATCCAGAAGCATCGACAGGGAATTGACCAGCAATTCGTCATCCGCCTCGTTCAGCGTCTCCCAATCCGTCGAGAGCGCACGGGCCGAGAAATACCTTTCGAGCAACCGCAGGAAAGCGGCCCGGTCGAACCCGGCATCCCGTTCGCCTTGACCCAGGTCGCGGTCGAACCCCTCCCAGGTGACGGCACAGCGGCGATAGGGCGTGAAGCCCTCGACCTCGGACTGAATGCGGAACCGCGACACGCCGGTCAAGGTGATCAGATAGCGCCCGTCTTCAGTCTCGGAAAACTGGGTGACGCGCCCGGCGCAGCCGATGCGGTGCAATCGAGCCCCATGGCCTGGGCCCGGATTCGGCTGGACCATGCCGATCAGCCGTTCCTTGGTTTTCAGGGCATCGTCCAGCATCTGCAGATAGCGCGGCTCGAATATATGCAGCGGCAGCCGGGACCGGGGCAGCAAAAGGGCCCCGGGCAACGGGAACACGGACACCGTGTCCGGCAGATCGGCGGGATGCATCATGTAATGTGTTCTAGCTCTGATATGCGATCAGGCAAATATCATCGAAGTCAGCCTGCGCCGTCCGTTCAGCACGATCGGATCATTCGGCTTAAGCGCGTCGAAGATCGTCAGCAGCTGGGTCTTGGCTGCACCATCGTTCCATTCGCGGTCGCGACGGAACAGCTCCAGCAGCTGATCGACCGCCTCGGCGGCCTTGCCGTTGGCATAGAGCGCCTGCGCCAAGTCAAACCGGGCCTGATGGTTGTCGGGATCGGTCTCGACAGCAGCGGTCAGCTCGGCCACCGGGCCGGCATTTGCGGCCTGCTTGGCAAGCTCCAACTGCGCATGGGCAGCCTCCAACTCGGCCGTCGTTGAGATTTCGGCCGGAGCGCCGTTCAGGATGGCCTCGGCCTGCTCCAGATCACCCATCGCGATATGCGCCCGCACCAGTCCGCCATAGGCCGCGGCATGGTTCGGGTCTTCGCCCAGAATGGCGGCAAAGGTCTGGGCCGCATCTACTGCCGCGCCCTCGGCCAGCATCTCTTCGGCGGCCTCCACTGCCTCGTCCAGCTGTCCGCCGGGGCTCTGGCCGCCAGCAGCCTCGATCACGCGGTCGATGAACGCCTTGATCTCGGAGCCGGGCAGCGCGCCCTGGAACCCGTCGATCGGCTGACCCTTGAAAAAGGCATAGACGGTCGGGATCGACTGGATGCGCATCTGCGAAGCGATCATCTGCGCCTCGTCCACGTTGATCTTGACCATTTTCACCGCGCCTTTGGCGGCGGTCACGGCCTCTTCAAGGGCCGGACCCAGCGTTTTGCACGGGCCGCACCACGGCGCCCAGAAATCCACGATCACCGGGGTTTCCTGCGACGCTTCGACGACATCGGCCATGAACGTGGCCTCGGTTCCGTCCTTGATCAGATCGGTGGCGGCGGGGTTGCCTGCGCCGTTCAGAAGTTCCATGGCATTCACTCTCCGGAATTCAGTCTTGGCCCTTATATGCAACCGGGCGCGGCGGAAACCAAGAGCCGTCGCAACGGTTCAGGGCGGATCAGAGATCAAAGGTCGCAAAAACCGGCGCGTGGTCGCTGGGCTTCTCCCAGCCGCGCGCTTCGCGCAGGATGCGGCTGGAATGACCCGCGTTAGAGATGTCGGGCGTCGCCCAGACGTGATCGAGGCGCCGCCCCTTGTCAGCCGCATCCCAATCGCGGGCGCGATAGGACCACCAGCTGTACAGCTGCCCCTCGGGGATGTCCTGCCGGGTGATGTCGACCCAGCCGCCCGCGTCCTGCGTTTCTGCCAGCTGCTCGACCTCGATCGGCGTGTGCGACACGACCTTGAGCAGTTGCTTGTGCGACCATACGTCATCCTCGCGCGGGGCGATGTTCAGGTCACCAACCAGAATGGATTTCTGTGGCTTTTCGGCGTGGAACCAGTCGCGCATGTCGGTCAGGTAGTCCAGTTTCTGGCCGAATTTTTCGTTCACCTCCCGGTCGGGAACGTCGCCGCCTGCAGGGACGTAGAAATTGTGAATGATCACACCGTTTTCCAGTTGCCCTGCGACATGGCGGGCATGGCCGAGCCCGGCAAAATCCCGGTCACCCAGGTCGGTGATCGGCAGGCGCGACAGGATGGCCACACCGTTGTAGCCCTTTTGCCCGCGGGCAATCATGTGGGTGTAACCCAGTTCCGCGAAACCTTCGGTCGGGATCTTGTCGACCGGCGATTTGCATTCCTGCAAGCACAGCACGTCCGGTGCCTCCTCCTGCAGCAGTTTCTGCACGATCGGCTCGCGCAGGCGAACGGAATTGATGTTCCAGGTGGCCAGAGTGAAAGGCATGATCGGGGTTCCCTTGTCGCGACCGGGGCAACCTAACGCGGCAATTGCCGGGGTGCCATCCGAAAAAAAGCCGGGCCAAAGGCCCGGCAGTCCAACAGGGAGGTACATGTCATGACCCGGACATGCGCGGGTTGCGAGTAACCTAAAGATGTCGATAGAGTATCACTTTGATCCACATCAATCCACCAATCGTTAGGAAACCAGGCGATATCCGCCGGATTCTGTGACCAAAAGGCGCGCATTCGAGGGATCGGGCTCGATCTTCTGGCGCAGACGGTAGATGTGGGTTTCCAGCGTGTGCGTGGTGACACCTGCGTTATAGCCCCAGACCTCGTGCAGCAGAACATCGCGCGGCACGACACCGTCGGTGGACCGGTACAGGAACTTGAGAATGTTGGTTTCCTTCTCGGTCAAGCGGATCTTGCGGTCATCCTCGGTGATCAACATCTTCATCGCCGGCTTGAAGGTGTAGGGCCCAAGAACAAAAACCGCATCCTCGGATTGTTCATGCTGGCGCAGCTGCGCGCGGATGCGGGCCAGAAGCACTGGAAACTTGAAGGGTTTCGACACGTAGTCATTGGCCCCGGCATCCAACCCGAGGATCGTGTCGGCGTCGCTGTCATGGCCGGTCAGCATCAGGATCGGGCTCTTGACCCCCTGCTTGCGCATCAGCCGGCACAGCTCGCGCCCATCGGTGTCGGGCAGGCCCACATCCAGAATCACCAGGTCATAGATCGCCTCGCGCGCGCGCTCCAAAGCAGACTGACCGTCCGAGGCCTCGAACACGTCGAAATCCTCGGTCATCACCAGCTGTTCGCTCAGCGCTTCGCGCAGGTCCTCGTCGTCATCGACCAGCAGGATTTTCTTGAGTTGCGCCATGTCCCGGTCCTCCTTTTGCTTTTGCATCACTTGAGCTTGGAATATGCAATCCACAAGTTTTGCTGCAACGCTCTCACGCCCTCGTGTCTGATGGACGGGAAATGTTTCACATTCGGCGGCGAACGGGCTAGGACGAGACAAACGTTACAGGATAACATCGATGAGTCTGATTCCCGACATCACCGAATTGCTGGCGCGCGCGCGGGCGGATCTGCGCATGGGCGTTCCCGTGGTGCTGGTCGATGACGGCGGCCGTGGCGTAGTGGCCGCGGCGGCCGAGACCTTGGGGCCGCAACGTCTGTCCGATCTCCGCGGTCTGGGCGATCAGCCCGTGGTTGCCATCACCAACCGCCGGGCCGAGACCCTGAAGGCGCGCGCCTATGACGGCGATCTGGCTCGTGTCGTAATCCCCGCCGATGCCGACCTTGCCTGGGTGCAGGCCGTGGCAGACCCGTCCGATGACCTCGATTCCCCGATGAAGGGTCCGCTGATGACCCAGCGCAGCGGCAATACCAACCTGCACCGCATCGCCATCGCCTTGGCCAAGACCGCGCGCCTGCTGCCGGCGGCAGTGGTCGTACCCGTCGAGGACGGGCGCGCCTTTGCCGCCTCCCATGGGCTGACCTGCATTGACCATACCCGCACCGCCCCACATCTGGCCGATCGCAGCCCCCTGCACGAGGTGGTCGCCGCCCGCCTGCCGATGGAGGTCTCCGAGGCCGGGCGGCTGCATGTATTTCGCCCCGAGGACGGCGGTGAAGAACACTATGCCATCGAAATCGGCCGGCCCGACCGTTCGAAACCGGTTTTGGCGCGGCTGCATTCGGCCTGCTTCACCGGCGACCTGATGGGCAGCCTGAAATGCGATTGCGGCCCGCAGCTGCGCGGTGCCCTGGCTCAGATGGGAGCCGAGGGCCACGGTGTTCTGCTGTACCTTAACCAGGAGGGTCGCGGGATTGGGCTTGCCAACAAGATGCGCGCCTATTTCCTGCAGGATCAGGGGTTCGACACGGTCGAAGCCAACCACCGGCTTGGGTTCGAGGATGACGAGCGCGACTTCCGCCTCGGGTCCGACATCCTGAAGGCACTGGGCTTCAGTTCGGTGCGGTTGCTGACCAACAACCCCGCCAAAATCGCGATGATGGAGCGCACCGGGATCGCCGTCACCGAACGTGTGCCGCTCAAGGTCGGGGAAACGGCGCACAATCGCGGCTATCTGGCGACCAAGGCGGCCAAGTCGGGCCATCTGTTGTGAGCCCGCACGATCTGGTCCTGTCTTGGCGCGGCGTGCGGTTTCACGGCAGGACGTTCCCCTGCACGATCGGCAAAGGCGGCCTGACCAACGCCAAACGCGAAGGCGACGGCGCCACCCCGACCGGCGTTCTGCGGATCGTAGGCATGCTGTACCGGCCCGACCGGATCGCGCCACCCGCCCCCTGGGCGCTGCCGATCGGGCCGCGCGACCTGTGGTCGGATGATGGTGCTGACCCGGACTACAACCGGCATGTGCGGGCGCCGCACGGGTTCAGCCATGAACGCCTTCGGCGGGCCGATCCGCTGTACGATCTGGTTTTGATCACCGACTGGAACTGGCCCGATGCAGTGCCTGGACGCGGATCAGCCATCTTCATCCACCAATGGCGCCGGACGGGCTATCCGACCGAGGGCTGCCTGGCTTTCCGCCGTGACCACCTGCACTGGATCGCGCAAAGGGTCACCCTGGGCACCCGAGTGATCATTCCCCCGCTTTGACCCGTTCGCCAAAGATCGCCGACCCCACCCGGACATGGGTGGCCCCCAACGCGATCGCGGTTTCGAAATCGCCGCTCATGCCCATCGAGAGACCTTGCAGCCCGTTGCGCGCGGCGATCTTGGCCAGAAGGGCGAAATGCAGCGCCGGTTCCTCGTGCACCGGCGGGATGCACATCAGCCCGCGCACCGGCAGGTCGAGGCCCCGGCATTCGGCGATGAAGGCATCCGCATCGGCAGGCACAACACCGGCCTTCTGCGGCTCCTCTCCGGTGTTGACCTGGATGAACAGGTCCGGGCAGGTGCCTATCTCTTGCGCCAGCCGCGCCAGGGTTTTGGCCAGCTTGGGCCGGTCCACTGAATGGATGGCGTTGCACAGCTCCATCGCCTGCCGCGCCTTGTTGGTCTGCAACGGGCCGATCAGATGCAGGTCGATGCCGGGAAATCGCTCGCGGAAGGCGGGCCATTTCGCGGCGGCCTCCTGCACCCGGTTTTCTCCGAAACAGCGGTGGCCTTGTTCAAGAACCGCTTCGACTCGGTCATTGGGTTGAACCTTGGAAACGGCGATCAGGGTCACGGACCCAGGCGACCGCCCGGCGGCGGCTTCGGCCTTTGCGATGCGATCTTTGATTTCCTGCAACGACATGGATTTCCCCTGTTCCGGTTTCGCGCCAGAAAAACACCATGTCGGCGCAAAAGAAAAGGGCGGGTCCGAAGACCCGCCCCAAACCTTGCGGTTCAGATCAACTTAGAAGTTGAACTGAGCACCGAAGTCGGCACGCATGGTCGAGTCTGCGCAGAGGTCGCAGTCCGACACACCGATACCACCGCGCAGCGATGCGCCGCCGCCCAGGTCGTAGATGGCGCCGATGCCGTACTGCTGGGTGTCGAGGTCAGCCGAACCGTCACCGTAAGCGGCGGTCAGGGTCAGAGCAGAGCCAACGTTGTAGGCCAGCGACAGACCGTAGGCGGTGCCGTTCAGGTTGTCATTGATCACATCGTCGTCAGCAACGAACAGGGTGCCCGAGAAGTCACCGAATTCACCACCCAGGGTGAAGACGGTCAGCGACTGCTTGTCGACAGTTCCGGCCCCATCGGTTTCACCGTAGGCCAGAGCGGCAGTGATGTTGCCGAAGGTGTAGGTTGCGCTGACGTCCCAGCGATCTGCATCAATGACACCGATGCCGGTGTTCAGAGTCTGCTGGTCGTAGGACGCACCAAAGGCGAAGTCGCCGACTGCGTACTGGAAGAACACACCGTTCGCACCCGAACCGCTCGACGAATAGCCGGTGAAGGCATAGTCAACGCCCGAGTACTGGCCGATAAAGTTTTCCAGGCCCGGTTCGTTACCGTAGTAGTTGGCCAGGTTGTCAAACGCGCCGGCAATGTTGCCCGCGTCAACACGCAGACCACCGTAGATGACCGAGAAACGTGCGCCGTTCAGGCCAGCCCGGTCGGCTTCACCGTTGCCGTTGTCCTCGTCGGCCTGCAGGCGGACGCGTGCTTCAAAGCGGACGCCACCGTCGGTTTCCGCGATGCCGTCGATGTTCAGACGGAAGCGCGAAACCAGGATGGTTTCGTCGGTTGCCACACCGGTGGCCGCTGCTCCGGTCGTAAGCGTTTGCCCACCACTCGCCGTGGTCGTAACGGTCACACCTGCGACGGTGCCGGTACGGTCTTCTTGGTAGCCGATACCAAAGCGGCCATAGCCGCTGAATCTAACTTCGGCCGCGGCAACCGATGCGGTTGCGATCAGTGCGGTCGATGCGAAGAGAACTTTTTTCATCTTGTTTCCCTCGGTTTCAGTAATTTCTACTCGACACATGCCTGCTGCACATGTCTCAGCACGCAGACCGTTTCGCTCTTTTTGCCCCCTCAGCGCAAGCTTGCCTTAATTCTTTTGCAGTCATTGCCCCGGAATTGGTGCAAGGATGCCACAGTTGGTTTAAAGGCGTGTTTTCGGCACCGCCATGGCGCCTTTGGAAAGAATGGGCTTGTTGCAACACAACAGCTTGTCTAGGAGTATCACCCAACAGTCTAACCAGCAGAACAGGACATGCCGACGATGCGCCTGCAGACGATTTCGGGTTTGTTGATTTTGACCGTCTCGGTTGCGGCCTGCGGGCAGAACCGCTCGGCACAGCCCAATCCGAACTATCTAACCACCGACGGCAGTTCGTCAGAGGCTCGTGAACTCAATGATCCGAATCGTTCGACCATCTGGGATGTGTTCGGCCCCAACAACTCGGAACAAGTGACACAGGTCAATCGGTACCTGTGGGCGGCCTCGCTGGATGTGCTGAATTTCCTGCCGATCGAAGAGGTGGATCCGTTTACCGGCGTGATCGTAACGGGTTACGGCAGACCGCCGGGCGGCGGGCGGTCCTATCGGGCAACGGTGCACATCAAGGATCCGGCCTTGGCGGCGCGGTCCCTTTCGGTGGCGTTGCAGACCAGCGGAGGCGCGCCGGTCAGCGCCGCCACCACGCGTGCGGTCGAAGATGCGATCCTGTCGCGGGCGCGCCAGCTGCGGATCGCGGACAACAAGCTCTAGCAACCCGCAGAAAATCACAATATTACCACGCCGGGCCCCTGCCCGGCGTTTTCATTCACGAAGGACCGCATGATGTCGCGTTACTCGGCCAACGAAATCGAAGCAAAATGGCAAGAGGCCTGGGACAAGGCCGGGATCTTCACCGCCAAACGCACGGCGGACAAGCCGAAATACTATGTGCTGGAAATGTTCCCCTATCCGTCGGGGCGCATCCACATGGGGCATGTGCGCAACTATACCATGGGTGACGTGATCGCCCGCTACAAGCTTAGCACCGGGCACAACGTGCTGCACCCGATGGGCTGGGATGCCTTTGGAATGCCTGCGGAGAATGCGGCCATGGCCATCGGTGGCCACCCCAAGGACTGGACCTATGGCAACATCGCCGACATGCGCGCGCAGATGAAGCCGCTGGGCCTGTCGATCGACTGGTCGCGCGAGTTCGCAACCTGCGACCCGGAATATTACGGCCAGCAGCAGGCGCTGTTCCTGGATATGCTGGATGCGGGGCTGGTCTATCGCAAGAACGCCGTGGTCAACTGGGACCCGGTGGACATGACCGTGTTGGCCAACGAGCAGGTGGAAAACGGCCGCGGCTGGCGCTCGGGCGCGTTGGTGGAGCGACGCGAGCTGACGCAGTGGTTCTTCAAGATCTCGGCATTCGCCGAAGAGCTGCTCGAGGCGCTGGATACGCTCGAGAACTGGCCCGCCAAGGTGCGCCTGATGCAGGAGAACTGGATCGGCAAGTCGCGCGGGCTGGAATTTGCATTCGAGCGCACCGACGGCGGCGCGCCCATCACCGTCTATACCACGCGGCCCGACACGCTGCTGGGGGCCTCGTTCGTGGGCATCTCGCCCGATCACCCGATCGCCAAGCAGCTTGAGGCCGAGAACTCCGAAGTCGCTGAATTCGTTGCGGAATGCCGCAAGGGCGGCACCACGGAAGAGGCCATCGAAACCGGCGAGAAGCTGGGTTTCGACACCGGCATCCGCGTCAAGCACCCGCTGGACCCGAACTGGGAACTGCCGGTCTGGATCGCGAATTTCATCCTGATGGATTACGGCACCGGCGCGATCTTCGCCTGCCCCGCGCACGACCAGCGCGACCTGGATTTCTGCCGCAAATATGACCTGCCGGTGATCGACACCTTCTTTGCTCTGGATGACGACACGCCGGTGGACAAGATCGCTTTCGTCCCGCCGAAAGAACAGAAAGTGCGCTGGGTCAACCATTTCGCCGGTCTGACCGAGGCCACCGGACAGGAAGCCATCGACGCGACCATCGCTTTTGCCGAGAAAGCCGGCTGGGGCAAGGGCGTGACCAAGTACCGCCTGCGCGATTGGGGCCTGTCGCGCCAGCGCTACTGGGGCTGTCCGATCCCGGTGGTGCATTGCGACGACTGCGGCGTGGTGCCCGAAAAGAAGGAAAACCTGCCGATTCGCCTGCCCGACGATGTCACTTTCGACAAACCGGGCAACCCGCTGGACCGTCACCCGACCTGGCGCGACTGTGCCTGCCCGTCTTGCGGCAAGCCGGCCAAGCGCGAAACCGACACGATGGACACGTTCGTCGATTCGTCGTGGTATTTCGCCCGTTTCACCGCCCCACGCGCGGAAACGCCCACCGATCTGGCCGAAGCCGAATACTGGATGAACGTGGACCAGTATATCGGCGGCATCGAACACGCGATCCTGCACCTGCTGTATTCGCGGTTCTTCGCCCGGGCCATGCATCTGACGGGGCATCTGCCGAAAAAGGCGATCGAGCCGTTCGACGCGCTGTTCACCCAGGGCATGGTCACCCATGAAATCTATCAGACCCGCGACGACAAGGGCCGCCCGGTCTATCACCTTCCCGAAGAAGTCGAGGACGGCAAGCTGAAGGCGACGGGCGAGCCGGTCGAGATCATCCCCTCGGCCAAGATGTCGAAATCGAAGAAGAACGTGGTGGACCCGGTCAGCATCATCTCGGCCTTTGGGGCGGATACCGCGCGCTGGTTCGTGCTGTCCGATTCGCCGCCCGAGCGTGACGTGGAATGGACCGCCGCCGGCGCCGAGGCCGCGCACAAGCACCTCAGCCGCGTGCATCGCATCGTGTCCGAGATCGCCGCATCCGACGCCCCGGCCAATGCCGAGGACGAAGCGCTGCTGCGCGAGATGCACAAGACCATTCATGACGTGACCGGCGGGGTCGAATCCTTCGGCTTCAACGCCTCGATCGCCAAGCTCTATGCGTTTACCAACACGCTGGCCAAATCCAAGGCGGGCGCGCAGGCCAAGCGGCAGGCGGCCAAGACGCTGGCGCAGCTGATGTCGCCGATGACCCCGCACCTGTCCGAAGAGCTGTGGCAGATGCTGGGCGGCGAAGGGCTGGTGGCGCTGGCGCCCTGGCCGGTGGCGGACGAGTCGATGCTGGTCGATGACACCGTCACCCTGCCCATCCAGATCAACGGCAAACGCCGCGCCGAAATCAGCGTGGCCAAAGATCTGGACAAGACGCAGGTTGAAAAAATCGCGCTCAGCACCGAAGCTGTGCAGAAGGCGCTGAATGGCGCTGCTCCGAAGAAGGTGATCGTTGTTCCGGGCCGGATCGTGAATGTCGTTGTTTGACCGCAGAAAACTGATGCTGCCGCTGGCCGCCTGTGCGTTGGCGGCAGCCTGCGGGTTTCAACCCGTCTACGCGCCGGGGGCGGCGGGGTCCGCTCTCTATGGCAGAGTCGCGGTTTCAGCCCCGGACACGGTCGAAAGCTATCTGCTGGTGCAGAATCTGGAACAGCGGCTGGGGCGCGGCGCCGGTTCGGCCAAGGATTATAGGTTGAACGTGAAGGTCACCACCGCAACCCGCGGGGCAGCGATCACCACGACCAACGAGACCAACCGCTACACAATAGATGGGCGCGCGAATTTCACCCTGACCTCGGCTGAAACCGGGCAGGTCGTCGCGTCGGGCACCGTGACCGATTTCGTGGGTTACTCGGCATCGGGTTCGACGGTCTCGACCCTGGCCGACGAGCGCGACGCAAAGGATCGCCTGATGGTCATCCTGGCCGATCAGATCGTGACCCGCTTGTATTCCACACCGGAACTGGCTTCATGAAGCTTTCGCCACGCGAGGCTGACGGGTATTTTTCCAAACCGGACCCCGACAAGACGGGCTTGCTGATCTACGGCGCCGACGCGATGCGCGTGGCGCTGAAACGCCAGCAGGTTCTGGCCGCGCTGCTTGGCCCTACCGCCGAGGAAGAGATGCGCCTGACCCGGATGCCCGGCGCCGATCTGCGCGGCGACCCGGCCATGCTGCTGGACGCGGTCAAGGCGGTCGGGTTCTTTCCCGGCCCGCGTGCCGTCTTTGTCGAGGAGGCAACCGACTCCGCCGCCCCTGCGATTCTGACCGCGCTCGAGGACTGGGCCCCGGGCGACGCGCAGATCATCGTGACCGCGGGCCAGCTCAAGGCCAGTTCCAAGCTGCGCAAGGCCTTCGAGGCCCATCGCAACGCCTATGCGGTGGGCATCTATGACGACCCGCCCAGCCGCGCCGAGATCGAGCGGTCATTGGCACAGGCTGGCCTGACCGATATCCCGCACGATTCGATGGCGATGCTGGGGGATCTGGCAGCCGAGCTCAGCCCCGGCGATTTCGCGCAGACGCTGGAAAAGCTGGCCCTGTACAAACGCGGGGACGGCACCGCGCTGACAGTCGAGGACATCGAGGCCTGCGCCCCGCAATCCAACGAGGCCGCGCTGGACGATGTTCTGAACGTGGTGGCCGAGGGCCGCGCGCCCGAGATCGGCCCGCTGATCCGACGCCTGCAGGCGCAGGGCACCAACCCGGTGACGCTGTGCATCGGCGCCACGCGGCATTTCCGTACTCTCTATGCCTGCGCTTCGGACCCGGGCGGCGCGGCCCAGGGCATCGGCAAGCTGCGTCCGCCGATCTATGGCAAGCGGCGCGACCGCATCCTGCGGCAGGCGCAGGCTTGGGGGGCGCAGAAACTGCAGACCGCACTGACCGTGCTGACCGATACCGACCTGTCCCTGCGGTCGGCCGGGCAGACCGCGCCGGCCATGGCGCTGGTCGAACGGGCGATGATCCGCATCGCCATGCTGGCTCGGTCACGCTGACGTGACGGGGCGTCGGGCTTGACGCACCGCCCTGCGCCACCAACCTGTAGGTCAGCCAAGACAGGAGCACGGCATGTACAAACTTTATGGACGCGTCCACAGCCGCGCTTCGCGGGTGATCTGGCTGCTCGAGGAATTGGGCCAGCCCTATGATTTGATCCCGGCAGGGCCGCATGATCCGCAGGTTCTGGCCCTGCATGAATCCGGCAAGGTGCCGATTCTTCAAGTCGGCGATGCCGTGCTATCGGACAGCGTGGCGATCATGACCTATCTGGCCGACAAGCACGGGGCCTTCACCTATCCAGCCGGAACCCTGGAACGGGCCGAGCAGGATTCGCTGGTCAACGCCATGCTCGAGGAATTCGATGCGCCGCTGTGGCTGGCTACCCGGCACGCATTCATCCTGCCGCAGGACAAACGTGTTCCGCAGGTGGTCGAGGTCGCGAAATGGGAATTTGACCGCAGCTTCCAGCGCATGGGCCGCCGCTTCAAGGGACCGTACCTGCAAGGTGACAAGATGACGATTGCCGACATCCTGTGCGTCCATTGCATGAGCTGGGCCAAAACCGCCGATTTTCCGATGAATTCGGATGTGCTGAAAGCCTATGGCAAGGACCTCCGCGCGCGGCCGGCCTATCAGAAACTGGGCGAGCTGGCCAAAACCGCCTGAGCGCTCAGCCAGTTGGCGGCCGATCGCCCGGCCCATCGCCCGGTGGCGAAACAACCGGTCAGAAGGTAGCCGCCGGTCGGTGCTTCCCAATCCAGCATCTCGCCGGCACAGAACACGCCCGGCAGCGCCTTCAGCATCAGGCCATCGGTCAGCCCGCTGCGCATGACGCCGCCCGCGGTCGAGATCGCCTCGTCCATCGGGCGCAGTCCCGCGTGGCGCACAGGAAGCGCTTTCAGCAGCCCGACCCAGTCGGCCCGGGTCACGACCTCGCCTTTGGTCATTTCGTGAAACAGCGCCACTTTCTGCGCTGGCAGGCGCAAGCCGTTTTTCAGCCACCGGCTGAGCGTGGTTTTCGCGCTGGTCGCAGCGAGGCGGCGGCGCAGTTCTTCCTGCGGCAGGTCCGGCACCAGATCCACACGTAACGGCAGACCCGCGCGCAGGGCCGGGGTCAGCGGGTACAGCCCACCCCCTTCAAGCCCTTTCTCCGAGATCACCGCCTCGCCCCGGCTGATGCGATCGCCCGCCATCCACCGCACCGATTTGAGTGCCCGGCCGAAATGCGGCGTCATGTGCGGGCTCCAACCCATCGCCAGCGCGGCATTCGACGGCGCGAAAGGCGCCAACGGCACCCCCTTTTCCGCCAGAACCGGCGCCCAAGCCCCGTCCGAGCCCAGCCGCGCCCAACTAGCGCCGCCAAGCGCCAGCACCGTCGCCCCGGCCGCGACCCGTTGCCCGCCGTCGGGCGTGTCGAACACCGCCGCCGCGCCGTCCCAGCCAAGCCAGCGCCAGCGGGTGCGGATCACACCCCCCATCCCGTCCAGCCGCTCCAGCCAGGCCCGCAACAGCGGCGAGGCCTTCTTGGCGCGGGGGAACACCCGCCCGGTCGAGCCAGTAAACAACTCTTGCCCCAGACCGCGCGCCCAGTCCTGCACCATTCCGGCATCGAAATCGGCAAGCATCGGACGCAGCCAGTCCGCCGCCTGTCCATAGGCCGGCAGCAGAGTCTCGAACGGTTCATCCTTCGTCAGGTTCAGGCCCGATTTGCCCGCCATCAGGAACTTGCGCGCGACCGATGGCTTGGCCTCGGCCACCAGAACAGCATGCCCGGCCCGCGCCAGTTCCTCGGCTGCCATCAATCCGGCCGGACCCGCCCCGATCACCAATGCCTGCGCCATATCTTTCCTCTTGTCCCGGGCCGGGCCCGGGATAAATCTAGCCTCGCCATGACCGAGGACTGCCCCATCTGCCCGCTCTGCGACCGCCCGATCCCCGACGGGACCGGCAGCCTGCACCATCTGATCCCAAAACTCAAAGGGGGCAAGGGCGGTCCCACGGTTCTGCTGCACGGAATCTGCCACAAGGAAATTCACGCCACCCTGACCGAAGCCGAGCTGGCCCGCCGCTACAACTCGGTCGCGGCGTTGCGCGGCCACCCCCGGCTGTCGCGGTTTCTGGACTGGGTGCGCAAACGCCCGCCCGGGTTCCAGTCGAAAGTGCCCGGAAAGCGCCGAAGCCGCTGATCAGGCGGGCACGAACACCGTGCCATGCGCGGCACGGACGGGTTCGGTCAGCCCTTCGATGCCGATCCCGCGCAGGTCGGGCGTGGGTACGATGACGGCACCGGGAATGTGCTGAAACTCCAGCGTGGTATAGGGCCGTCGCCACAGCCATTCGCGATTGCCGACGGCCCAGAGGTCAGGGCTGGGCGGTCGCTCCTGTGTGAAGGCATAGAAGTGCAGGTCGAACCCGTGCGGGGTTACATCCTGTATCGACAGAAGCCGCATCCCAAGGCTGCGACAGATCGCATCCTCGGCCTGGATGTCGCCGGAGCGTAGGGTGATCTGGCCCACGCAGGCCCGGTCGAACGGCGCCTGCACGGGGTCGGCCTTCGGGCGGTTGCATTCGAAATCATGTTGCAGCAGTTCGATCGCAAACCCCTCGGGATCGGTGAGATGGCTCAAATAGCCGATGTCCAGAAACTGCGCCGGTAGGCTGACCTTGACCCCCCTTCGCCGCAGCCAGTCCGCCGCCCGGTCCACGTCAGGCAAGGTGATGCCGATCTTCCAGTACCGCTGCCCACGATCCGCGACATACCCGCCCCCGCCGGGCTGCAACACGATTTCCGCACCCCGGCCAGGGTAGCCGACCCGCCAATCCGCCCCGTCACGGCGCGACACCATGCCCAGCGCTTGGCGGTAGAACTCCGCCAGCCCGGCCGGGTCCGCCACGCGCAGATGCAGGGCAGCCAGCCTCATGCGCACATCCCGGCGATTCCGCAGGCGACATCAGGATCTGCCGCCAGGCTGTCGGAAACCAGCTCACGCGCGGTCTGCAACAGCATGTCGCGGGCCACCACCCGGTCGACCAGACCAAAGGCCAAGGCCTCGTCGGCCGTGATCTTCTGCCCGGCCATCAGGATCAGCTTGGTCCGTGCCGGCCCGATCAGCGCCTTCATGCGCAGCACGTCCGACGGCTGCGGCAGAAACCCCAGCCGCATCACCGGATAGAAGATCTTGGCCTCCGGCACCGCGATGCGCAGGTCGCAGGCCAACGCCATGCCGTTGGCCCCGCCCGCCATCGTGCCGTTCAGCGCGGCAACGGTCAGGCAGGGCAGCGCGGCGATGGCGCCCGACAGACGTTCCCATAGGTCCGAGGTGGCCAGACCCGCCCGCGCCTCGTCCAGATCGGCACCGGCGCTGAAGACCTTGCCGGCACCCGTCAGGATCAAGGCCCGCGCCTCGGTCGCCGCCTGTGCGATATCGACCAGTTCGGCCAGCATCGCCCCGGTCAGCGCATTGGCCTTGCCGGGATTGTTCAGCACCACGGTCCACAGGCCGTTTTCCTTGGTCAGTTCGATCACGTCAGGCCGACCCTCTTGCGGATGTCGTCGCGGCGCAGAGAAATCTCGGTGCCCAGAAATTCGTCGGCGTCGGCCGAGCACATCCACAACAGCGCGCGGGCCGGCCAATCGGCGGGGATATGATCTTCCCATTCAAGCTGGCTGACCGGATTGATGCCGCTGGCCTTGATCGTCCGCTGCATGTCGGTGGCCACCGTGCCCGGCGACAGGCCCATCGCGCGGATGCCGTGATGGGACTCTTCCAGGTGCAGACACTCGGTCAGCATCTTCGCACCCGCCTTCGAGGCGCAATAATGGCTCCAAGCCTCCACCGGGTTGGACGCAGCGCCCGACGAGACCGTCAGCACAGTTCCGCCGCCTGCGGCCCGCATCACCGGCAGCACCGCGCGCATGCCGTAGAACACGCCCTTGAGATTGATGTCGATGGCCCGACCCCAATCCGCCGGATCAGCCTTGGCCAGATGCGATATCGGGTCGATCACCCCGGCATTGCCGATCAGCACGTCCACCCCGCCAAAGCGATCGACGCAGGCGGCCACCGCCTGATCGACCTGCGCGAAGTCGCTGACATCGCAGGCAATCGCGAGTGCCTGCCCCCCCAACTCGGCGGCCAGCGCGTCGATCTGCGCGCGGCTGCGGGCCACCAGCGCGACATTGGCCCCGGCTGCGGCAAAAACGCGCCCCGCCTCGGCCCCGATGCCGCGGCTGGCCCCGGTGATCAGCACTGTTTTTCCTTGCATGGACATCCCGTAATCCTTTCGGCTTGCAATCCGTTCAAGTCCTATCGCGCAAACGGGGAAAGCGTCCACCCCTTGCCCCCTTGACGGCGTGCGCCACAGGCCCGACGATGCGCGCGAATTTCAACACGAAGGGTTCCCTTATGTCCGTTTTCCTTCGCCGCACGGGCGGCGCCGTCCTGGCCTATGTTATCGCGACGCAAGGCGCGCTGGCAGACCTGACCGCCAACGATGTCTGGTCCGACTGGCAGTCCTACATGGGCAGCATGGGCTATGCCGTCACCGGCGATCAGAGTACCTCGGGCAACGTCACCAGCATCAGGAACATGACGCTGAAGATGGAGCTGCCGGACGAGGATGGCGCGTTCGACATGGTCATCCCGGAAATGACCCTGACCGAGAATGGCGACGGCACTGTCACCATCGGCTTGCCGGAGAGCTTTCCCATGACCATCTCGGGTCAGGCCGAGGGCGAGGCATTTTCTGCCGCACTTCTGTACACTCATGACGGTCTGAACATGGTCGTGTCCGGCGCCCCCGAGGACATGACCTATGACTACGCGGCCCAGAGCCTGGGCCTGGCGCTGGGCGACGTCACCGTCGACGGCGAGACCATGCCCGAAGACAGCCTTGATCTGAGCCTGCGCCTGGCGGATCTGGCCGGCACGTCGCGCATGGTGATCGGCGAGGGGCGAACGGTCGATCAGACCTTCACCGCCGCCGATCTGACCTATGAGGTGGATTTCAACGAACCGGAAACCGGCGAACAAGGCCGGATCAACGGCAAGCTCGAGCAACTGGCCTTCGAGGGCCGGAACGTGATCCCGGCCGGGTTCAGCCTGGCGGATGTCCAGGCCGCCTATGAGGCCGGATTCGCCTTTGACGGCGCCTTCACCTATGTGGCGGGCCAGACCAGCATCGAGGGCACCAGCGAAGGCGAAGCGTTTTCGATGGCCAGCAGCTCGGACGGCGGCCGTTTCGCGGCCAGCATCGATGCGCAGCGTCTGGCCTATGACGTCGAACAGAAGAACGCCAAGCTGTCGGTCACCTCTGCCGATGTACCGTTTCCCATCGAACTTGCGATGGCCAAGGCGGGCCTGAAACTTGAGGCTCCAATTCAGGACAGCGGCGAGGTCGAACCGTTTGCCCTGGCCCTGAACCTGACCGATTTCACCATGTCGGACATTCTGTGGAGCATGTTCGACCCGGCCGGCGCCCTGCCACGAGATCCGGCGACCATCGCGCTGGACACCACCGGTACGGCCAAGGTCCTGCTGAACATCTTCGATCCGGCCGCCGCCGAAGCGATGGAGAAGGCCGACGCCGTTCCGGCCGAGTTGCACTCGTTGAAGATCAACGAGCTGCTGGTTTCGCTGGTGGGCGCCAAGCTGACCGGCAACGGCGATTTCACCTTTGACAATTCCAACGCCGAACAGACCGGCGGCATGCCGATCCCGACCGGGGTGGTCAACCTGCAACTGGTGGGCGCAAACGCCCTGATCGACAAGTTGATCGAAATGGGGCTGGTGTCGGACAACGATGCCATGGGCGCCCGCATGATGATGGGCATGATGGCGGTTCCGGGCGAGGCGCCGGACACGCTGAATTCGACCATCGAATTCAAGGAAGACGGGCAGATCCTGGCCAATGGCCAGCGGATCAAGTGAATCCGGCCTGAAAGAGCAAAGGACAGTGGCGCGGGAATCCGCGCCCTTTTTTTTGGCACCGCTCCACGCGATCAGTCGAACAGGCCCGGTTCGTGCAGCGCGGTCTGCACCGTCAGACGCGTTTTCCTAGCACCCGCCGCGCCCGGACCCGGCCCGCCTTGGGGCTTGCGGGGCCGCCTGTCCAAGGCTAGGTCCAATGCAAGCAGTCGGAGGCCACATGACCAACACACTCGAAGCAATCAGCGCCCGGATGATCGAACTGGCCGCCAAAGCCGGGGCCGAGACGGCAGACACGATCGTGATCGACGGGGCCTCGGTTTCGGTCGAGGTGCGCGGCGGCAAGCTGGAGCATGCCGAGCGCGCCGAAAGCATCGATGTCGGGTTGCGGGTCTTTCTGGGCCAGCGTCAGGCCATCGTGTCCGGGTCGGACAGCCGCCCCGAAGCACTGCAAGCCATGGCCGAGCGCGCCGTGGCCATGGCCCGCGAGGCCCCCGCAGACCCTTTTTCTGGGCTGGCCGATCCCGACCAACTGGCGCGGAACTGGGACGGCGACGCGCTGGAACTGTTTGATCCGTCGCCCGCACCTTCCGCCGACGCGCTGATGCAGGACGCGCTGGCCGCTGAGGCCGCCGCCCTGGCCGTACCGGGCGTGACGCAGGTGTCGGATGCAGCTGCCGCCTATGGGACGCATCGGGTGCATCTGTCGGCCACCAACGGATTCTCGGGCGGCTATGCCCGTAGCACCCGGTCGGTGTCCTGCGTGGCGATCTCGGGCGAAGGCACCGGGATGGAGCGCGACTATGACGGGGACAGCCGCACCTTTCAGACCGACCTGCGCAGCCCGGACGAGATCGGCCGGACCGCCGGTGAACGCGCGGTGCAGCGGGTCGGTGCGCGCAAGCCGCAGACCGGCCAGTTCCCGGTACTGTTCGATGAACGGATTTCATCCTCGCTGATCGGGCATCTTCTGGCGGCCAGCAATGGCGCGGCGGTTGCGCGCGGCGCATCGTGGCTGAAGGACAGCCTGGGCCAGCAGGTTCTGCCCGCACACCTGTCTCTGGTCGAGGATCCGCACCGCCCGCGCATTTCGGGATCGCGACCCTTTGACGCCGAGGGGCTGCCGACCGCCCATCGTGCGATCGTCGAAGACGGCGTTCTGACCGGCTGGACGCTGGACCTGTCCAGCGCGCGCAAGCTGGGCATGGCGCCCACCGGCAACGCCGCCCGTGGCGTGTCCGGCCCGCCCTCGCCCAGCAACTGGAACCTGAGTCTGACCCAAGGCACAGCGACGCGCGAGGATCTGTTGCGCGACATGGGCACCGGGCTGCTGGTGACCTCGATGATCGGATCGACGATCAACCCCAACACCGGTGACTATTCGCGCGGGGCGGCGGGGTTCTGGGTGGAGAACGGCGAAATCGCCTATCCGGTGAACGAATGCACCATCGCCGGAAACCTGCGCGAGATGCTGATGCGGATCATTCCGGCCAACGACGCGCGCCCCTATCTTTCGCGGGTGGTGCCCTCGCTGCTGATCGAAGGGATGACGCTTGCCGGAAACTGACCTGCTCCTGCTGATCGACGCGGCGCGCGAGGCCGGCAAGATCGCCACGCGGTATTCGGGTCGCGACACCCGGCGCTGGGACAAACCGCAGGGCGCGGGCCCCGTCACCGAGGCCGATCTGGCCGTGAACGCGATGCTGGAACAGCGCCTGCCCGCCGCCCGGCCCGGCTATGGCTGGCTAAGCGAAGAAACCGAAGACAACCCCGACCGGCTGACCCGCGACCGTGTCTTCATCATCGACCCGATCGACGGCACCCGCAGCTTTGCCGAAGGTTCGAGCACCTGGGCGCATTCGCTGGCGGTGGCCGAGCACGGGCAGGTGATCGCGGCTGTCATCTATCTGCCCCTGCGCGACCTGCTGTTCGCGGCGGAGCGTGGCGGGGGCGCCACGTTGAACGGCCAGCCTATTCAGGCGACCCGGGTCCGGTCGGAATCCGAGGCCGAAGTGCTGGCCGCCAAACCCAGCCTCGACCCGCGACATTGGAAAGACGCCAGACCGCCCTCGTTTCGTCGGGCCTACCGGCCTTCGCTGGCCTACCGCATGGCCCTGGTCGCGCAGGGGCGGTTTGATGGGATGCTGACCCTGCGCCCAAGCTGGGAATGGGACATCGCCGCCGGCGAACTGATTCTGCACGAAGCCGGCGGGCAGTGCTCGGACCGTGCCGGCGACCGGTTGCGGTTCAACAATCCGAACCCGCGACTGAACGGCGTCGTGGCCGCCGGCCCCCGGCTGCACGAGCTGCTGATCCGACGGCTGGCACCGCCTGCAGACCAAGGCCTGCCGGCATGAGCAGACAGCGCTCTCTCAGCCTCGCGGCCTACCGGGTGCTGTCCTGGGGTGTACCCAGACCGCAGGATCACGGCACCCCCCCGCGCCCCGCGGGCGAACTGTTGTGGTTTCATATCGCCGACCGGCGCCGCCTGCGCGCGGCGAACGACTTTTGCCGACGGTTGCAGCAGACCCGGCCCGGACTATCGATCCTCAGAACCGCTCCGCCCGAGACAGACCTGACCGGCTGGACCTCGGACGAAGCCCCTGTCGTCTGCCTTCCGGCCGAGAGGACCGGCGCGGCACGCAGCTTTCTGGACCACTGGCAACCCGATCTCGGGTTGTGGGTTGGCGGTGGGCTCATGCCCAACCTCGTCATCCGCGCACATGACGCCGGAATACCTCTGATCCTGCTCGAGGCCGAACCGGATATCCGCGCAGCGCCGGCGGCGAAATGGGTACCCGACATCGCCCGCCACACCTTCGACTGTTTTCAGGCCATCCACGTAACGTCCGAGGAAACCGCACGACAGATCCGCAGACTCGGCGTGGCGACGAACAAAGTGTCGGTTTCCCCGCCTCTGCGCATCAATCCGACGCTGCAATCTTGGCCCGAGGACGAATTGATCGAAACAACACATGCGGTGTCGGGGCGCCCGGTCTGGCTGGCGGCCTGGGTGGAACCGCGCGAGGTCATCTCGGTGCTGAGCGCGCACCGGCAGGCCATGCGGATGCTTCCGCGGCTGGCGATGGTCCTGCATGTCTCCGACCGGGGCGAGGTCGCCCCGCTTCGGCGCCGGCTCGAAGACATGGATCTCAGATGCGCCAACTGGGAAAACGGCGACCCGATCGAGGACGTGACCCAGGTGATCCTGTGCGACGACCCCGAAACGCTGGGCTTGTGGTACCGGTTGTGCCCGGTCACCTTCCTAGGGCGATCGCTCGAGCAGGGCAGCGTCGGTTGCGACCCGATCATCGCGACCGCGCTGGGGTCGGCCGTCATTCACGGCCCTTTCGTGGGCCATCATCAGGACATCTACGACCAACTGGACAACGCCTCGGCAGCCTGCGTGATCAGAAGCGCAACCGAGCTGGGCGATACGTTGGTCGATCTGCTGGCCCCCGACCGGGCGGCCGACATGGCCTTGGCCGGTTGGGATCTGGTGACCGAGGGGGCCCCGCAGGTGGACACGCTGATCGACATGGTTCAGGACCAGTTGGACAAAGGCCGGATGGACGATGCGAGCACCTGAATTCTGGGATACCCCTCCGGACCGGCCCGGTCTGCGCGCGCGCCTTCTGGCGCCGCTGGGGCGGATATACGCGCGGGCCACGGCCCGGCGGGTGGCGGCTGGGCCCGGGATCGATCCGGGTGTGCCGGTGATTTGCGTCGGCAACCTGAATGCCGGCGGCACCGGCAAGACACCGACGGCAATCTGGGTTCTGGAGCAATTGCGCGATGCGTATCACACCCCGCATGTAGTCACCCGCGGCCATGGCGGATCGCTCGAAGGTCCGGTTCGGGTGGACCCATTGCGGCACACGGCCGCCCAGGTCGGGGACGAGCCCCTGCTGCTGGCGGCCTTCGCCGAGGTCTGGGTCGCCAAGGACCGTGCCGCCGGCGCCCGCGCCGCAGCCGAGACCGGCGCCACCGCGATCGTGCTGGACGACGGGTTCCAGAACCCATCGGTGGCCAAGACATTCTCGATCGTGGTGGTGGACGCCGCTCGTGGCTTTGGCAACGGCCTGTGCCTGCCCGCCGGACCGCTGCGCGAGCCGGTCGATGTCGGGCTGCAACGGGCCGATTTGGTGCTGTCGCTGGGCGATCCGGCCGCGCAGGAGCGGTTCGCGCAGCTATGGGGCAACAAGCTGGGCGTTCCGCACGCAACCGGTCAGGTCACGGCGCTGCAAACCGGGATGGACTGGAGCGAGACTCCGGTTCTGGCCTTTGCCGGTATCGGCCACCCCGAGAAGTTCTTTCAGACATTGCGCCAACAGGGCGCGCGGCTGCTGCGGGCCGAGGCGCTGGACGATCACCAGCCGCTGACGCCGGCCCTGATGACCCGGCTGGAAAACGAGGCGCGGTTGCTGGGTGCGCAGATGGTCACCACCGAAAAAGACGCCGTTCGCCTGCCGCCCGCCTTCCGCAGCAAGGTCATCACCCTGCCGGTGCGCCTGCAGGTGGATCAGGCCGACGACGTGCGTCAGCGGTTGCTGACGGCCGCGCCGCCGCCCTAGTCGTCTTCGCCCAGTTTCGGGGCGGGGCGCGACAGGTTCAGATCGGCATCCGAAAAGACGAACGGCGCGCGGATTCCAGGCACCCCGTCCAGTTCGATCTGCATGCCGCGCGCGATCACCTGCGGATCCGCCATGACTTCGTCCAGCGTGTTGATCGGCCCGGCGGGGATGCCTTGCGCCTCGCAGGCGGCCAGCAGGTCGGCCTTGGCCCAGGTCGCCGTGGCGCCGTTCAGCCGTGCGATCAGGGTGCGGCGATTGGCCAGCCGGTCCTTGTTGTGCAGATATTCGGGCGCCTCGGCCATGTCGGGCAGGTTCAACACCTGACACAGGCGCCGGTACTGCCGGTCATTGCCGGTGGCGATAATGATGTGTCCGTCTGCACAGTCGAACACCTGATAGGGCGCCAGGTTCACATGTGCATTGCCCATGCGCTGCGGCACCTGGCACGTGGTCAGATAGTTCAGCGCCTGGTTTGCCGTGACTGCCACGGCCACGTCCAGCAAGGCCATGTCCACATGCTGCCCGCGCCCGGTGCGCTGGCGTTGGTGCAGCGCCGCCAGAACCCCGGCCACCGCATAGATGCCGGTGAACACATCGGTGATCGCCACGCCTGCCTTCTGCGGCTGGCCATCGGGTTCTCCGGTCACGGACATCAGCCCCGACATGCCCTGGATGATGAAATCATAGCCAGCCCGATGCGCATAAGGTCCGGTCTGCCCGAACCCGGTGATCGAGCAATAGACGAGGCGCGGGTTCAACTGGCTGAGGCTGTCATAGTCGAGCCCGTATTTCTTCAGCCCGCCGACCTTGAAATTCTCGATCACCACATCGGCGTCAGCGACCAGCGCGCGCACCTTCTCCTGCCCTTCGGGCGTCGAGAAATCGGCGATCACCGACGCCTTGCCGCGATTGGTCGAGTGGTAATAAGCCGCCGAGACATCCTGATCGCGGGTCACGAAAGGCGGACCCCAGGCGCGGGTGTCGTCACCGGCCGGGGATTCCACCTTGATGACCTCGGCGCCCAGATCGGCAAAAGTCTGGCCGGCCCAGGGGCCAGCCAGAATGCGCGCCAGCTCGACAACCTTGAGACCGGCCAGTGGCCCGGTCATCAGTTGCCCAGTTCCTTTTCGATCAGAGCCTTGAACTCGTCATAGGACTGGTTGTCGACCTTCTTTCCGTTGACGACGAAGGACGGGGTGGCCTGGATACCGTCTTTCTCAGCGTTTTTCTGGTACCAGGCGACGAGGGTTTGCGCCTTGGTGCCGTCCTGCAGGCAGGCTTCAAGCTGATCGTTGCTCAGCCCGGCCAGACGGCCGATCTTGCGCAGTTCTTCCACGATCTCGGCCGGGCCGCCGGCGCGAGTCCAATCGGACTGGCCCTGATAGATCAGGTCGGTGATGCCAAAGAACTTCTCGGGGCCACCGCAGCGCGCCACCATCGACGCCCAGATGCCGTAGCGGTCGAAATAGACCTCGCGGTAGATGAACTTGACCTTTCCGGTGTCGATGTACTCCCTCTTGAGCTGCTTGTACGGCCCTTGATGGAAATTCGCGCAGTGCGGACAGGTATAGGACGCATATTCGATGATCTCGACCGGTGCATCCTCGGCCCCCTGAACCATCTCGACGATGCTCGAGGTGTCCAGATCGGCGCTTTGCGCTTCAGCGCTGCCGACCAGTTGTGGCACAGGCACGGTGCTTGGCGATTGGGTCAGCCAATAGCCGCCAGCGGCCACGGCGATGACCGCACAGATTGCGGTTGCGATACGGCTCATTCTCAGCCCTTTCTCAGAGATTTTTGTTTGGATAGAACGTTCCGGCCCAGTCGTTCAAGGGCAGCACGCAAGTCTTGGTCGTGAACTTCGCGCGTGACTTTGTCTGCCTCGGCAACGACTTCCGGTGCGATGGTGGGTTTCGCCTGTTTCGGACGGTGTTCGAAACTGGCCTGCCCCTCGGCAAATCCTGTGGGAGCCGTCTGGGTGATGCGGATGCGGCTGATGGCGTTGTAGCCATAGACGGCATTCACCTTGTCGCGCAGACGGTCCTTCTGCATCTCCAGCATCGGAGCCTGCGGTCCGGTAGTCAGCACGGTCAGCGTGGCGCCGAGCCCACCCTTGCCATAGCCCACCTTGACCGGCCGTGCGATGGCGGCGATGTCGGGGCCCACGATATCGGCCCAATGGGTCAACAGCCGCGACACGGCAAAGCCGCGGCTTTCACCGGCTTTCCGGATCCGATCGCTCAGCAAGGACGCGGTGCGTTTGAACCCGCGGGTGGTGGACCGTCTTGGTTGCATCTGGTTTCCAACTCCTGCGCCGCTATTGTAATGGGCGTGCATCCGGGCGCCAGCGAAACCCGACAGAGAAATGGATAAAACTTGCGTGACACCGCCACCTTCGACCTGAGCCGCAGCCTGCTTGCCTGGTACGACCGACATGCCCGCGACCTGCCGTGGCGGGTCAGCCCCGCCGACAGGGCCTCGGGCGTGCAGCCCGACCCCTATCGCGTGTGGCTGTCCGAGGTGATGTTGCAGCAGACCACCGTGGCCGCCGTGCGGGATTATTTCCTGCGCTTCACCTCGCGCTGGCCGGATGTCCGGGCGCTGGCCGCCGCACCCGACGACGAGGTGATGGCGGAATGGGCCGGGCTGGGCTATTACGCCCGCGCCCGCAACCTGCTGAAATGCGCCCGCACGGTGGTGGACCAGCATGACGGGCGCTTTCCCGACAGCCATGATGCGCTGCTGATGCTGCCCGGCATCGGCCCCTACACCGCTGCTGCCATCGCGGCCATCGCCTTTGACCGCCCCGAAACCGTGCTCGATGGAAATGTCGAGCGGGTCATGGCCCGGCTGCATGACATCCACGACCCGTTGCCGAAATCGAAGCCTCTGCTGAAGGCGAAGGCCGCCGAGCTGACCCCGGACGAACGCCCCGGCGACTATGCCCAGGCGGTGATGGATCTGGGTGCCACGATCTGTACGCCGAAGGCTCCGGCCTGTGGCATCTGCCCCCTGCGAGACCCGTGCCAGGCCCGCGCTGCCGGAACCCAGGCCGACCTGCCGCGCAAGGCGCCCAAGGCGCCGAAACCCACCCGGATCGGTCATGTCTACATCGCGCAGCGCGCCGATGGCGCAATCCTGCTGGAACGCCGCCCCGAGACCGGGCTTTTGGGCGGGATGCTGGGCTTTCCAGGCTCGGACTGGGCCGAGGACACAGCCGAGGCGCCGCCCTTTCCGGCCGATTGGACCCTGCTGCCCGCCGAGGTGCGCCATACCTTTACCCATTTCCACCTTATCCTGCGCGTCTGGACCGCCGCCGTGCCCGCGGAGGTGAACCCCGAGGGGTTGCTGGTGACGCCCAAACATTCCTTTCGCCCCAGCGACCTTCCGACCGTGATGCGCAAGGCGCATGATCTATGGCGCGGCAGTTCGACCTCTGGGAAAACGCAGCGGGCGGGATTACCCTGACGGCAGAGTTTCGGAGCCTGAACCATGATCCCGACTGACACCCTGTCGCGCTGGCAATCGGCCCTGCCCTTCTGGGTTTCCTTCCTTTTGATCCCGATCCTGTGGTTCACCGCTTTTGCCGGCGGCTGGTGGGTGCTGCTGGTGCCGCTGTCTACCTGGTGGCTGTTTGCGGCGCTGGACGGCCTGACCGGGCTGAACCTTGAAAACGCCGACCCCGAAACGCCCGAGGACGCGCTGCGCTGGTACGTCCTGCTGACCAAGGCCTGGGTGCCGGTCCAGTTTTTCACGCTCTATGGCTTGATCTGGTACGCCAGCCGCGCCGAACACCTGTCATCGCTGGAAAAGATCGGACTTTTCTTCGGGATGGGCGTGATCTCGGGTACGATCGGCATCAACTACAGCCACGAGCTGATGCACCAGAAGGGCCGGCTGGAACGGTGGCTGGGCGACATCCTACTGGCGATGGTGCTGTATTCGCATTTTCGGTCCGAACACCTGCTGGTGCATCACCGCTATGTGGGCACGCCGCGCGACCCGGTGACCGCGCGCTACAACGAAGGGTTCCACCGCTTTTATCCGCGCGTCCTGCGCCAGTGCCTGGTGTCCGCGTTTCAGGCCGAGAAGGCCAAGCTGGCGCGCAAGGGTCTGAGCTGGACGAACCGGTCGAACCCGTTCTGGCGGTACTGGGGGCTGCAGGGGCTGATGCTGGCGCTGGCGCTGCTGCTCGGCGGATGGGCGGGGTTGGGGCTGTTCCTGGTTCAGGCGGGCACCGCGATCTGGCAGCTGGAGCTGGTCAACTATGTCGAGCATTATGGACTGACGCGCAAATACCTGGGCGACGGCAAATACGAACATGTCCGGCCGCGCCATTCGTGGAACGCCGCGCACAAGGCCTCGAACTGGCTGCTGATCAATCTGCAACGCCACTCGGACCATCATTACAAGCCCAACCGGCGGTTTCCGCTGCTGCAGAACCACCCAGCCGAGGCGGCCCCGCAACTGCCCTATGGCTATCCGGTGATGACGGTCGCGGCAATGATCCCGCCGCTGTGGCGGCGCATGATGAACCCGCGGGTGCGGGCCTGGCGGCAGCAGTACTATCCCGAGATCACCAACTGGCGGCCCTACAACAGAGCAGAGCTGCCGATGCCGCGCGCCTAGAGCGTCCAGATGGTCATCGGCTGGTCGACCCCGCGGATCACCTGCCGGTCATGCCGGACGAACCCAGCCATCAGGTCGACGGCAGAATCAGCCTGCCGTAACGCCTGTTCGCGCAGCTCGTCCGAGACCACGACACGGGCCCCCATCTCGCGGGTCATCGCCTCAAGCTTGGCGGCCACGTTCACCGCGTCTCCAATCACCGCGAATTCCAGCCGATTGGCGCCGATATCGCCCAGAACCACCGGGCCGAAATGCACTCCGATGCCCACCTGGATCTCTTCTTCCCCGGCCCGGCGCCGTTCCAGGTTCCACCGGTCGATGATGTCCACCATCGACCGCGCGCAGGACAGGGCGTTGACCGCGTCCAACGGGGTCGGAACCGGAGTGCCGAACGTGGCCATCAGACCGTCGCCCAGATATTTGTCCAGCGTGCCGTGATGGTGAAACACCTCGGCCTCCATTCGCGCGTGAAAGCCCCGCAGCACCTCGATCACTTCATAGGGGTCACGCCCGGCCGAAAATTTGGTGAAGCCGATGATGTCGATGAACAGAACCGCGATGTTTTCCTTGCGCACCTGCTTGAGCGGCTCGTCGTTCTGGCTCAGTTGCTCAACCACGTTGGGCGAGAAGTATCGCGACAGGTTGGCGCGTTCTCGTTCCAGCCCGGCGTTTGAGATCAACAGGCGATTGAGCCGCCGCATCGACACGCCCAGCGTGACCGCGACCATCATGAACACGATCACCTCTTGCACGCGCATCGGAACCATGAAGCTGTTTGGGTCCAACAATTCAGCCACGGCAGGATAGCCCTGCAACGCGGCGGCGACCGCCTCGCTGAGCCCGGGGATGGGCGTGGCCACCCACCAGGCGACGATCCAGCCCACCGTCCACATCAGGGCCGTCCAGCTGCCCATGGCGATCACCGTCCGCCAGGAATAGGCCAGCGTACCCGCGGCCAAGATGACGAAGAAATACTGAAAATTGTCGAACCGGTACTGCATCGCCAGTGGGCGCACATCGTCGCTGAACGGGTTGGGGACGATCATGCCCAGCGTCATGATCAGCAGATCGACGAAAATCAACAACAGCTCGATCCGGGATTGGCCCACCCGGCCGGCGCGACGGATCAACCAGCCGTTGCCGCAGAGCAGCAGCAGGATGAAATGGTACCACATCACATCCCAGTTCGGGTTCAGAAACACCAGCAGGACACCGGTCAGCGCCATGGCGATCCAGCGGGCGCGGACGGCCAGTTCCAGCCCTTCGCGCTTGTGCCGTTCCAGCGCGGCCTCGGTGTATTTGTTGTCCAGATCGAACCTGTCCGGCGTGGTCACGAAAAACCGCCCGAACCGGGACGGGGTGGCGGCGGTGTCGGTCATTGGCTGATGCTCCCTCGCATTGTAGCGGGATATGAGGTCCGACCATCCAAACATCACCGGGCCAAAAACAAAAGACCCCGCCGGGTTCGGCGGGGCAAGGCGTGGTACCATGTGTCAGGCCACAGGCACCGGCGGTATGGGTGTGATCAGTTGTGCAGTTCGGCCCGGATCTGCTGGCGCAGCACGTCGATCGGAACCGTTTTTCCGTCGCGTTTGAAGCACCAGTACGTCCAACCATTGCAGGACGGCGCGTTTTCCAGATGCGCGCCCACCTGATGGATCGAACCCTTGATGTTGTCGCCCACCAGCGTGCCGTCGGCCCGCACCTTGGCCTTGTGACGCCGGTTCATCGAATACAGCTCCTCGCCCGGGCGCAGCATGCCGCGTTCGACCAACTGACCGAAGGGCACGCGCGGCTCGGCGCGCTTGCTGGCGCTGACCTCGAGCGCGTCACGGTCGAACTTTCGCACCTTGGCGATGCGCTTTTCGGCCACTTTGCGATAGCTTTCCTCGCGCTCGATCCCGATGAACTCGCGTCCCAGCATCTTGGCCACTGCGCCGGTGGTTCCGGTGCCGAAAAACGGGTCAAGCACCACGTCGCCCGGGTTGGTCGAACCGATCAGAACCCGGTGCAGCAGCGACTCGGGCTTTTGCGTCGGGTGCGCCTTGTCGCCGTTTTCATCCTTCAGACGTTCGTGGCCCGTGCAGATCGGCAGCACCCAGTCGCTGCGCATCTGTACGCCTTCGTTCAACGCCTTCAGCGCCTCGTAGTTGAAGGTGTATTTGGCCCCTTCCCGCTTGCTGGCCCAGATCATCGTTTCATGCGCGTTGGTGAACCGCTTGCCGCGGAAATTCGGCATCGGGTTCGACTTGCGCCAGATCACGTCGTTCAGGATCCAATAGCCCGCATCCTGCAGGGCCGAGCCCACACGGAAGATGTTGTGATACGAGCCGATTACCCAGATCGCCCCGTTGGGCTTGAGCAGCCGATGCGCGGCCTTCAGCCAGGCCCGGGTGAACTTGTCATAGGCGGCAAAGCTGGAAAACTGGTCCCAGTGGTCATCCACCGCATCGACCTGGCTGTTGTCGGGGCGGTGCAACTGACCCTTCAGCTGCAGGTTATACGGCGGATCGGCAAAAATCAGATCCACCGACGCCTCGGGCAGACTGTTCATCACCTCGATGCAGTCGCCGGAAAGAATCGTGTTTAATGGGAGCGCGGCCGCGCCCTGTGTCTGGGTTTTCGTCATTTCTCTGCCTCAATATCCACGGCGCTTTTGCGCTCATTTGGTTGAGACAAGGATGAGTCAAACCGGATTCGCCGTCAATTTCTTTTTTGAATCATGGGGTTACGATTTACTCTTGATACAAGATATTGTGGACGGGCTTGAACGAACGTCTATGATGTGGGGTTACCCCAAGATTTTGCAGCGCCTCGCGATGCTGTTTGGACGGATAGCCCGCATTGGTTTCCCAGCCATAGCCAGGATGCTGTTGCGCCAAATCCACCATCACCTGATCGCGCCAATTCTTTGCAAGGATCGACGCCGCCGCAATCGAGACTGACTTCGCATCGCCTTTGACCACAGCCTGCGCCGGCACGGTCAGACCCTTGGGGATCAGATTGCCGTCGATCAACACATAGTCCGGCGCCGGCTTCAGCGCCGCCACGGCGCGCTCCATCGCCAGGTGCGAAGCATACAAGATGTTGAGGTCGTCAATCTCGGCCACGCTGGCCTCGGCAATGGCATATTCGGACCGGGCGCGCAGATCCGCATCCAGCGCAAGCCGCCGGCGGGCGGTCAATTTCTTGGAATCGTTCAGACCCTCGGGGACGTCCTGCGGGTTCAGAATGACCGCCGCGGCCACAACAGGCCCGGCCAGCGGGCCGCGCCCCACCTCGTCCACGCCGGCGATCCTGGGGTAGCCTTGCGCGATCAGCGCCTGTTCCAGTTCGAAATTCGGAGTCGTCATGCCATTGGCAAACCGTGTTTCGCCCCGGTCTGCAAGACAAAAGAAGGGGGCGATCGGCGCCGCCCCCTTCCCGCACGGCGCGTCTGACGGCGCCGCTCCTGCTCGAAACGTATTACTAGTAAACCACGCGGTATCCCTTCTGGCGCAGACAGGCCGGCTCGTACGCACGCTCGACCTTCTTGCCGTTCCAGAATCCGACCTTGCACTGTTGCGGCAGGCTGGCCGAATAGTCGTAGTGCTTGTCCAGGCATTTCGTCGCCAAGAGCGGCCGCTCTGTGGAATAGTGCTTGAAGACCCGCAGGCACTGCTGCGGCAAGTCATAGCGCGCAACCCGGGGCGGGAGAGGGCGCACATGGTGTGGACGCCGGACAGGTGGTTGCACTTTTGGCGGGGTGTAGATGTGATTGTAGGTACGGGTGACCGTCTTGGGCCGTGTCTGTTTGTCGAAATGATTGATGGCCGCGCCAAGCAGGGCAATGGCGGCAAGACCGCCCAGGATGTCATGGGCATCGGCAGCCCGCGCCTTCGAGGCCGAAATCCCGGTGATGGCAATGGCGGTCGACACGACCAGGGCGATGAATTTCTTGTGCATCGGACACGTCCTTTCGGATGAACTGCGTGGCCGCGTCTGCGACCGTCGGAAGTGATGCACCATCCTTGCTGCCGGCCCTGCAAGACAGGCAATATCGGCACAGTGATATCCGATATCATTGGTGTAACCCCCCTGAGATATTGAATATCGCGCCAAGCCATGCGCAGGATACGGCCCATGAGACAGATCCTCTCTTTCCTGGCGGTTTCCACGCTGCTATCGCTTCTCGCCACCACTGCGGCGGCAGAGTGCTATGCCGACTACAAGGCCAAACAGGACAACCCGCTGCGCCTGCACTATGGCGTGATGGAGGTCCCGGTCTGCCAGCCGGGGCCAGCCAGGCAAGAGATTGCAAAGCGGCTGAAAAAGTCGGGCTGGACGCTGCTGAACGTCATCTCGGTCTTTGGCCCCGAGGGTCTGGATCAAAGGAAGGAAAATGCCGGAAAATTCTTTCTCCGTTTCTGAGGCGCGGCGTTCTGGGGCCCGGCTCGTCGGCTTCGGCATCGCGGCGATCGTCCTCATCCTGATCACGGCGGCAGCCTTCCTGTTCTGGACGCTTCCGGACGCCAACGCCTTCAACGCGCGGGTCGAGCGGCTGTTCGTCGAAAGCGATCTGACCACCCAAGCCGAGATCCGCCTGCTGGAAATCCTCGCCCAATCGGGGACCGCCTTTGCCGACACGCTGGCCAGCTACCGGATGGTGATCTTCGTGCTGCTGGTATTCGCAACCGCCATGCTTGTGGCCGCGCTGGTCTTTCTTGTGATGCTGACCGCACTGAACCGCCGCATGGCCCAGATCGAGCGCACCGGCATCCAGGTGACCTCGCTGCTCATCAGCCGCGAGGAAAACACGGTGTACCTGAACAACATGGATTTCAAACTCACGCCCGCCGCCATGGAGACCCTGTCGGTGCTGGCCGAATCGCGGCTGGACGACGAAGTTCTGTCAGGTGCCCAGATCGAAGCGATGATCTCGGGCCGAGACGCCAGCGATTGTGACGAAGCCGCTGGTGCGACCCGCATCAAGCGGCTGCGCGACGCGCTGGGCAACCAGATGGTCAGCGAGTTGCTGGTGAAGAACATCGCCAAAAAAGGCTATATGCTGTCGATCGACAAGGACGTCATCAAGATGGTCTGACGGGCTCGGGTCCTGACCGGTAAAATCTGCGTTGCCCCCCTTGGAAAACCGCCGTGTAGGGCCCATCCTTTAGAAACCCGGCACGGGAGGTTGCTGATGAACGTCCACGCCCCGCCCGAAACCAAAGGCTATGAAATCGCGATCGAGCGGCTGACAGGGCGCGTCGCGATCTACCGCGACGATCTTGTTCTGGCCGAAAGCACCAATGCAAAGGTCATGTATGAAACGCGGCTGGCGCCGGTCATCTATGTGCCGCGCGAAGACGTTTGCGTCGACCTCGGCCCCGAGACCGATCTGCAGACCTTCTGCCCGTTCAAAGGCACCGCCACCTATCATGACGTGATCCTGGGCGACGAACGGCTGTCCAATTCGGTCTGGGCCTACGAGGATTCGCTGCCCGAAAGCGAGGCCATCCAAGGCCATACCGGTTTCATGCCCGAGACCTATACCCACATCGACCTTGGCGAAAACCAGCTGCGCAGCGTACAGGACGGCAACATCAGCGGCCCCTTGATCGATTGGCTGATGCGGGGCGCCGGCACGATTCGAACACCCGAAGCCTTCACCAAGGCGCTGGCCGAGAACATGCAGCAGCATGGAATCGCAATCCAAAGACTCAGCGTACTGGTCTGGTCGCTGCACCCGCTGATCGCCGGCAAACACTATATCTGGGAGAAGGGCGCCGAAGAGATTTCGACCAATGTTCCCACCTATGAAATCCATGACCACCCGGCCTTCATCAACAGCCCGCTGCGGCATGTGTCGAACGGTCTGGGTGGCGTCCGGCAGCGGTTGACCGATGCCAACCCGCGCCACAGCTTCCCGATCATGGAAGACCTGCGCGCCAAGGGCGGCACGGATTATGTCGCCATGCCCCTGCCGTTCTCGGATGGTCGCATAAATGTCCTGACCCTGACCTGCGACCACCCGGATGGGTTCACGACCGAGAACCTCGGACTGGTCTTTGAATGCGCCTCCGTCATCGCCCGTTTCTACGAGGTCTTCACCCAGCGCGAAAACGCGCAGGCCCTGCTCGAGACCTATGTGGGCAAGCGCACGGGCGCCCGTGTTCTGGGCGGCGACATCCGGCGCGGTGACGGCGATGACATCGATGCCGCGATCATGTTCTGCGACCTGCGCAATTCAACCAGTCTCGAGGAAAAACTGGGACGGTCGGCCTACATCACCTTGCTTAACGCGTTCTTCGAAACCGTCTCGGGGATCGTGCATGCAAATGGCGGCGAGGTTCTGAAATTCATCGGCGACGCCGTACTTGCGGTCTTTCCCGCCGGAGACGAACCCGCACGGGCGCGGTCAAACGCACAACGCAGCGCCATCAAGATCGTCGAGCAATTGGCCGAACTGAAGGCATCCGATGCTGACCATCATTGCGACTGCTCGATCGGCATCGCCTATGGTCGGGTCACCTACGGCAATGTCGGCTCGCGCGAGCGGCTGGATTTCACCGTGATCGGCCGGGCCGCGAACATCGCCGCTCGGCTGGGAGAATTGGGCAAAACCAATGGCCACCGCATCCTCGTGTCAGAGGACATCGCACCCGAATGCGCCGACGTCGTGCCGCTGGGGCCGCTCAAGCTCCACAATGTCTCGCGCCCCGTCACCTGCTTTGCCCTGCATACTCCGGCCGAAGGTCTCCTTGGCGGTTGAGCCGGCTTGTACAGCGCGGCGTCAGAAGCATCCGCAAGGGACGCAACTGACCCGCCTCCGGCTGGCCAACAGCGACCCCGAAACCGGGTCACGCCGATCCGCCCAGCAAGATCAAAGCCGTTTGCGCCGGCGAAATCGTGCTTTGCAGATCGGCGATCTGACGGCGCGCCAGATAGGTGTCGGTCAGGGTTTCCACCGCCGCGTCCGAGGAGAACTGCGACAGGTCACCGGACCCGGTCAAACCCGACAGTTTGTCCCGGAAAATCTCCAGTTGCTTGTCGATATCCAGCTGCCCGAAACTTGATGGCAACCCCAGCGCGGTTTCCATCATGCTGCGCAACGGCGGCAAACTCATCAAGTCGTACCATTTCTTTGTTTCGCTTCCCGACTGCGACGCGAGGTCCTGCAAGGCATGCTGTGCGAAAAGCGCGATCCGCATGGAATCGTCCGTTTCACCCACCGAGGTTTCGAACCGGGACACGATGCTTCTCTGGGCGATCTGCTCCATATCCGTGATCAGGACCGTTTTTTTCACCTCACCTGGCCCCAGTCCGAACGCCTCTGAAAACTCGCGGTACCGGTTGTCGGCAAGGCGGTTGGCAAGAGCGTCATCGGCGCTGGTTCCGTCGGACAGAACCTTCTGGATGAAATACCGGTTGTCCAGGTCGTCCTCCAACCCGAAGGCACCCAGAGCAACGCTCAAAAGCCGACGATCCGAAACCAGGTCTTCGGCGGACTGCACGTTGCGGATATTCTCTAAAAAATACTGCGTGTCCCGCTCGTTCACGGCCGAAGACGAAAATGCCTGCAACTGGGCATCATAGGTGCGTTGCAAAAAGCGCCAGCCGACCAGCCCGCCAGTTGGTATGACCGGCTGAAAGGTCATTGGCGGTAGGCCAACAAGCGTTCTTCACGCGGCAAAAGCGACCGCAACGCCTTCAGGCACTTGTAATATTGCTCGGCCACCAGGGCTTCGGTTGCCTGCCCCAGTACGCGGCGGCTGTCAGGGTCGGTGAAGACCTGGCTCAATTCCTCGATGCGTCGCAAGAGCTGTTGGCGTGCCTGAGCGGCATCCAGATCTCCCGATAGGACCAGTTGCGCCGCATAGCACACCCGGCGGACGGGCGTCGTGGCCTCATTGGGATGGATGGCGTCCCTCAGTCGCAGAACGTTTGCATCCGGCGTCAGGATGGAAAACCGACTGCGCCGGTCTCCGTTTTCGATCACCACGCCGTTCACCAGAACGCGCTCTTTTGGCGCCAGCTTCAGAACAAGGCCCGCCATTACGAAGCACCCATCTGACGCAGGCCGCGCAGCACCGCAAGATTGATCTCCAGCAGCGGCTCAATCCCGGCCTTCCTCGCAAGAACCTGACCGGTGTGCTGTTCGGTGAATTCGGCCAGATAGAATATACGCGCCCGCAGGTCATTCGGCAGGGCATTGTCTGAGTCCGCGACACCGTTTGCCAGAACCGACCAAAGCCTGCGATTGTCGTGCAGGGCCTGAACAAAACCCGAAAAATCCGATGCCTTTCGCGCCGCGGCCGCTTTCAGACGATGGGTGATTTTCGAAATTGCCTCGTACTCGGTATCACGCGGGGTGCGGGTCGGAGCGGCAGACTGCGCGTAGGCGCGTTGAGCAAGCGTTTGCAGTGTCACTTGAAATCCTTCCAATTGGCCGACTGGGTCTGGCGGTCAGAACCGGGGCGCGTGGATCGCGCCCCGGGATTGCTTTGGGATCAGCGGAACAATGACAGGATCGACTGCGGCGCCTGGTTCGCAATCGACAGCGACTGCGTCGCCAGCTGCTGCTGCACCTGCAGGGCCTGCAGACGGGCCGAAGTTTCTTCCATGTCGGCGTCCACCAGCGAGCCGATGCCCGATTTGAACGAGTCCGTCAGGTTCGAGATGAACTCCTTCTGGGTTTCGATCCGACCCTGCGCCGAGCCGAATGCCGCCGACGCGTCGATCGCGGTGTCGATCAGGGTCTCGATGGTGCCCAAGGCCGCAGCGGCGCCCGCGCTCGTCGAGACATCGATCGAGGACAGCGCGCCAAGCCCGCCGGACCCGGCATTGGTGAACTGGGCCGAAACGGTGACGTCGCGATCTGCGTCAGCCCCTGCCGCGGCGGTGCCGGTCACGAAGGTCAGGGTGCCGGGCGCGCTAGAGTCATAGTCGATGGCCACGCCGGTGATGCCCAGCGCGTCAATCTGGTTCTTCAAGCCGACTGCGACAATCGCGTCAGTATAGGCCGAGTCGTAAGTACCCGACGGATCGAGATCGCCGGCCTGGACGGTGTAGGACGCGACCTTGTCACCGATGGTGATCGTCACCTTGTCGCCGGCGGCGAAGTTGTCGGTCGAGCTGTCGATCACGATATCACCGGTGCCGCCAGCCTTGTCCATGGTAAAGCCCGCAGCATCGTTGTCGGTCGTGGCGTTGTCCGACCCGGCCAGAACGCCTTTGCTCGAATAGCCTCCGGTCGACAGGTTCTGACCGTTCACGGTAATCGACGACGCAGTCACCGCCCCGGTGCTGTCGCGGTCCAGCGACGCTAGAATCGATGCCGTGCCGGCCGATCCATCCACCAGGTTCAGCCCGTTGAACTGGGCCGCGCCGACAACCGATGCGATCTGATCGCGCAGGGCGCTTACGTCATCGTTGATCTTGCTGCGATCGACGTTGTCCTCCTGAGCCGCCACGATCTTGTTTTTCATCTGGGTCAGCAGATCGGTTACGGTTTCCGACGCGTTCCGGGCCACGGCCACGGTCGATTCGCCCAGCGCCAGACTGTCCTTGATGGCATTGAAACCGTTGACGTCGGACTCCATCACCTTGGAGATTGCCCAAACCGCCGAATTGTCCTTGGCCGTTGCCACGTCCTTGCCGGTCGAGATCGCGTTCTGGGTGGCGGCCAGGTTCTTGTTGACCGATTTCAGGGTTTGCAGCGCAACCATCGCGCCGTTGTTTGTCAGAATGCTGGACATGCTTTTCATCCTTTGTTCGTTCGGGCCTTCTTCGCCCATTGACACCCCGCCGGGATCGGCGGGCCAAATGTCGTTCTGACCTGTGCGAGGAACCTTGCGGCCTTCGCGCCACCCGTCTTGCAGGTGCCGGACCACTATCGGGTTTGATCTCCTAACGGAGTGCTAAAGCGCGCCCGTGGAAAAAAACGCATTTGAATCAAATGTCATCACGCCCGTTTTTCAAGCTTGGCCGCATGCCGCACCGCGTGACCGGTCCGCTGACCGTTGGCGTCATATGTGGTGAACTCCTGACGCACCTTCCGCAGTTCCGCCATGCGGTCGGCTACGGTCCGGATCCCTTCGGCCGCGCTGCTCAACAGGCTCTGGTTTCTATTGACCTTCGCCTGAAGCCTGATCAGATCGTCACTGTCCGACACCTCCAGCGCGTTCAGGTCCTCGATCAACTGCTCCTTTCGCGGCAGCATCTGGCTCAGCCGCTCCAGGTCACCCTCGAGCAAGGCCGACCGTTCCTGATCCAGAATCTCCTCAAGCGCCTGGGCTTGAACGCGCCGGTTATCACTTTGCATCGGTTTTCTCCATCATTGCAGTGCACAGGATTTCCGAAAGCCCGATCCCGCCGGCCCGGGCCATCTGCAGTGCTTGCTGCTGAACCAGAAAGGACGAGAACTGGTCTTCGCCCGCGCCGCCACCAAAGGATTGTCGCGCCTGCCCCATGCCGGCGGCCTTCAACATCTCTGCAAGAAATGTCGCCTCCAGCTCGACCGCGGCGGCCTTGAGCTTGGTCCCCACGTCCGGGCAGGCTGTTTGGGTGAGTGCTGAAATCATCATGAGCAACTCCGAAAATTGTCAGAAACTTTCCCGATGAAAGCGAAGAGCGGTTAAAATAAACGTAACTTCCTGCGGGCAGGTTCGGATCATGCAGACGGAGCCGGAGCAAAATGCCCAACCCACTGACAGTGTGTCCCGACCAAACGGCGAAAAGCGCTGCTTTGTCGGCGTGCAACACAAGAAAGGTCGAGCCTGAGAAGGCTTTTGCGGACTTCGTGGCCGCATTGCAGCCATCGGACCGGGAAAAACCGGAGGCGGAGGCGGACCCGATCGTCGTCCCTGACGATTTGGCGGCGCAGGACGGGGATCTGGAAATCGCCCAGGGCGAGTCGGTCAATTCGGAAGTTCTTCCGGCGATTCCGGACGACGCGGCGGCGATGCCGCCGCCCTTACCTCAGGGCCAACAGGGGTCGAAGCCGGTTCCGCACGATACGGCCACCGCACCGGGCGCTCCGGCCATCGGCGCGGCGTCCAAGACTATCAAGTCCACCATAACAGACAACCAAGGGGTGTCGGCGGTGGCGCCTCGGACGGGGTCTTTGCAAGAAGACTCGTCCGCCACAACCGCCGAGCCGTCATCACAAACCGCCGGTTCGCTTTCCTCGACCACGCGGGGCGAGACGGCCGTCCAAGCCTTGCTGCTTCGCCCCGAATCGCCTGATCGGCAACATGGCATGCGCGCCGCTTCGGAAACGCCTTGGACCGATTCGACCCAACCCAAGCCGGTTTCCGGTCAGCGCCCCATCGTAGCGCCCACCAACATGGAGGCGGCAGCCGCGTCTCTGTCGCCCAATCAATCCCATCAGCCGCTCCCGCCGGTTCAGCCTGACACGCAGGAGCCGCCTGAGGATCTGGGTGAGACGCCTCAGCTGGTGCAGCCGTCTGCCGCCCGCACCGCACATGAAAGCATGCCGCCGCCGGCCGTGCTGCATCGCGCCTCGGGCGCTGAATTGGCCAGGTCGATCGCCAGCCAGATTTCGGCATCGGTTTACGCGAGAGCAGGAGGCGGCATCGAGCTGCAGCTCAACCCCGAAGAGCTGGGACGAATCTCGATCAGAATGATGGGTCGGGAAGACGGTATCCACCTGGTGATTGCCGCCGAACGGCCGGAAACCCTGGATCTGATGCGCCGCCACATCTCGCTGCTGTCGACCGAGTTCCAGCAACTGGGCTATGGGGGCCTTGAATTCGATTCGAATGGTGCCGCCGGCTCCGAAACGCAGGGAGAAGCGAAGCATCAAGGCGCGATTCAAACCGAGGCGGATCCCGTTTCGCCCGACCCCGATTCTCCGGTTCCACGCCGGCCCGACCCTTCGCGCCCACTCGACTTGAGGTTATGACCCATGATCAACGCCACCAACCCTGCGACGCAGACCACAGCTCAGGGACAAGCCACAACCCAATCGCAGAGTTCGGGTTTGGCATCCGATTTCGAAACCTTCTTGCTGATGCTGACCACACAGGCGCGGAATCAGGATCCGCTCGAGCCGCTGGATTCCTCCGAATATGCCGCCCAGCTGGCGCAGTTTTCGATGGTCGAACAGCAGGTCCAGACCAACAAGTTGCTGACCGGGCTGGCCGCGGCACTGAACGGCGCGAATCTCGATGAACTGTCTGGATGGGTCGGGGTTGAGGTGCGGGCGCCCGCCGCATTTCAATTTGACGGACAACCGCGAACGGTCTTTGCTGACCCCGACCCCAACGCCGACAAGGCCGTGCTTGTCATACGCGACATCAATGGTGACGTGGTCACCCGGCTGGACGTTCCCGCAACAGACCGGCAATTCGTCTGGCCCAGTCTGGACATCACGGGCGCGCCG
The DNA here is from genome assembly GCF_059613065.1 of Ruegeria sp. BHSC026. Classification (NCBI taxonomy): domain Bacteria; kingdom Pseudomonadati; phylum Pseudomonadota; class Alphaproteobacteria; order Rhodobacterales; family Roseobacteraceae; genus Ruegeria; species Ruegeria sp. BHSC026. Next base: position 170,099 of record NZ_JBXWRV010000004.1, on the reverse strand, counting down.
GTTGCCGAAGGGGCGTATACCGCCAGTCTGGAAAGCTACAAGGGGGACAATCTGCTGTCCCAGAAGCCGGCTGCGGCCTTCAGCCGCGTCGTTGAGGCGCAGTTGGATAAAGGGGGAATCGTGCTGATGCTGGACAGCGGCGCGTCACTTTCGGCGACCGAGGTCGCGGCGGTGCGCGCGAGCGCTTGAACTTGACCAATGCGCAGGCCAATGCTGGGCGCATCCGGATTCTCAGTCGAAGGGTGCCACCCTGTCCCAGCTTCTCTTGCCACCATCAGGCCTTGTCGAGCACCTTTTCCAAGGTGGCCTGATTGTCCATGGGGCCAGCTTTCAAAAGCTGTATGGCGGGCGAACCAACCGGGTGTGGAAAATCATGGACCGTGGTCGGGACAAGGTCCTCAAGCTGTATGACACGACCCAGACCAATCCGTTGTTCCGCAATGATGCACGGCTTGAAGCGGCCTGCCTGCGGGCGCTGTCAGAAACGGGTATGGCGCCTCGGCTGCGTGCTTCGGGACATTTCGGAAAGGACGGTTGGGTATTGTATGACCATGCGCCGGGCGCCCCTTGGCAGAGGGGTGTCGAATCTGTCGCCCGGTTACTACGACGCCTGCATGACATGAATCCGCGTGTTGCCGCGCCTGCCGGTCGAAACGGCAGTGCCGATCTTGCTCGCCATGGCTCGGAGATTCTGAGCCGCTGCCACGATAAGCGCCGAAAGACACTGCAGGGGCTGATGCCAGAAACAAGCGTTCCGCCAACAATTCGGATTTGCCTGATCCATGGCGACCCGGTAGCCGGCAACATCTTGACCTCGCCCTCGGGGGCGATGCTGATCGATTGGCAATGCCCTGCGGTCGGGGATCGGTGCGAGGATCTGGCCCTGTTTCTGTCACCTGCGATGCAGCAGATTTACCGCGGCCGCCCGCTGACCCACGATCAGGAAATCCGGTTCCTGCAGGTCTATGGCTGCCCGGAAACCGCGGAACGATACCGTGAACTCAAACCCTGGTACGCTTGGCGAATGGCGGCCTATTGCCTGTGGCGTGTCGAAAACGGCGCCCCGGCCTATGAGAACGGATTATCGCTGGAACTTGCGGGGCTGGCGGACGCCCGTTAGACCGGATCAAAGATCCGCCAATGCCATGACGGCATAAGCCGGCGGCATCAACAAGCGCCGCCATCGACCCAGCGGAAACCGCCCCGGCGGGCGCGCGATGGGGTCGGGGATGTTCGCATCCTGCCCCAGAACCAACTGCGCCAAGGCTCGGCCGCAAAACGTGCCCATCGCAACACCGTTGCCGTGATAGGCCAGCCCCGCGAACATGCCAGGCCGATCGGCGACCGGCCCGACAAACGGCACCAGATCGCGGGCAAGACATACCATTCCCGACCACAGATGCGTTGCCTCAACCCCGGCCCAGGACGGAAACATGCGGGCGAAATCCCGCACCACCTTGCGCCGGATCGCGCGCTCGGCCCGGGGCGAGGACATCAGACCACCGCGCATTCCGAACAGGAACCGATTGTCCGGCATCAGTCGGAAATAATGCAGCAGGTTGCGTGTATCATAGGCCATCTGGCGCGACGTCCAGCCCTGCGCCTGCAACTCGGCCTCGGACAGCGGGCGCGTGACCATGACCGTCGACTGTGCCGGCATGTAGCGGCCCGACAACCAGTCGGGCATGTCTTCGCTGGAATAGCCGTTGGTACAGATCAGAACGGTTTCGGACCGCACGGAGCCTCGCGGCAGCGCAAGTGCGAACCCGGATCCTGCGCGCCGGACATCCTGCACCGGGCTGCGCTGAAACAGGCGCGCACCCTGCGCCTGGGCGGCCATGGCAAGACCAAACAGGTATTTGCGCGGGTTCAGTGCAAACCCGACCGGGTCAGTGTATCCGCCGAAAAAGCGCCCACCCAGCCCAAGACTCGGCAGGTCACGGGTCTCGTGCAAAATACCGTCTGGCCCGGCATCGCGCCGCAGCGCCTCCATCGCCCGCGGCGTGTGGGCCAGCCGGGTCTCGCCCTGCGAATGCACATCCGCCTGAATCCCGTGCGCCGACAACAGTTGGGCAACCAGCGCTACCGCATTTGCCTCGGCTTGCGCATAGGCCTCGGCCGCTGCGGGGCCGTATCTGCGCATCATGGCGGCATGGCCCAGTTTCGACCCGCCCTTGCAGCAAAACCCGCCGTTGCGCCCCGAGGCGCCCCAGCCCGGCGTTTCCGCCTCGAACACGGCGACCGAAACGCCCTGCTGCGCCAGATGCAGCGCCGCCGACATGCCAGTGAACCCGCCGCCGACGATCGCAACGTCTACCGATAGATCACCTTCATGTACCGGCCAGTCGGGGGCCGGCACGGTTTCATCCCACCAGCACGCCGCGCGCGGGCCGGGGCCATAGGTGTAGGCAGAAAAGATCCGTTTCATTCGGTGCGCGCGGCGGCTTGTTCCTCTTGCCGCTGCCGGAGCATCGCGCGTTTCGACACCAGCGAAGCGGTGATCACGCCGACGGTGACAACGGCGATCATGATGGTCGACAGCGCGTTGATTTCGGGGCTGACCCCCAAACGCACGGCCGAGAAGATCTTGATCGGAAGGGTCGTGGCCGAGGGTCCAGACGTGAAGGACGCAATCACCAGGTCATCCAGCGACAGGGTGAAGGCCAGCAACCAGCCCGAGATCACCGCCGGCGCGATGATCGGCAGCGTCACCAACCTGAAGGCCTGCGCCGGCGAGCAGCCCAGATCCAGCGCCGCCTCTTCCAGCGACTGATCGAACGTCACCAGCCGCGAGGACACCACGACCGAAACGTAGCACATCGAAAAGGTCGTATGCGCCAGTACGATGGTCAGGATGCCCCGGTCCAGCCCGATGCCGATGAACAGCAACAGCAGCGACAGGCCGGTGATCACCTCGGGCATCACCAGCGGCGCGTAGATCATCCCGGAAAACAGCGTGCGGCCAAAGAACCGCCCGCCCCGCACCATGACATAGGCGGCCATGGTGCCCAGAATGGTCGCCAGCGTCGAAGAGAACACGGCAACGCGAACGGTGACCCAGGCCGCATCCAGAAACGCCTGGTTCTGCATAAGCTCGCCGTACCATTTGGTCGAGAACCCAGCCCAGACCGTGACCAGCTTGCTTTCATTGAAGCTGAAGATGATCAGGATCACCATCGGGATGTACAGAAACGCAAAGCCCAGCGTCAGCGAGACCGTGTTGAACCAGCTCAGCCTGTTCATTGCTCGGCCTCCGCCTGTTTCTGCTGGTTGCGCTGGAACAGTACGATCGGGATCACCAGGATCAGCAGCAGGATCACCGCCACAGCGCTGGCCACCGGCCAGTCGCGGTTCGAGAAGAACTCCTCCCACAAGACCTTGCCGATCATCAGCGTGCCCGACCCGCCCAGCAGCGACGGGATCACGAATTCACCGATCACCGGAATCATCACCAGGAAACATCCCGCGATGATGCCCGGGCGCGACAGTGGGATGGTCACCAGCCAGAAGGCCTGCGTACGCGAACAGCCCAGATCCTCGGCCGCCTCGATCAGCGAGCCGTCCAACCGATCGAGCGCGGCATAGATCGGCAGGATCATGAAAGGCAGATAGGTGTAGACGATGCCGATATAGACGGCCGTCTGCGTGTTGAGGATGGTCAGCGGGGTCGAGATGATGCCCGTCCACAGCAGGAACTGGTTCAGGTAGCCTTCGTTCGACAGGATCCCCATCCATGCATAGACGCGGATCAGGAACGAGGTCCAGAACGGCAGGATCACCAGCATCATCAGCGTCGGGCGCCATTCTTCGGGCGCTCGGGCCATGCCATAGGCGATCGGATAGCCCACCAGCAGGGTCAGCGCGGTCGCGATCAGCGCGATCTTGACGCTGGACAGGTAGGCTTTCCAGTACAGGTCATCCTCTGTTAGCCAGACGAAGTTTTCAAAATCCAACTGGCTGAAGAATTCCTTGATCCCGGCCCAGCCCTGCGACAGATCAAGGGTCGGGGTGTAGGGCGGGATCGCAAGCGCGATGTCCGACAGCGAGATCTTCAACACGATGAAGAACGGCACCAGAAACAGGGCCAGCAGCCAAACATAGGGAATGGCGATCAGGACCGCGCGGCGCATCAGTCTGCCAGCAGAACCGCCGCCGTGGCCGTCCAAGACAGCCAGACAGGGTCTTCCCATGTGAAGGACCGGCGCGAGATGCGGCGGGTATTGGCCGTCTGCGCCTTGATGATGATGCCGTTGGACAGTTCGACGTAATAGGTGGACAGATTGCCCAGATAGGCGATGTCATGCACCTTGCCCTGCACGGCGTTGACGGCATCGGCGGGGCGCTCGGCCGAGATGGTCACCTTTTCCGGCCGGATGGCCAGGTGGCAGGTTTGACCGTCGGCAAACCGGTTGGCCGACGTCGCGGTCAGCGGCGGCTGGCCCTCGGCCCAGTCGACGCGATAGGTGTCCTCGCCGATCGAGGTGGCCCGGCCCTGGATGATGTTAACGTCCCCGATGAAATCGGCGACGTAAACGGAATTGGGGTTTTCATAAATGCGGTCTGGCGTGGCGACCTGCATCAGCTTGCCCTGATCCATCACCGCAACGCGGCTGGCGACCGTCATCGCCTCTTCCTGGTCGTGGGTCACGATCACGAAGGTGGTGCCGGTCTTTTCCTGAATGTCCATCAGCTCGAACTGGGTGTCCTGGCGCAGCTTTTTGTCCAGCGCGCCAAGCGGTTCGTCCAGCAACAGCAGTTTGGGCGCCTTGGCCAGCGACCGGGCCAGCGCCACGCGCTGCCGCTGCCCGCCGGAGATCTGATGTGGCTTGCGGCGGGCGAATTTTTCAAGCCGGGTCAGGCGCAGCATTTCCTCGACCCGGTCTTCCAGATCATGCTTGGGCATGTTGTCCCGGCGCAGGCCAAAGGCGATGTTGTCCCACACGTTCAGATGCGGAAACAACGCGTAGGACTGGAACATCATGTTCACCGCCCGTTTGTTGGGCGGGACCGGCGCGATGTCCTGACCGCTCAGCAGGATGGTTCCTTCCGAGGGCTGCTCGAACCCGGCCAACATCCGCATCATCGTGGTCTTGCCGCAGCCCGACGGACCAAGCAGGGCAAAGAATTCACGTTCGAAGATATCCAGCGACAGGTTGTCGATGGCCGTGAATCCCCCAAATCGCTTGGTGACGTTCTTGAACTGGATCAAGGGTTTCGCCTGTGGGTCGTCCCACGGCGCAAAGACGGTAGAGTTCAAAGGGACCCCCGTAAGTCAGCCGGAACTGGGAATGCGCAAGGCGGGCAGTCGCCGCCTTGCGCCCGAGCACCTGATCAGGTGCCCGACTTGATCTTGGTCCACAGACGGGTCACGACCCGCTGCACCTTGGCCGGATAGGGCCGGGTGGTGAACAGGTTCTCCAACGCGTCGGCGGGCGGATAGATCGCCGGGTCTTCCAGGATCTCGGGCAGGATGAACTCCTGCGAGGCCTTGTTGCCGTTGGCGTAGTAGACATAGTTCGTGGCAGCCGCCATGTTCTGGGCGTCCATGATGAAGTTCAGGAACTTGTGCGCACCGTCCGGGTTGGGCGCATCCACCGGAATCGCCATCTGGTCGAACCACATCTGCGCGCCTTCCTTGGGCGCGTGATAGGCGATTGTCACGCCGTTGTCGGCCTCGTCCGCCCGGTCGCGGGCCTGCAGAACGTCGCCCGACCAGCCCACGGCCACGCAGATGTCGCCATTGGCCAGCGCGTTGATGTATTCGCTGCTGTGGAACTTCTGGATGTGGGGACGCACCGCCATGAAAACGCCCTCTGCCTTGGCGATCACGTCCGGATCCTGGCTGTCGGGGTCTTCACCGATATATTTCAGCGCGGCCGGGATCATCTCGGCGGGCGCGTCGAGGAAATGCACACCGCAACTGGCCAGCTTTTCCATGTTCGCCGGATTGAACACCAGGTCCCAGCTGTCGATGGGGGCGTCCTCACCCAGCGCTTCCTGAACCTTGCCCACGTTCACCCCGATTCCGGTGGTGCCCCACATATAGTTGATGGCGTATTCGTTGCCCGGGTCATACTGCGCCGTGCGCTCCTCGATCACGTCCCACAAGTTGGCCAGGTTCGGCAGCTTGGATTTGTCCAGCTTCTGGAACGCACCGGCCTGGATCTGCCGTTGCAGGAACGTGCCCGAAGGCACCACCACGTCATAGCCCGACCCGCCGGCCAGCATCTTGGTTTCCAGAACCTCGTTGCTGTCGAACACGTCATAGATCAGGGTCAGGCCCGTTTCTTCCTCGAACTTGGTCAGCAATTCTTCGTCGATGTAATCCGACCAGTTGTAGACGCGCACCTCTTCCGCGAATGCGGCCGACGTCCCCAAGGCGGCGATCGCCGTCATCGTCAGCGTTCTGATTTTCATTTTCTTCTCCCTGCAAGTGTAGGGGTATCATCCCGTTTTTTTAGATTTGATCAAGTTTTGCGTTTTCCGTCGATCCGTCGTATGGTTTCACGCGGCAGCAAACCTGACAAGTCAGGACCATCGGGATCGAGGTGAAACACTTGGATTTGATCAAAAATAAGGCATCCGGGGTCGATGACGGAGCGCAGAAGGCGCCGGCGCATGAACAGGTGTATCGGACGTTGCGGTCACAGATCCTGTTCGGCGAACTGGTACCCGGCCAGCCGGTCACGATCCAGGGCCTGACCGAATCACTGGGGGTCGGCATGACCCCGGTGCGCGAAGCGATCCGCCGCCTGATCTCGGATGGCGCGCTGATCTTTCAGGGCAACCGCCGGGTCAGCGTGCCACTTCTGACGGCGGCGGATGTCGAACAGATGATTTTTGCCAGAAACGCCGTGGAATCAGAACTTTCCCGTCGCGCGGCCAGCAGAATGACCACGGCGGACATCGACCAGCTGGAGCAAATCGACCGGCGTCTGGATCGCATGATCGCGGATGGTGATGTCAGCGGCTACCTGCGTCTGAACCACGCCTTCCACGAAAAGCTGTATGACCACGCGAACGCCCCGATCCTCAAGGACCTGGCCGAACGTCTGTGGCTGCGATTCGGTCCTTCGTTGCGCGTCGTCTGCGGGCGGTTCGGCACCCAAAGCCTGCCGGATCGGCACAAGGATATCATCGGCGCGTTACGGGCGGGTGACGCGGAAAAGGTCGCAAAAGCAACGACGCAAGACATCGAACAGGGCATGGAGCTGATGGCCGAGGCATTGGCGGACGACTGAGAGCGCCCAAGTCGATTGACAGGAAAAAATTTGATCATATTCTGGCCGCCAACCGCTGTTGCAGGAGAACCTCCCGATGCCGATCATCACCAACCACATGCCGACCGCCGAGTTGCAGGCGCTGGACGCGGCGCATCACCTTCACCCGTTTTCGGCCAACAATGCCCTGGGCAAGGAAGGCGCCCGCGTCATCACCCGTGCCAAGGGCGTCTATCTGACCGACAGCGAGGGCGAAGAAATTCTGGACGCCATGGCCGGTCTGTGGTGCGTGAACGTCGGCTATGGCCGCGACGAGCTGGCAGAGGTGGCGGCACGCCAGATGCGCGAACTGCCCTACTACAACACCTTCTTCAAAACGACCCATGTCCCGGCCATCGCGCTGGCGGCCAAACTGGCCGAGCTGGCGCCAGGCGACCTGAATCATGTCTTCTTCGCCGCCGGCGGGTCCGAGGCCAATGACACCAACATCCGTCTGGTTCGCACCTATTGGGCGGAAAAGGGCCATCCGAACAAGAACATCATCATCAGCCGCCACAACGCCTATCACGGGTCGAGTGTGGGGTCGGCCTCGCTGGGCGGCATGGCCGGCATGCACGCGCAGGGCGGCATCCCGATCCCGAACGTCCACCACATCAACCAGCCCAACTGGTGGGCCGAGGGCGGCGACATGACGCCCGAAGAGTTCGGTCTGGCCCGCGCGCGCGAGCTGGAAGAGGCGATCCTGGAACTGGGCGAAGACCGCGTCGCCGCCTTCATCGCCGAGCCAGTCCAGGGCGCGGGCGGCGTGATCGTCGCGCCCGACACCTACTGGCCGGAAATCCAGCGCATCTGCGACAAGTACGAGATCCTGCTGATCGCCGACGAGGTGATCTGCGGCTTTGGCCGCACCGGAAACTGGTTCGGCTCGCAGACCATGAACATCCGCCCGCACATCATGACCATCGCCAAGGGGCTTAGCTCGGGCTATGCGCCCATCGGTGGCTCGATCGTCAATGACGAGATCGCCGAAGTGATCGGCGGGACCGAGTTCAACCACGGCTATACCTATTCGGGCCACCCCGTTGCGGCGGCCGTCGCGCTGGAAAACCTGCGCATTCTGGAAGAAGAGAAGATCGTCGAGCATGTGCGCGATGTCGCCGCCCCCTATCTGAAACAGAAATGGGAGGCGCTGGTCGAACACCCGCTGGTGGGCGAGGCCAAGATCGTGGGCATGATGGCCTCGATCGCGCTGACGCCGGACAAGGCCAGCCGGGCCAAGTTCGCCTCCGATCCGGGCACGGTCGGGTACATCTGCCGCGATCGCTGCTTTGCCAACAACCTGATCATGCGCCATGTGGGCGACCGGATGATCATTTCGCCGCCGCTGATTCTGACCCCGGCCGATATCGACGAGATGTTCGTGCGCATCTACAAGTCGCTGGACGAGGCGCAGGCCGAGATCATCGCCCAGGGCCTGATGAAAGCGGCCTCCTGATTTCACGGAAACATCGCAAACGGGCGGCCCGACGCGGCCGCCCTTTTTCGTTCAGCGCATCCGTTCCAGCAATTGCACGGTGGCATAGCCATCGGGCACCAGGCCGCGTGCCACCTGATAGGCCCGCAGCGCATTGATGGTGTTCGGACCGATCCGTCCGTCGATGGCCTGCGTGTCGAACCCGGCAAGGGTCAGGCGCAGTTGCAGTTCCTTGCGTTCGGCAAAGCTCAGCACCCGGTCGTCGCGCGGCCAGTTGGCGCGGAACGGGCCTTGCCCGGCCAGCCGGTCCGACAGGTGGCCAATGCCGATGACATAGGCATCGGCGCCATTGTAGCGCTCGATCACGCTGAAATTGTCAAAGATCATCAGGGCCACGCCATTGCTGCCCGCCGGCAGCAGGATCGAAGCCGGTCCATGATCGGCAATCGCCCGCCCATCCGCCGCCCGAACACCCAACGCCGCCCAGTCCGAGGGCAACCGGGTGATTTCGCGGCTGGCCTGGGCATAGTCGAACCCCGCCGGCAGGCGTACCTCGATGCCCCAGGGTTGGCCCTTGGTCCAGCCGAAGCGCGCAAGATAGGCCGCAGTCGAGGCCAGCGCATCTGTAGGATCGTCCGACCAGATGTCGCGCCGGCCGTCACCGTCGAAATCCACCGCGTGTTCCAGATATGAGGTCGGCATGAACTGCGTGTGCCCCATGGCCCCGGCCCAACTGCCGGTCATCGCCTCGGGGCGCACGTCGCCCGCCTGCAGGATTTGCAGTGCGGCCAGCAGCTGGGTTTCAAAGAACTCCGCCCGCCGCCCGTCAAAAGCCAAGGTCGCCAGCGATCGGATCGTGGGCGAGCTGCCCCGGAAGCTGCCGAAGGACGTCTCAAGCCCCCAGACGGCCACGACAACCTCTTTCTCGACCCCGTATCGCGCCTCGATCCGGTCGAGAACCCGGCGATGCCGTTCCAGCGCCTTGCGCCCGTTGGCGATGCGCTGGTCCGAGACGGCCGTGTCCAGATACTCCCAGATCGGCTTGGAAAATTCGGCTTGGTTTCGGTCGCGTCTGATTATGTCAGGGTCTTGGGTCACGCCGCTCAGCGCGCGGTTCAACGTGGCCTGGCTGATCCCCCGCGCCAAGGCCCGGCGTTGGAACGCGCCAAGCCAGACCTCGAACCGGGGATTTACCGCCGCCACACGATGCGCGCCGTGCGCGGGCCTTGGCACCGGCCTGAGCGACGCGGTCAGATCGGCCGAGGCCAGTTGAACCCTGGCGTCTGCTGGCCCAAGGGAAAGGTTGGTCGTCTCCGCCTGCAAGCTGGATACCCAAACTGCGGCGGCCAAAAAGCCACACACATATTTCATGATTCAGGTTTTCCTGATGACTGCTCGCGCTCAGGGTAACCCGAATCCGGAAATTCACAAAGCGTTCCTTTGCAAGGCGCTGCGCACCATCACCGCTGACGGCGTTTGCGCTCGACCTTGCGCTTGATCTTGTCCTTCTTGCGCTTGATGCTGACCGCCTTGCGCCGCGTCGGACGACCCGGCTTTCCACGGCCGCCCCCACGTGGCATCGGCTGATCGTCGATGGACAGCAGCTCCAGTTCCAGCCCGCCGGTCACCGGCGTGGCCTCGGTCAGGCGCACGGTGACACGCTGACCGATGGCGATGGTCAGGCCGGTATCGGCTCCCATCAGGGTGCCGGCCTCAGCGTCGAAATGGAAGAACTCGCGCCCCAGCGACCGCACCGGCACCAGCCCGTCGGCCCCGGTTTCATCCAGTTTGACGAAGGCCCCGAACCGGGCGATGCCGCTGATGCGGCCGGTGAACTCGTTGCCGACGCGCTCGCTCAGATAGGCCGCCAGATAGCGGTCAGTCGTGTCGCGCTCGGCCATCATCGAGCGGCGCTCGGTGTCCGAGATATGGGTGGCGATCTCCTCCAGACGTTCGATCTCGTCGGCGGTCAGACCGTCCTTGCCCCAGCCATGGGCCGAGATCAGCGCCCGGTGCACGATCAGGTCGGCATAGCGGCGGATGGGCGAGGTAAAATGCGCGTAGTTACGCAGCGCCAGCCCGAAATGGCCAAAGTTTTCGGGGCTGTAATAGGCCTGCGCCATCGACCGCAATGTGCTGAGATTGATCAACTCGGCATCCTCGGTGCCGGCGGCGGCATTCAGCAGCGCGTTCAGGTGACGGGTCTGCAACACCTGCCCCTTGGCCAGATTCAGCCCAGCGGCCTGTGCCGTTTCGCGCAGGCTTTCCAGCTTTTCAGGCGCCGGCTCCTCGTGCACCCGGAACAGAAGCGGGCTGCGCTTGGCGATCAGCGTCTCGGCCGCGGACACGTTGGCCAGAATCATGAATTCCTCGATCAGCCGGTGCGCGTCTAGCCGCTCGCGGAAGGCCACGCTTTCGACCCCGCCCTTGTCGTTCAGCACGATCTTGCGTTCCGGCAGGTCCAGGTCCAGCGGCTGACGTTCGTTGCGGGCCGTCTTCAGCGCGCCATACGCGGCATAGAGCGGTTTCAGAACGCTCTCCAGTAGCGGGCCGGTGCGGTCATTGGGGGTGCCGTCGATGGCCGCCTGCACCTCGGCATAGTTCAGGGACGCGCCCGAGCGCATCAGCCCGCGCACAAAGCGGTGGTCGATCTTGTTGCCGTTTGCATCGATCCGCATCCGCACTGCGATACAGGCGCGCGGCACGCCTTCGTGCAGCGAACACAGATCACCCGACAGACGATCCGGCAGCATCGGCACGACGCGGTCGGGGAAATAGGTCGAGTTGCCCCGCTTTCGCGCCTCGCGGTTCAGCGCACTGCCTGGGCGCACATAGGCGGCCACATCGGCAATGGCGACCCAGATCACGTGGCCGCCCGGGTTTTTCGGGTCGTCGTCAGGATGGGCATGGCAGGCGTCGTCACGGTCGCGCGCGTCCGACGGGTCGATGGTCACCAGAGGGATGTCCCGCAGATCCTCGCGCCCTTTCAGCCCGACGGGCTTGGCCAGGTCGGCCTCGGCGATCACGTCATCGGGAAAATCGTCCGGGATGCCGTGCTGGTGGATCGCGATCAGCGACACCGCCTTGGGCGCGGACGGATCGCCCAGCCGTTCCACGATGCGCGCGCGCGGCAGCCCCATACGGTTTTTCGGCCCGGCCTGCTCGGCCTCGACCAATTCGCCGTCCTTGGCGCCCAGCGCCGCACCTTCGGCCACCAGCCATTCGGTCGATCCGGCCTTGTCGATCGGCACGATCCGCCCGCCCTCGGCGCCCTTGCGGAAAATCCCGACGACCCGGCGCGGATTGGCGCCGATGCGGCGGATCAGGCGGGCCTCGTAATTGTGGTCTTCTGCATGCACCTGAGTCAGGCGGGCAAGGATGCGGTCACCTTCGCCCAGCGCCGGGTCGCTGGCGCGGGATATGATCAGCACGATCGGCTCGACCCCTTCTCCATGCCATTCCAGCGGTCGCGCGAACAGGTCGCCATCGGCGTTCGGCGCCTTGACCTGCAACACGCTGACCGGCGGCAAGCGGTCCGGGTCGCGATAGCTGCGCTTGCGCTTTTCCAGATGGCCCTCGGCCTCAAGCTCCTTGAGGATCCGTTTCAGGTCGATCCGGTCCGCGCCCTTGATGCCAAAGGCCTTGGCAATGTCGCGTTTCGAAGTGAGCGTGGGGTTCGCCGAGATCCAGTCGAGGATCTCCTGCTTGGTCGGTATGCGTTTCATGATGTCCGCCTAGCATGCCTATACGACCGCGTCATGACCAAAAAGCGGCCGGGCGCATCAATCGCTCAGGCGAAATAGTCGGCCAGGATCCGGGAATAGATCGCCTTGAGCTGGCGGACCTGCTCGACCGGGACGGATTCGTCCACTTGGTGCATGGTGCGACCGACCAGGCCGAACTCGACCACGGGGCAGTGATCCTTGATGAACCGCGCGTCCGAGGTGCCGCCGGTCGTGGACAGCTCGGGCCAGCGGCCGGTCTCGGCCTCGACGGCCCGGGCCACAAGATCCGACAGCGGCCCCGGAGGCGTCAGAAAGCTTTCGCCCGAGACCTTGATCCGCGTGTCGATCTGCACGCCGAACTCCGCCGCCACGTTGGCTGCCTGCGCCTTCAGCCAGTTGCTGAGGCTGACGCCTGTATGCAGGTCGTTGAACCGGATGTTCACCGCGCCACGGCACTGGGCCGGAATGACGTTGGTGGCCTCGTTGCCGGTGTCCATCGTGACCACAGCAAGAGTCGAGGCGTCGAAATGGTCCGTCCCCCGATCCAGTTCGTGACTGGCCAGCCGGTCCATCAGCCGCGCCAGAGCGGGCACCGGGTTTCTGGCACGATGCGGATAGGCCGAATGGCCCTGCACGCCCGTCACCTCGAACCAAGCGGTCATCGACCCGCGGCGGCCGATCTTCATCATCTCGCCCATCTCGTTGGGGCAGGTCGGCTCGCCCACAAGACAGACTGACATCCGCTCGTCCTGCGCCTGCATGTAGTCCAGCAGCGCGGTGGTGCCGTCCACCGCATCGCCTTCCTCATCCCCCGTGATGGTCAGGATGATTGCCCCGTCCGGCGGAGTGTCGCGCACGAAATCCACCGCCGCCGCAACAAAAGCCGCAACCCCCGATTTCATGTCGGTCGCGCCCCGGCCGTACAGAATGCCATCATGGATTTCCGCGCCGAACGGCGGGCAGGTCCATGCGGCCTCATCGCCCACCGGCACCACATCGGTATGCCCGTTGAACCCGAAACTGCGCGCATGCCCCTTGTCGCCCCACCGGGCGAACAGGTTGCAGACGCCGCCGCGATCCACCCGCGTGCAGGTGAAACCGGCCCGCGACAGGATTTCTTCCAGCAGAACCAGCGCCCCGCCTTCCTCGGGTGTGACCGAGGGGCAACGGATCAGGTCTGCGGTCAGGTCTACGGGGTCGGTCATTCGGGGGCCTCGCGGTTTCGGCGTGGGACGGGATACCGCACAGATTCAACGAATTGGCGGCGATGCCAACCCCGATCTACGGTTTTCCGGCGATCCGGCCCGAAAATGCGGGACAAAGAATTCTGAGGTGATGACCTTGCGACGGCCTTGCCGCAGCACGCCAAATTGAGCTAGAGGGCCGCGAAACAGGTGAATACCCCATGACGCGCGCCCTTTTCGCATTGATCTGCCTGACCATGGCAGCCCTTGCACAAGCCAGCCAGGCCGAAACTCTGACGGTCGCGACGGTGGACCGCTCACCGTTCTCGTATGAAGTCGAGGGCGTGGATACCGGGTTTTCAATGGATCTGCTGGCCGCACTGGCCGAGGAGCTGGGCTGGGAATATACGGTCGTCCGCATGGACACGTTCGGCGACATGCTGTCGGCGGTCGAAAACGGCGAGGCGGACATGGCCATCGCCAACATCTCGATCACCGCCGACCGCGAAGCCCGAATGGATTTTAGCCAGCCGATCTTCGAGGCCGGTCTGCAGATCATGGTGCCCTCCGACGCGGCGCGCAGCCCGTCCCTGATGCAGGCGCTGCTGTCGCGCGAGCTGTTCATAGCCATCGGGCTGGCCTTTGCCATCCTGCTGGGTGGCGGCATGCTGATGTGGGGATTCGAACGCCGATCCCAACCCTATTTCGACCGCGACCTGAACGAGGCCTGGTTCCCGTCCTTCTGGTGGGCGCTGAACCTGGTGGTCAATGGCGGGTTCGAAGAGCGCATGCCCCGCACCCCCTTCGGACGCATTCTGGGTGTGGTGCTGGTCGTGTCCTCGCTGTTCATCGTATCCGTGTTCACCGCGCGGATCACCTCGGTGATGACGGTGGACGCGATCACCAGCAACATCAACTCGGTCAACGACCTGTACGGCAAACAGGTCGGCACGATCTCGGGCTCGACCGCCGCCAGTTTCCTGAACCGGCGCGAGATCGAATTCGTCGGCTATGATGACCTCGACGGCATGTTGACCGCGTTCAGGGATGGGGACCTGAATGCTGTTGTGTTTGACGCGCCGATCCTGTCCTATTTTGCTACCCACGAGGGGCGCAAGATTGCGGCAATGACCGGCGGCGTCTTCCTGCGCGAGAACTACGGCATCCTGTTCCCGACCGGGTCACCGCTGGACGAAGACGTCAACCGGGTGCTGCTCACGTTGCGCGAGAACGGCACCTACGACCAGATCTATAGCAAGTGGTTCGGCGCGCGGCGCTAGCTGCCTTCGGGCTTGTCACCGAAAAACGGTGTCATCTGCGCCACGATCACCGCGTTTTCATCCAGCGCCCTCTGCATCAACGCGCGTTCGTCCGGGTCGATCTCGTGCCCCTGCGCCTCGCGCTCGGCCAGGGTCCCATAGCCGGTGACGTCCAGCGGGGCCGTATCGGCCTGCTTGAGAATGGCCACGGTTTCGCGCACGGCCTCGGCCTCGTCCACGCCGCTGGCATAGCACATGAGCGCCGCGCCGGTGGCGCCTTCGGGCAGGCCGTCGCCATCCTTGCGACCAATCTGAACCAACAGAGTATAGACCTGCTGGCGCGAGGGTTTCTTTTGCTTTTCCATGCCGTGGGCCTTAGCTGGGGGCCGGTCGATGGTCAAGCATGGCAGCTCGACGCGGTTCCCGGATGCCGTGTCGTTTTTTGACGCGCTCAAGCCCACCGTCCAGTCAGACTGGTCGCGAAAAACGACGGAGGACATCATGACCAAACGCGGCCGCTGCCTGTGCGGTGAAACACGCTGGGAATTTGAGGGCGCCGAGACCTGGAGTTGCTATTGCCATTGTGATGATTGCCGCCGCAATTGCGCCGCGCCCGTGGTCGCGTGGTTGGGCGTACCCTCACGCAATTTCCGATGGACCGCCGCAACACCGCGTACTTTCGCCAGTTCGAACGGCGTCCAGCGTCATTTCTGCGCCACGTGTGGCTCTCCGATGGGGTTCGAGGCCGACCACTATGAGGGCGGGATGCATCTGTACGCGACCTCGCTGGAAGACCCTTCAGACTTTGCGCCAACCTTTCACGTCAATTATCAAAGCAAGCTGCCCTGGCTGGATCTGCGCGATGATTTGCCGAAATACGAAGGCACCCTGCTGCACGCGCCCGAGGATCTCGCCGACTACCGGGCGGGATAGGTCCGACCCTGCCGAACAAAAAAGGCCGCGGACCAGAGCCGCGACCTTCGGAACATTGATCGACGTCTACGATCAATCGCGCAGCAGCTCGTTGATCCCGGTCTTCGAACGGGTCTTCTCATCGACCCGCTTTACGATCACCGCGCAGTACAGGTTGATCCCGTTCTTCGACGGCATCGAGCCGGACACCACCACCGAATAAGGCGGCACCTCGCCATAGAACACCTCGCCGGTCTCGCGATCCACGATCTTGGTGGACTGGCCGATATAGACGCCCATGCCCAGAACCGAGCCTTCGCGGATGATACAGCCCTCGACCACCTCGGAGCGGGCGCCGATGAAGCAGTTGTCCTCGATGATAGTCGGGCCGGCCTGCATGGGCTCCAGAACGCCGCCAATGCCGACGCCACCGGACAGGTGGACGTTCTTGCCGATCTGCGCGCAGGAACCGACCGTGGCCCAAGTGTCGACCATGGTGCCTTCGTCCACATAGGCGCCGAGGTTCACGAAAGACGGCATCAGTACCACGCCCGGCGCGATATAGGCCGACTTGCGCACCACGCAGTTGGGCACAGCGCGGAAACCGGCCGCGCGCCACTGGTTTTCACCCCAGCCGGCGAACTTGCTGTCGACCTTGTCCCACCAGCCGCCACCTTGCGGGCCTCCGGACTGGATTTCCATGTCCTTGATGCGAAAGCCCAGCAGGACCGCCTTCTTGGCCCACTGGTTCACATGCCAGCTGCCATCGGCCTGCTTCTCGGCGACACGCAGCGTGCCGCTGTCCAGCGCGTTCAAAGTGTCCTCGATCGCTTCGCGCTGTTCACCGGTGGTGGCGGGCGTGATCGTGTCGCGGGCCTCCCATGCGGCCTCGATGGCGGTTTCCAGTTGGGCGTTGGACATGGGGTTACTCCGTGCTGACTCTCGTTTGGTTGGTCTTGCCTATATGAAAGCCGGGGCCAATGCGCAATGCGACGTTGGCGGGGCCATTTGCGGCCACCCGGTGCCAAAACCCGCCGGTCTCAGCTGGCGCGGCGGATATGGCGCACCAGAATCGCTGTGGCCGTGGCGGTATCGCGGCGCTTCATCGCCTGCACGATGGCGGCGTGGTCGGTGTCTTTCCGCTGGACCCAGCGGTGACGCCAATGGGCGAACAGATGGCGGGCGCTGGCGATGTGCAGATCGTCGATCGTATGCAGCAGGCGCGGCCGCGCACAGGGTGTCAGGATCGCCCGGTGGAAGGCGCGGTTCCGGGTTTCCCATGTTGGCATGTCCTGCGCCTCGTCGCAGGCGATGCGGGCCTTGTCGGCCGCCTTGAGATCCGCCGGTGTCAAATTCTGGATCGCATGTTGCAGGGCCAGCGATTCCAGGGCCACGCGCATCTCGATCACCTCGCGCACCTCGGCCGGGTCCAGCGCGGTGACACGCATGCCGCGCCGTGGTTCGCTGTGGGCCAGACCATGCGCCTGAAGCCGCAACAGCGCCTCGCGCACCGGGACATGGCTGGTGTCGAACGCCCGCGCGATATGGTCCTGCCGCAGTTTCTCGCCCGCGGGCAGCTCGCCCGTGATGATGCGCTGGCTGAGCCTGTCATAGATGGAATCTGCGATCGTGGCGGTCATGGGATTTTATCTATAATCCCAAGGCTCGGCCCTCAAGGCGCAAATTCAAGCGGTGAGAGGGTCAGGTGCGATATTGCCCCCGCAGACCAGAACCGCGACCCGCTCGCCGGGTTCCGGCGTGTAAACGCCCGAGGTCAGAGCCGCGAGTGCCGTCGCGCCCGCCGGCTCGACCAGAATACGGTGCGCCTGCCACAGGCGCTGCTGCGCCTCGGCGATCGCATCGTCGCTGACCAGCACCGACGTCATCCCCTTCGCCAGCCCAAAACAGATGTCGCCGATCCGCCGCGCGCCCAGCGCGTTGGCAGCGATACCCGACACCGGAACATCCACCGGCGCACCGGCCTGCAACGCGGCGTTCAAAGCACGTGACGTTTCCGGCTCGACCGCAACGACCTTGCGCGCGCCCTGAAACCAAGCCAGCGCCCCCGCGATCAGCCCGCCGCCGCCCACCGCCACCAATATGGTATCGGCCTGCAAGCCTTGGCTGTCCCATTCGGCGAAACAGGTACCCTGCCCGGCCACCGTTGCGGGCGCATCATAGGCATGTATCTGCATCGCACCCGTTCGGTCTTCGTGTTCACGCGCCATCGTCAGGGCATTAGCATATTCGCCCGGCACGACGCTCAGATCGGCCCCGATCCGTTCGATCAGGGCGATCTTGGACGGACCGGCCATCTCGGGCACGAAGATCTTGGCCGGATGGCCCAGCGCCCGCGCGGCATAGGCCGCAGCCGCACCGTGATTCCCGCCCGATGCCGCCACCACTCCGGCCGCGGGCACATCCGTGCTCAGCAAAGTGTTGAAGGCGCCGCGCGCCTTGAAACTGCCGGTGTGCTGCAGGTGCTCCAGCTTCAGCTCGACGGGATAGCCCAGCCCCAGACCAGCACTGGTCATGACCGGCGTCACCTGCGCATGACCGGCAATCCTATGGGCCGCTGCCGAAATCTCGTGTTTCCAATCCATTCTCATCTTTCCGTGACTGGCACTCCGCCCGCGAACCCTATAGCTGTTTGGAAAACACGCAAGCAGGGAACGCCCAGCAATGAAAGATCAACGCCTCAGCCCCTTCCGCGACGCCCAGACCGACCGCTCGACCGCAAGCGAGGTTCCGGACACCCCGCAGACACGCTCGCCCTCGTACCGGCTGGCCTTTGCCGATGAAGAATTCCTGCTGCGCAGCGAGCTGCGCCCCGTGCGGTTGCAACTGGAGTTGCTGAAGCCCGAGTTGAACATTTCCGAGCGCGAGATCACGTCGACCATAGTGATGTTCGGCGGCGCGCGCATACCAGAACCGTCCAAGAAAGACGGCGCGCGGACCAGGACCCTGGCCGAACTTTCGAAATATTATGACGAGGCGCGCGAATTCGCACGGCTGATGACCGAGAAATCCAAGCTGTGCGGCTGCCGCGAGAACGTGATCGTCACCGGCGGCGGCCCCGGCGTGATGGAGGCCGGCAACCGCGGCGCGCATGATGCTGGCGGCTGCTCGATCGGGCTGAACATCGTGCTGCCGCACGAACAGGCCCCGAACCAGTACGTCACGCCGGATCTGTGTTTCAACTTCCACTATTTTGCCATCCGCAAGATGCATTTCCTGATGCGCGCCCGCGCAATCACCATCTTCCCCGGCGGGTTCGGCACCTTGGACGAGATGTTCGAGTCGCTGACGCTGATCCAGACCGGCCGGATGGAGCGCGTGCCCTTCCTGCTGTTCGGGCGCGAATTCTGGGAACGGGTGATCAACTGGACAGCCCTGGCCGATGCCGGCACGATTTCCGAACAGGATCTGGACCTGTTCCGCTTTGTCGAAACCGCGCAAGAGGCGGTCGACATCATCGAGCGCTGGGAACCCGCCCCGCCGCGCAGCGACATTCCGGGGCGCTGAGCGATGGCGCGCCCTCCCAAGACCGGTGAGATGCTGCATCTGCGCGGCAACGCGCTGAGCAAGGGCGAGCCGGTGGCCCTGCCGCTGACCCAAAGCAGCATGTTCCACCTGCCCGGCGCGCCGGACGGGCACCCGACCTACGGCCGGGTTGACAACCCGACCTGGACGCAGGTCGAGCACGTGCTGGCGCATCTCGAAGACGCACCCTGCCTGATCTTTCCGTCCGGCATGGGCGCGATTTCGGCCGCGCTGTTCGCCACCGTGCGGGCGGGGTCGCGCATCCTGATCCCGTCGGACGGGTATTACGTCACCCGCCTGCTGGCCGACCGGTTCCTCGCCAAGCTGGGCGTGTCGGTCGAAGAGCGCCCCACGACCGCATTCGCGCAGGGCGGGTTCGAAGGGTTCGATGTGGTTTTCGTCGAAAGCCCGTCCAACCCCGGGCTCGACATGATCGACCTGGCGCAGGTGGCGAGAGACGTGCGCGCCGCGGGTGGCATCACCATCGCCGACAATACGACGCTGACTCCACTGGGACAACGCCCGCTGGACCTGGGTATCGACATTGTCGTCGCCTCGGACACCAAGGCGACGGGCGGGCATTCCGATCTGCTGATGGGCCATGTGGCCGGCCGTGACGCCCAGATCATGGAACGGGTCGAGGAATGGCGCCGCGTCTCGGGCGCGATCCCCGGACCGCATGAGGCCTGGCTGCTGCATCGCGGGCTGGAGACGCTGGACGTCCGCTTCGATCGCATGTGCAGTTCGGCGCAGGTTCTGGCCGAACGGTTGGCCGATCACCCGAAGGTCAAGCAGATCCGCTATCCCGGCCTTCCGTCGGACCCGTCGCACGATCTGGCCCGCAAACAGACCACGCGGTTCGGCTTTTTGCTAACGATCACGCTGGCCTCCGAGGACCAGGCCGAACGGTTCATCAATGGCTGCCCGCTGCTGCGCCCGGCCACCTCCTTTGGTGGCGTGCACAGCTCGGCCGAGCGGCGCGCGCGTTGGGGAGATCAGGTCGATCCCGGCTTCGTGCGTCTTTCGATCGGGTGCGAGCCGGTGGATGAGCTGTGGCAGGCTCTGAACGACAGCCTGACTGCGCTGGCTTAGGCCCTATTTCTTGGGCTCGCGCAGTTCGGTGAAGACGTAAATCGGTAGCAGAACCCCGGCGATCAGGGCGCCCAGCCACACTAGCAGCGTCGCCGCCAGCAGGTTCGAGATGCCGCCCACGGTCAGCCCTTCAGTGACCAGATCGGTGACCAGCAGGCCCACGAAGATGACCACCAGCGCGATTCCGCCCTTCAGCGCCGGCACGTTCTTTTCCCCGATCTTCAGGATCAATGGCTCGGCCACGACCTGAACCAAGGTGAACACGATCACAACCACGATGAACGATACCGGTTTGATCGAAAAGCCGGTCAGCAACAGGCTGGCCAGCAACAGACCGATGGCATTGCCCGCCAACAGGGCCAGGGCCGACTTGATTCTGCGTGACATGCGTTTGACTCCATCCGCAACGGTTCGAAACATGCGGATAGTATCAGGATGCCGGAATTTTTCGAGAGAATTCAATCTCCTCGGTATTCGGCTCTGTTGAAATTCCATGACACGACACAATCTGAAGGGTTAACTGCCAACAACATCCACTGGCGAAACCAATCAGAAACGAGAGATACATGAGCGACGATCCATATTCGGTTTTGGGCGTCTCGAAAGACGCCAGTGCTGCCGAAATCAAAAAAGCCTACCGGCGCATCGCCAAAGACTGCCACCCCGACCTCAAGCCCGGCGACGCCAATGCCGAGGCCAGATTCAAGGCCGCCGCAGCCGCCTATGACCTGCTGAAGGACCCCGAAACCCGGGCCAAGTTCGACAGGGGCGAAATCGACGCCTCGGGCCAGGAACGCCCGCAGCAGCAATACTACCGCGAATATGCCGAAACCGCGGGCAACCCCTATCGCTCGGGCGGCGGGGTCGAGGACGACGACATGTCCGACATCTTTGCCCAATTCTTCGGCAACCGTGGCAACGGTGGCTTCAGCGGTGGGCGTGCGCGCGAGTTTCATGCGCCTGGTCACAACGTGAACTACAGCCTGCAGATCAGTTTCCTGGATGCCGTCTTTGGCGCAATGCAAAAGCTGACCCTGCCCAATGGCGACCGAATCGAGGTGAAGATCCCCGCCGGCATCACAGACGGCCAGACCATCCGCCTGCGCGGCAAGGGCGCGCCGGGCTATGGCGAGGGGCCACCGGGTGACGCGCTGGTCACGATCCGCGTGGCCGAACATCCGGTATTCAAGCGCGAGGGTGACGACATCCGCATCACCCTGCCGATCACCATCGACGAGGCCGTTCTGGGCGGCAAGGTCCCCGCGCCCACGATCGACGGCCGGGTGAACGTGACCGTGCCCGAGGGCACCAGTAGCGGCAAGACCCTGCGTCTTCGGGGCAAGGGCGTCAGGAAACGCGGCTCGGACAAACGCGGCGACCAGCTGATCGAGTTGAGCGTGGTGATGCCCGACAAGATCGACGACGAACTGAAGCAGTTCATCCAGAACTGGCGCAATTCGCACAGCTATGACCCGCGGAAAGGAATGCCGGCATGACCCGTTCTCTGACCGAAGCCGAACTGATCGAAGCCGTCCAGAACCTGACCTCGGAGCGGTTGTCCCGTTTCCTGTCCGCCCGGATCGTGATCCCGCGCCAGTCCGACCAGGGGCTGGTCTACGAGCGGCTGGACATGGCGCGCCTGCAACTGGCCTGCGAGCTGGACGACCAGTACGAGATGGAGCCCGACGCCCTGTCGATGGTGCTGTCGCTGATCGACCAGATGCACGGTCTGCGGGCGGAACTGCGCGAGGTGCTGCGCGCCATCGACGCCCAACCCGACCCGGTGCGCAACCAGTTGGTCGAACGGATCGGAACAGCGCGGTTCCGTCGCAGTTAGAGCCTGCGTGCAAGGCTGGTTTGCCCTTCTGGAGTCGGTGGTTTTACCTTAGAAGGCGCCATCGAGTCGGAACCGGGTGCTGCGATGACACGGACCAAGTCGGAATTGCTGATGCCTGCGGGCAATCTGCGCAAGCTGAAACTGGCCATCCTGTACGGGGCGGACGCGGTCTATCTTGGCACGCCCGACATGTCCCTGCGCACCAAGTCCGAGTTTTCGCTGGACGAGGTGATCGAAGGGGTCGCGTTCTGCCACGCGCATGGACGCCGCGCCTATCTGACGCTGAACCTGTTCTCGCACAACAAGGACATCCCCAAGCTGGATGAATACATCGACACCGTGCGCAAGGTGCGGCCCGACGGGTTGATCATCGCCGACCCCGGCGTGTTCCAGTACGTGCGCGACCGCGCGCCGGAACTGCCGCTGCATATCTCGACCCAGGCCAATATCTGTTCGTGGCTGTCGGTGAAGTTCTGGCAGGATCAGGGCGCGGAACTGGTGGTGCTGGCGCGCGAGGTCTCGTACCCCGAACTGGTCGAGATCCGCGAGAAATGCCCCGACATCCGGCTCGAGGCCTTCGTGCACGGCGCCATGTGCATGACCTATTCGGGCCGCTGCCTGCTGTCGAACTTCATGGCCGAGCGCGGCGCCAACCAGGGCAACTGCGCCAATTCCTGCCGCTGGAACTATGCGCTGAAGCTGCGCCTGAAGGACGGCACCCATCAGGAACTGCGGATCACCGAGGAAAACGCCGACCTGTTCGAATTCCTGCTGGAAGAAGGCTGCCGCCCGGGCGAACTGATGCCGATCGAAGAGGATGATCGCGGCTCGTACATCCTAAACTCGCGCGATCTGTGCATCATGCCCAAGCTGGACGAATACCTGAAGATCGGTGTCGACAGCCTCAAGGTCGAGGGGCGCGGTAAGTCGGAATATTATGCCGCCATCGTCGCCCGCGCCTATCGCATGGCGATCGACGATTACTATGCCGACCCCGAGAACTGGGACCCGAAACCCTACATGCGCGAGTTGGAGACCGTGGGAAACCGCGGCTATACGCTGGCCTTTCACGAGGGGCGGCTGACCAATTACGCGCATGATTACGAGCACACCGCGACCATCGCCCAATGGGAATATGCCGGGCTGGTGACCGACGTGACCGAGGATGCGTTCCTGGTCGAGGTGAAGAACAAGCTCGAACCCGGCGACGTGCTGGATTTCGTCTCGCCCATATCGCGCGAGACGGTCCTGCTGCGCGTCTACGAGTTCGAACGCGCCAGCGACGGAGCCAAGCTGGACGTGGTGCATGGCAGCACGAAAACCGTGATCCGTCTGCCGTTTTCGCTGTTCGATCACGAAGACCCCGACGACCTTCGCGCCCGCTTCCCCGTATATTCGGTCCTGCGCAAGGAACGCGCCCTGACCGACGAGCACTGGAGTCGCATCCGCTTTGACAAGCTGGTGCAGGGGTTGGAAACCTCAGGGCGCGACAATCCCGCCTCCTATGCCCGCCGCCGGGACGAGCTGGTGGCGAAGATTGGCCAAGACGGCACCGCGCGCCGGTTCAAGACCAACCGCGTGGGCACCGAGGGCTGCTGCGGCAAGGGCTGCAACGGCTGCTTGATCTTCTGGCAGGATGACAAATACGCCCTGGCGCGTCAGGTTCTGTCGAAACGCAAGCAGGGTGAACAGCTCAGCCGGCGTGAGGCCGCCGCCCTGAAACTGCCCGGCGACGCGGCCCGCGTTCAGTTGCCCACACGGTAATCCTTGGGCACGAAGAACGTATAGTCGCGGTCAGCGACCGCTTCGTGGCAGACATGGCAATAGGCAACCGCCCCCGCGCGATCCCCCATCGTGTCGCCGAACAGCGACCCGTCGGGCATCACCATGACATAGCGCCAGTCGGCGGTGTCGGGGCTGGTGCCTTCTGGCAGTTTCTCCATCACGAACAGGGCGCCGGGATGCACCCGGCCCTCATCCGTGACGGTCATGCTGTCCTTGGCCAGGACCGAGCCCACGGGCAAATCTTCCCCCGGTTGCAACGTGCCATAATTGTGGGCCATCCGGTTGGCATAGCTGTTGACGTAGCGCTGCCCATGCGTGGCCGACAGGTACGGTGCGTCGTTGAACAGCGGCCAGTACTGATAGTTCATCAGTTGATCCAGATGCGCGGTGGCATATCCGCGATCCATCTGTTTCTTCAGGGCGCGATAATGCTGCTGCGCGTCCTCTTTGCTCAGCTCCGCCGGGTTCTCGATCGCCAGATGCGCCTCGGTCTCGTTGGATTGCGCCCATGAAATGGCGGCGCCCGATGCCACCAACGCGGCGGTCATGCAGATCGTTGACAGTTTCGTCAGTGCGTTCATGTATTGGCCCACCCTGTTCAAGGCTTGCCTGAATTCCGCAGATTTCCCCGACAAATAGGAGCGGACTGGTCGAAACGCACCAGAAAACGGACTGTCCAACTCACCGTCTTGTGCGCAGATTTCACGTGCGCGCAACAGCGCACGTCTCATGGCTCAAGACTACCAAATCCGGCGATAAAATTACAGACCATTTGCCCGCGAACCCGCGGGCGTCGAATCAACCTTTCAGCCCGGCCTCGGCCTCGATCTGGCGGCGCGATTTGCGGGCGCGCTCGGTGGCCGATTTCAACTGACCGCAGGCGGCCATGATGTCGTCACCCCGCGTCTTGCGGATGGGCGAGGCGTACCCGGCCTGATAGATGATGTTGGCAAAGGCCCGGATCCGGTTGTTCGAGCTGCGCTTGTAGGGCGCGCCCGGCCATTCGTTGAACGGGATCAGGTTGATCTTGGCCGGAATGTTGTGGCGCTTGATATGGTCGATCAGGCGATGGGCGTCCTCGTCGCTGTCGTTCACGCCGTCCAGCATCACGTATTCAAAGGTGATCCGCTCGGAATTCGACGCGTTGGGATAGCTGGCCAGCGCCTGCAGCAGTTCCTCGATGTTCCAGCGCTTATTGATCGGCACCAGAACGTCGCGCACCTCGTCTGTGGTGGCGTGGAACGAGATCGCCAGCAAGCAACCGATCTCTTCCGCCGTGCGGGCGATCTCGGGAACCACGCCCGAGGTCGACAGGGTGATACGCCGGCGCGACAGAGAAATGCCCTCGGGGTCCATCGCGATCTTCATCGCGTCGCGGACGTTTTCGAAATTGTAAAGCGGCTCGCCCATGCCCATCAGCACGATGTTCGACAGCAGGCGCGTCTCGTTCTTGGGCGCGCCCGGGGTGGGCCATTCGTCCAGATCGTCGCGCGCCATCATCACCTGACCGATGATCTCGGCGGCAGTCAGGTTGCGCACCAGCTTCTGCGTTCCGGTGTGGCAGAACGAACAAGTCAGCGTGCATCCCACCTGCGAAGAGATGCACAACGTGCCGCGATCCTCTTCGGGGATGTAGACGACCTCGACCTCGTGCCCACCGGCGATGCGCACGAGGTACTTGCGGGTGCCGTCGGACGAGATCTTGCGGGTGACGACCTCGGGGATTTCGATCACGAAATGCTCGGCCAGCTGCGCGCGATAGGCCTTGGCCAGATTGGTCATCTGGTCAAAGTCGCGCACACCCCATTGATAGATCCACTGCCAGATTTGGTTCACCCGCATCTTGGCCTGCTTTTCCGGGGTGCCGTGTTCGATCAGAACCTCGCGCAGCCGGTCGCGGGTCAGACCGACAAGGTTGATCTTTCCCTCGGGCAGTTTGCGGGGAATGGTCACGACATCCTGGGTGATCGGCGCTTTGGCGGTCATGGTGGTTCTCGGGCGTTCTGGCTTGGGATGCGCCTCTATATAGGAACGCCGGCAAAGATCAAAAGGATTCGTGCAACCCAGGTGTCAGTTCACGTACCGCAGCAGTTCGGTCACCCGGGTCCGCCCCAGCTCGACCCGGCACGAGGTGATCGCGATACCCGTTCCCGATCCACCGCCATAGGACGCACCCACCGCCTCGCATTGCGCGTCGCGATAGGCCTGCCACGCGGCTTGAGAGGCCTCGAGCGCAGGCAGCGCGACGGTGCGCCCGGTAACCTCGTCCAGTTCCTTCGCAGCATTGGCCGCGAGACCGAAGGCCTGCACCAAAGCAGCCTCGACATTGGCTTCGGCCTGACCGACGCAGGCACCGATCTCAACCTGCGATCCGGCATCGGTGCATTCCAATGCGGGGTCCGCGAAAACCGATGCCGGCACACATATCACTGCCCAAACCCAACGCATGGCTAGCCCCTTTATCGCTGTGCACTGAAACGAACGTTAGCACGGCAGAAGGGTTTGGGCACGCTTCATGCGTCTGTTGCGATTACAGCCCCGCCGGCGGGATGTAACAATCCTCGGCATCCAGTTTCTTGACTGGATCGTTCGGGCCGCACTGCTCACCCGTGACCGGATAGGTGTCGGCGGATTTCTCGCAGGCGCTCAGAACGGTGGCGGCAGCGACCAGAAGAACAAGGAATGGTTTGGTGGTCATGGCGTGGCTCCTTTGGTTTGAACTGAACCGGATTGTTCAGGTTCAAGCCGCTTCGGCCTTGATACGGATCAAATCGAGCCGGCGACGTAGCGGAAACCTGCACCGAAAAAAGCTCCGCCGGATGGGCGGAGCTTTCGCATGGAGCCAAGAACGGTTCTTACTGCTGGGTGCAGCGTTTCTCGGCCTCTTCGATGGCCGCGGTGAAGCCCAGCAGCGAAAAGGTGTCCTTGGTCTGGGTTCCGCGCGCCGACCGGGCGGTCAGAACGGCTTCGGTGCCGCGTTTCATCGCGGTCACGATCTTGGCGTCATCCGCGGCGCTGGCCGGCCACGCCCATTCGCCTTCGGTGAACAGCTCGAATTCGTTGTCGTCGATCTTCAGGTTGACGGTCGATCCCGGCGCAAACGGGTATCCGCCGGTAAAGGTGACCTGCCCTTTGACCTCGGCATTCGGACGGTAGAACACGAACAGCAGAATGTCGCTGCGCCGCACCGACACGACCCGCCCGCCGCGGGTATTCACCGTTTCCTTGGGCGCCGATACGCTCCAGCATTCGGTCGGATCGTCCTCGACGAAGACGCTCCAGTCGGTCTTTGCCGCCACCCGGTTCGTGCTTGTCGCCTGCTGGGCGATTGCGGTCGTGGCCATCCCCGCCACGCAAAGGCCCGCGATCACGCGGACGAGCTTCGATCTCATCTGTTCAGCCTCCTGGCTCGACCCACACCTCAACTCCACCCCGGATGGCCGCGAACCCTGACGGTCCGTCTGTTGCAGTTGCGCATCCGGATGATTGCCGACATACACACACTAACGCAGGTTTCGCCACAGGCGAAAGGGCGATTGGCAGAATTTTGCGCACATTCCGGAGGGACGACATGACGCAACCCGTACCGATGACCGAACTATGGCGCGGACCGCTGTTGGAGAGCCTTCATCTGGGCCATGCGGTCATCTGCGACGACAGCGGTCAGATCGTGCGCAGCTGGGGCGATCCGAATGCGGTGATCTATCCGCGGTCGTCGGCCAAGATGATCCAGGCGCTGCCGCTGGTCACCTCGGGCGCGGCGGCCAAATACGGGCTGGGCTCCGAGCACCTAGCACTGGCCTGCGCCTCGCACAACGGCGCGGCGATCCATACCGAGCGCGTGACCGCCTGGCTGGATCACTTGGGCCTGTCCGAGCCTGATCTGCGCTGCGGCCCGCAGGAGCCGGCCGACATGGCCGCGCGCGACGGCCTGATCCTGGCCGATGACACGCCCTGCCAGATCCACAACAACTGCTCGGGCAAGCATTGCGGGTTCCTGACCCTGGCCCGGCACATGGGGGCAGGCCCCGAATATATCGAGATCGACCACCCCGTGCAGCAGGCCTGCCTGTCGGCCTTCGAAGAGACCACGGGCGAGGACAGCCCCTGCTACGGGATCGACGGCTGCTCGGCGCCCAATTTCGCCACTTCGCTGGTGGGGCTGGCGCGGTCGATGGCGTGGTTTGCCTCGGCCGGCGACCGGTCGGACCGGGCCAGCGATGCGGCCCTGCAATTGACCCGGGCGATGGTCGCCCACCCCGAGCTGGTGGCCGGGGAAACCCGCGCCTGCACCGAACTGATGCGCGCGATGAACGGGCGTGCCGCGATCAAGACCGGGGCCGAGGCCGTGTTTGTCGCGATCATCCCGGAAAAGAAGATGGGCGTGGCGTTGAAGATCACCGATGGCGCCACCCGCGCCAGCGAATGCGCGATCGCCGCCATTCTCGTCAGCCTCGGCGTGCTCGAAGCCGATCACCCGGCCACGCGCAAATTCATGAACGCCACACAATACAGCCGCCGCGGGCTGGAATGCGGCGTGATCCGCCCCGCGCCGGGTTTCCCCGGGTGAGGGTCACATCTCGATCTCGTGGATCTCG
Source organism: Ruegeria sp. BHSC026 (assembly GCF_059613065.1). Taxonomy (NCBI): domain Bacteria; kingdom Pseudomonadati; phylum Pseudomonadota; class Alphaproteobacteria; order Rhodobacterales; family Roseobacteraceae; genus Ruegeria; species Ruegeria sp. BHSC026. The sequence goes on along the minus strand of NZ_JBXWRV010000004.1, from coordinate 141,470 downwards.
GCCACCTCGACCGAGCCCGAGCCGTTGACCACCATGGGGCAGCCCTTGGCCATCTCGGTGGCGGCTTCGATGCTGTCGGCCTTGACGACGGTAAAGCCCGAGACCGGGTTCGGCCCGCCATTATCGGCCACGCCATCGGCGCTGACGGTATGGGACTGGCCCACCGGGTTGCCGGGGATTTCCAGCGCCGGCCCCATGTTCTGGAACCACGCGCCCCAAGCGGCCATGGCGGCTTCGATCTCGGCCGGGTCCGTCGGCGTGGTGCCACCGTGATAGACAAACAGGTACTGAGGCATTTTCTGGTCTCCCTTTTGGTCAGACAGGGTTGGCAAGCCGGGCTTCCAGCTTGCGCAGCGACGAGGTCCAGCCGCTTTCATGATTGGCCGAGACGTCGTCATCGCCCAGATCGCGGTGATCGAGGATCAGGCGCGCCCCGGTGCCGGTCGGCTCGACCGTCAGCGTTACATGGCTCTCGGCGCCGCGTTGGTCCTGGTCGTCATGCCAGCCCCAGGTGAACCCGACCGAGTTCGGCGGGTCCACATGGGTCACATGCCCGGACACCTTGAACCGCTGCCCGTCGCCATTGACCATGACCGAATACCACGGACCAAGGCGCGAGAAATCCAGGTCGTGCTCCGGCACCTCGACCCCTTCGGGCCCCCACCACTGCAACAATCTGGTTCCGTCGCTGATCCAGACGAACAGGGTTTCGGCGCTGACCGGAAAGTCGCGCACCAGCTTCAGGTCGGCCATGAGGGGTCCTCCTGCAGAATGTCGCCCAGGCGGTCCAGGCTTGCCTCCCAGAACTTGCGTTTCGAGATGGTCCATTCGGCAATCGCCCGCAGCCCCTCGGGGCGGATCGAATAGATCCGCTGGGTGCCGTTGACGCGCTGGCTCACCAGCCCGGCCTGCCGCAAAACCTTCAGGTGCCGGGAAATGGCCGCGCCGGACATACCCTTTCCCCGGGCAAGGTCGCCTGCGGGCAGTTCGCCCTGATCCATCAGTTGTTCAACGATCATGAATCGGGTCGGGTCGGACAGGGCCGAAAAGGTATCGAGCAGCGTGTTCATACCCATTGTTTAACACGAATGTTAAACAATGAAAACCCGAAACCGTCGGATCAGCCCTGCGCAAAATCCGATCGGGCATATCCCTGCAGGTATAGCAGCGCGGTCAGGTCGCCATGGTTGATGCGCACGTCACACTGCGCGGCGACCGAGGGTTTGGCGTGCAAGGCCACCCCCGTCCCGGCACGCTCCAGCATGCCCAGATCATTCGCCCCGTCGCCCACGGCGATCACCTCGGCCTCGGAAATACCCAGCCGGGCCGAAATCTGTTCCAGCGCCTCAACCTTGGCCTGACGGCCCAGGATCGGGCGCTGCACGTCACCTGTCAGCTTGCCGTCCGCCGCCAGCAGCGTGTTGGCGCGGTTCTCATCAAAGCTCAGCAGCTCGGCCACGCGGGCCGTGAACGCGGTGAACCCGCCCGAGACCAGCGCGGCATAGCCGCCATTGGCCCGCATCGTAGCAACCAGTTCTCGGCCGCCCGGCATCAGGGTGATGCGCTGGTTCAGCACCCGGTCGATCACCGACACGTCCAGCCCCTTCAGCAGGCCCACCCGCTCGGTCAGCGCGCCTTCGAAATCCAGTTCGCCATTCATGGCGCGGGCAGTGATGTCCTTGACCCGCTCGCCCACCCCGGCCTCGTCGGCCAGTTCGTCGATGCATTCCTGCTGGATCATCGTGCTGTCCATGTCGGCCAACAGCATCTTCTTGCGGCGGCCCTCGGCCGGCTGCACCGCCAGATCGACGCCTAGTTTCTGCAGGTCGGCCCAGACATCCCAGCGGTTTTCCGGAACCGCCGGCAGAGTAAATTCGGCCGCCTCGTCGGGGCTCAGCCACTGGATGTCGCCCCCACCCCAGGCATTGCGCAACGCGTCGATCAGCGCCCCGTCCAGCGACGGCGTCTTGGGGTTGGTCAACAGGGTGGCAACGTACATCTTGATCCTCCGGAAGCCTGCCCTGCGCATATCGCAGGCGCAGCATTTCCGCCAGAGGCCAATTCCGCGCCGCTACCCCAGAATGCCCGGCAGGCGTAGACTGTGTTCGCGGGCGCAGTCCTTGGCGATGTCATAACCCGCATCCGCATGGCGCCACACGCCCGAGGCCGGGTCGTTCCACAACACCCGCTCCAGCCGCCGCGCGGCGTCCTCGGTGCCGTCGGCGCAGATCACCACGCCCGCGTGCTGGCTGAAGCCCATGCCAACCCCGCCGCCGTGATGCAGCGACACCCAAGTCGCGCCGCTGGCGGTGTTGATCAACGCGTTCAGCAGCGGCCAGTCCGACACGGCGTCGGAGCCGTCCAGCATCGCCTCGGTTTCGCGGTTGGGGCTGGCGACCGAGCCGCTGTCTAGGTGATCTCGGCCGATGACGACCGGTGCGCTCAGCTCTCCATTCGCGACCATCTCGTTGAAGGCCAGCCCGGCCCGGTGCCGGTCGCCCAGCCCGATCCAGCAGATCCGCGCGGGCAGACCCTGAAACGCGATCCGGTCACGGGCCATGTCTAGCCAACGATGCAGATGCTCGTTCTCGGGGAACAGCTCCTTCATCTTGGCGTCGGTCTTGTAGATATCTTCGGGGTCGCCCGACAGCGCGCACCAGCGGAACGGGCCGATGCCACGGCAGAACAGCGGGCGGATATAGGCCGGGACGAATCCGGGAAAGGCAAAGGCGTTCTCCAGCCCCTCGTCCTGCGCCACCTGCCGGATGTTGTTGCCGTAGTCCAGCGTCGGCACGCCCGCGTTCCAGAAATCGACCATCGCCGCGACATGCTGCTTCATCGAGGCGCGCGCGGCCTTTTCCACCGCTTTAGGGTCTGTTTCCCGATTTTCGCGCCACTGCGCCAGAGTCCAGCCCAGCGGCAGATACCCGTTGATCGGGTCGTGGGCGCTGGTCTGGTCGGTCACGATGTCGGGGCGCATCCCGCCCGCGGCCATACGGCGGTAAATCTCAGGGAAGATCTCGGCCGCATTGCCCAGCAGACCCACGGATTTCGCCTCGCCCGCCTTGGTCCAGCGGTCGATCATGGCGAGCGCCTCGTCCAGCGTTTCGGCCTTCTCATCCAGGTATTTGGTGCGCAGACGGAAATCGATGCTGTCGGGGTTGCATTCCACCGCCAGACAGCAGGCCCCGGCGAAGACTGCCGCCAGGGGCTGTGCCCCGCCCATGCCGCCCAGCCCCCCGGTCAGGATCCATCGCCCGGTCAGGTCGCCGCCATAGTGCTGGCGCCCGGCCTCGGCGAAGGTTTCATAGGTGCCCTGAACGATGCCCTGCGTGCCGATGTAGATCCACGACCCGGCCGTCATCTGGCCGTACATCATCAGGCCCTTCCGATCCAAATCGTTAAAGTGGTCCCAGGTCGCCCAATGCGGCACGAGGTTGGAATTGGCGATCAGAACCCGCGGCGCGTCCTTGTGCGTTCGGATGATCGCCACCGGCTTGCCGGACTGCACGATCAGGGTCTCGTCGGCCTCGAGATCCTTCAAACTGGCTACAATAGTGTCGAAATCTTTCCAAGTTCGCGCCGCACGGCCGATGCCGCCATAGACCACCAATTCGTGCGGGTTTTCGGCCACGTCGGGGTGGAGGTTGTTCATCAGCATCCTCAACGGGGCCTCGGTCAGCCAGCTTTTGGCATTCAGGTCCGGCCCGGTCGGTGGAAAGACGTCACGGGTGTTCTTGCGCGGGTCACTCATTTCGGGGCTCCTTTTTCGGCCAGTGCGCCCGACAAGGCCAAGGTACGCAGGCGGTCAAGCATCTCTTGCAGGTGCGGGCGCAGGCGTTCAGCCCGGTCCGCGCGCCAGGTCCAGGGCGGGGTCTCGTCCATATAGGCGCGTTGGGCGATCTCCATCTGGATCGCATGTATACCCTTGTCTGGGCGGCCATAGTGCCGGGTGGTCCAGCCGCCCTTGAATCGGCCGTTCAGCACCGCGGTACAGCCCGACGCCTGAGCCACGGCATCCACCGCCTGCGCGATCTCGGGTGCGCAGGTGGTGCCGTCATTGGTGCCCGTGTTGAACACCGGCAACTCTCCGTCGAATAGGAAGGGGATCAGGGACCGGATCGAGTGGCAGTCGAACAGGATCACCACGCCATGCCTGGCCCGCACCCGCTCCAATTCTTCCTGCAACGCGGCGTGATAGGGAGCGTGGAACTTTTCGCGCCTCTCCTCGATTTCATCTTCCGACGGTTCCTGTCCTTCCAGCAATATGGGTTGCCCGTCGAAATCGGTCAGCGGCACCAGGGTCGTCGTGTTCTGCCCCGGATAGAGCGACACGCCCGCCGGATCGCGATTGGCGTCGATCACATAGCGGTGCACGCGGGACTGAACCACCGTCGCATCGCTCAAGAGCCCTTGATAGAGCCTGTTTATGTGCCAATCCGTGTCGGCCAACGCCCGGCCGGTCTGGTTCAGGCGCGCATGGATCTCCTCGGGCACGAAGGTTCCGCCATGCGGTTGGCCCAGCACGATCGGGCTCTGCCCTTGCTGCACCTCGACCACGATCATGCCGTCACCTCCGGGAGCGGTACGCCCAGCGCCTCCAGGATCGCGCCGCTGGCCACAAGATCCTTGGCCTGTTCCAGTTCCGGGGCCAGGTACCGGTCCTCGGCCAAAGGCGGGATGTCGGCGCGCAGCCGCGCAATCACCCGCTGCAAGGGCGCGCTGGTGACTAGCGGGGCGCGGAACTCGACGCCCTGAGCGGCGCAGAGCAGCTCGATCCCCAGAATGTGGTTGAGGTTTTCCACCATACGCGTCAAACGCCGCGCACCGTGGGCGGCCATCGAGACGTGATCTTCCTGGTTGGCCGAGGTGGGCGTGCTGTCGGTGACGCACGGGTTGGCCAGATGCTTGTTTTCGCTCATCAGCGCGCCGGTCGTGACCTCAGCGATCATGAAGCCGGAATTCAGACCCGGGTCGGGGGTCAGGAATGGCGGCAGATCGAAGCTGAGCGTCGGATCCACCATCAAGGCGATCCGGCGCTGCGCGATGGCACCGATCTCGGACAAGGCCAGTGCGATCATGTCGGCGGCAAATCCCACCGGTTCGGCGTGAAAATTGCCGCCCGAGACGATCATGTCGGGATCGGACAGCACCAGCGGGTTGTCGGTGGCCGAGTTGGCCTCTGTCTGCAAGGTCGCGGCGGCCTGCCGGATCACGTCGATCGCGGCACCGGTGACTTGCGGCTGACAGCGGATGCAATACGGGTCCTGCACGCGACTGTCACCCTCGCGATGGCTTTCACGGATTTCCGAGCCCTGCAACACGGCACGCATGGCGCTGGCGGCCTCGATCTGGCCACGATGGCCGCGCAGGGCATGGATCTCGGGCTGCAGCGGCGCGGTGGAGCCCATGATGGCATCGGTCGAAACGGCCGAAACGACCAGCGCGTTCTGCGCCGCGCGCCAGCCTTCGAACAGGCCCGCCAAGGCGTAGGCTGTCGAAAACTGGGTGCCGTTGATGAAGGCCAAGCCCTCCTTCGGCCCCAGCTGAACAGGCTCTAACCCGGCTTTTTTCAAGGCTTCAGCGCCCGGCATGACCGTACCGTCCAGTTCGGCTTTGCCTTCACCGATGACCACCGCCGTCATGTGGGCCAGCGGCGCCAGATCACCCGAGGCCCCCACCGAGCCCTGCGCCGGGATCACCGGGGTCACGCCACGGGCGAGCATCTGTTGCAGCAGGTCCACCAGCGCCCACCGCACGCCGGATGCGCCGCGCCCGAAGGACAACAGCTTGAGCGCCATCATCAGGCGCGCCAACCGCCGCGGCACCGCCGGGCCAACCCCGCAGCAATGGCTGAGGATCAGGTTGCGCTGCAGCGCCGAGGTGTCCTTGGCCGCGATCTTTAGGCTGGCCAGCTTGCCGAAACCGGTATTCACGCCATAGACGGGCTGGTCACCGGTGGCGGCCTCGGCGATGCGAGCGGCGGCGGCCTCGACAGCCGGGCGACAGCAATGATCCAGAACCACCGGCGTTTCGTTCCAGTAGATATCCGCCAGTTGAGTCAGCGAGACCTGCCCCGGAACCAAGGTCAGAGCGCTCATGCCTCCCCTCCGAAAATGCGTGCGTGCAGCGGGTTGAACCCGATCCGATAGGCCAGCTCGGCCGGGTGAGAGACGTCCCACACAGCCAGATCCGCCCGCTGGCCTGGCGCGATCGCGCCGGCATCGGCCAGCCCAAGCGCGCGGGCGGCATTGCGGGTGACCCCGGCCAGCGCCTCGGCCGGGGTCATTCCAAACAGGGTGCAGCCCATGTTCATCGACAGCAGCAGCGACGTCAGCGGCGAGGACCCCGGATTGCAATCGGTGGCCAGCGCCATCGGCACCCCGGCCTTGCGGAACAGGTCGATCGGCGGGGCCTGCGTTTCCCGCAGCGTGTAGAACGCGCCGGGCAGCAGAACCGCAGTCGTTCCGGCCTCGGCCATGGCGTCCACCCCTGCGGCGTCCACATATTCGAGATGATCGGCCGACAGGGCGCCGTAGGACGCCGCCAGCCGGGCCCCGCCCAGATTCGACAATTGCTCGGCATGCAGCTTGACCGGCAGCCCCAGCTCACGCGCGGCGTCGAACACCCGCGCGATCTGAGCCGTATCGAAGGCGATTCCCTCGCAGAACCCGTCGACCGCGTCGACCAGCCCCTCGGCATGGGCCGCACGCAGGGTCGGGATGCAGACCGTGTCGATATAGGAATCCGCGCGCCCGGTGAATTCGGGCGGGATCGCATGCGCGCCCAGAAAGCTGGTCATTACCCGAACCGGGCGCAGCTGCGGGATCTGACGGGCCACGCGCAACATGCGCAGCTCCGCTTCTGGCTCCAGACCATAACCCGACTTGATCTCGATGCAGGTCACCCCTTCGGCGATCATGGCATCGACGCGGGGCAAGGCGGTGTCCAGCAACTCCTGCTGGCTGGCCGCGCGAGTGGCCGCCACCGTGGACAGGATACCGCCACCGGCCCGGGCGATATCGGCGTAAGAGGCACCGTTCAGACGCATCTCGAACTCGGCGGCGCGATTGCCGCCAAACACGACATGGGTGTGCGGGTCGATCAGGCCCGGCGTGATCAGGCGATCCCGGTAATCAATGACCGGGCCGGCCTGTCGCGCCAAGGGGTCCTGCCAAGATCCCACCCAGTCTATCCGGTCGCCGTTCAGCACGATGACGGCATCCTCGATCAGGCCATAGGGCGACGCGCCTTCGGCCATGGTCGCAACGTGCTGACAGCGGAGGACAGTTTTTTCGGCCATGGCGATTCTTTTGGACTCCCGTTGCAGTTGGATTTTTCGTATATGGGTAAAAATCTAAAGTCTACACAAATTGAACGCAGTATGATGATACACGCAAAAACCGCTTTGTTAGGCTATAATTGGGTTCCGAACCTGCGAGTGGAAATCACCGAAGGGCGGATTGCCGGGCTGCAGGCCAACGTCCCGCCCGCGCCCGGTGATACATGCGTCGATCTCTTGCTGCCGGCCCTGTCGAACCTGCACAGCCACAGCTTTCAACGCGCCATGGCCGGGATGACCGAGACCCGGACCGCTGGCCGGGAAAGCTTCTGGAGCTGGCGGCAGCTGATGTACCGGTTTCTGGAGAACCTGACGCCTAGGCATATCGAGGCCATCGCCGCCCTGACCTTCCTTGAGATCCAGGAGGCCGGATATGCTGCGGTCGGCGAGTTCCACTATGTCCATCACCAACCCGGCGGCGCGCCCTATGCCGATCTGTCCGAACTGAGTCAGCGCATCTTTGCCGCCGCGCAGCAGACGGGGATCGGGCTGACCCATCTGCCGGTGCTCTATACCTTTGGCGGAGTCCGGCAAGAGGCTTTGACCGGAGGGCAACTGCGGTTCGGCAACGATCTGGACCGCTATCTGGACCTGCTCGACGCGACCCGGGACCGGGCCCGACAGGCCCCGGCCGACACCGTTGTCGGCATCGCCCCGCATTCGCTGCGGGCCACCCGCCCCGGCGACCTTTTCGCCCTGATCGACAACGTCCCGGACGGCCCTGTTCACATCCACATCGCCGAGCAGGTGAAAGAGGTTCAGGACGTGCAGGCCGCTTTGGGCAGCCGTCCGGTGGAGTGGTTGCTGAACACCCTGCCGGTCGATGACCGCTGGTGCCTCGTCCACGCCACCCATATGACGCCCGGCGAAACCCGGGCCCTAGCACGGTCGGGCGCCGTGGCGGGGCTGTGCCCGATCACCGAGGCCAATCTGGGCGACGGTATTTTCGAAGGTCCGACCTTTGTTGGTGAGAACGGGAGGTTCGGGGTTGGATCAGACTCTAACATTCGGATTTCGCTGCCCGAGGAACTGCGGACCCTCGAATATTCGCAACGCCTACGCGACCGCACGCGGGCGGTTCTGGTGCGGGGCGAAGGCTCGGTCGGGCATGCACTGTATACAGGTGCGGCCCAAGGCGGCGCGCAAGCGCTTGGGCGCGACGCCGGCGAAATCGCCCCAGACAAGCTGGCCGATCTGGTGGCCATCGACCGCGCGCACCCGACCCTGTGCGCACTGCGAGACGACCAACTGCTGGACGGGCTGTGTTTCGCGGCCCCCGACGGGCTGGTAACCGATCTGTGGTCGGCCGGCCGCCACATGGTCCGCGCCGGGCGCCACGTCGCGCGCGACACGATCATCCCCGCCTATCGCCGGGCCATTGCCGATCTGCTGTCCCGAGTCTAATCAACTCCAACACCAAGCCGAGCGCCCTATGACCCAAAGCCCCGAGACCACCAGCTACAAGGACATCAAACAGACCGTGCTAGGCCGCATCCGTTCCGGCGAATGGCGGCCCGACACACTGCTGCCCAACGAAGAGGAACTGGCGGTCGAGTTTTCCTGCACCCGCACCACGGTGAACCGCGCGCTGCGCGAACTGGCCGAGGAGGGTTTCCTGGAACGCCGCCGCAAGGCGGGCACCCGCGTGTCCAGCGCCCCGCAGCGGCAGGCCCGCTTTACCATCCCGCTGGTACGCGACGAGGTCGAGGCCATGGGCGGCACCTATCGGTATGCACTGGTCTCGGCGCTGACTGAGACCGCGCCAGAATGGCTGGGGGCGCGGCTGGCGCTTACACCGGGGCAGCGCGTGGTGCATGTGCGCTGCATGCACTATTCCGGCAACACCCCCTTTCAGTTCGAGGACCGCTGGATCGTCATCGACAGCGTGCCGCAGGTTGAACAGGCCGATTTCTCCGCCATCGGCCCGAATGAATGGCTGGTGCAGACGGTCCCCTTCACCAATGTCGAACTGTCCTTTCTGGCCAGCCGGGCCGACGCCACGCTGGCCGGTTTTCTGGACGTGACCGAAGGCGAGCCGGTCTTTACCGCCGAACGCATCACATGGCTGCAGGGCGCACCTGTGACGCTGGCCAAGATGTATTTTGCCGCTGGCTATCGCATGACCACCCGGCTCTGATGCAAAAAGGCCCACAACAGGGTCTTTACCAGCGGCGCAATCCGATACAGGGTCCGGATCGGCAGCACCGCAATCAGGAGGACCCGAAATGGCCAACCCGCTTTATGATCGTCTGTTCGGCATCCATGCGGGCAAAGACACGCCGTTTCTGCATCTTCCGGACGGCCGTACGCTGACCCATGCCGCGTTTCTGGACATGGCGGCGCGGGTGGCCAATGCGCTGACGGGGCTGGGGCTGGAACCGGGCGACCGGGTGGCGGTTCAGGTCCACAAATCGCCCGAGGCGCTGGCGCTGTATGCGGCCTGCGTTCAAGCCGGGCTGATCTTTCTGCCGCTGAACACCGCCTATACCGGCGCCGAGCTGAGCTATTTCATCGATAACAGCGGCGCTGCGCTGGTGGTCTGCGATGCGGGTACGCTGTCCGAACTGGAGCCCATTGCCCACAGCCATGGCGCGCGGGTCGAAACGCTGAACGCCGACGGCTCGGGCAGCCTGATGCGGCGCGCGCTGGGGATGCTGCCGGCGTTTGAACCGGTGCGCCGCACTTCGGACGATCTGGCCGCGTTTCTCTATACCTCGGGCACTACCGGGCGGTCCAAGGGCGCCATGCTGACGCAGGCGAACCTGCTTTCGAACGCCGAAACGCTGGTGCAGGAGTGGCGCTTCACCGCGGATGACGTGTTGCTGCACGCGCTGCCGATCTTTCACACCCATGGTCTGTTCGTGGCCACCAATGTCATGCTGTCGGCCGGCGGGTCGATGATCTTTCTGCCGGGCTTCGATCTGGACGACATCCTGCGCCTGATGCCCAAGGCCACCTCGATGATGGGGGTGCCGACCTTCTATACTCGCCTCCTGAACGACGACCGATTCACCGGGGATCTGGCCCGACACATGCGGCTGTTCATTTCCGGCTCGGCGCCGTTGCTGGCCGAAACCCACACGCGGTTCGAGCAACGCACCGGCCACCGGATCCTGGAACGCTATGGCATGACCGAGACCAACATGAACACCTCGAACCCCTATGACGGCGAGCGCCGCGCCGGGACGGTGGGCTTTCCGCTGCCGGGGGTCGAGTTGAAGATCACCGACCCCGAAACGGGCGATCCGCTGCCGCAGGGCGAGATCGGCATGATCGAGGTGCGCGGCCCGAACGTGTTCAAGGGCTATTGGCAGATGCCCGAGAAAACCGCCGCCGAGCTGCGCGAGGACGGGTTCTTCATCACCGGTGATCTGGGCCGCATTGACGCTGACGGGTATGTGCATATCGTCGGGCGCGGCAAAGACCTGATCATCTCGGGCGGCTACAACATCTATCCCAAGGAAATCGAGCTGGTTCTGGATGAACAGCCCGGCGTGCTGGAAAGCGCAGTGATCGGCGTGCCGCACCCGGATTTCGGGGAAACCGTTCTGGGCATACTGGTGCCCGAGGCCGGCGCGGCACCGGATCTGGGCGCGATCATGGATGCGGTGAGCCAAAGCCTTGCCCGTTTCAAACATCCCCGCAAGCTGATCCTGCTGGACGAATTGCCCCGCAATACGATGGGCAAGGTGCAGAAAAACGTTCTGCGCGAGACCTACAAGGACATGTTCGCGGGCGGCTGATCAGGGGCGCAGCGGCACGCGCCCGGCTTCGGTCAGCAGCCAGCAGTCGCGCCCCCCGAACACGGCGACCCCCGGTTTGGCGGCCATAGCCCGCGCCGATGTCCAGGTTAATGCGGTTCCTGTAATGTGTGGGGTGGTCCACCACCGTGTGGCCATGCACGATCAGCTTGGGGTGCGGGGTCTGACGGGCGTGAAAGCTCTGACGGAGCCAAACCAGATCATCCTCGGCCTGCGCGCTCAGCGGCACGCCCGGCCGGATGCCGGCATGAACAAAAGCAAGCTCGGGGGTCTGGTGCTTCCGCACCAGGTCGCGCAGAAATGCCTTGTGCGCAGCCGGCACCGCCGCGTGAGCCGCGCGATGGACATTCTGCAGCCGGATGCGATCTTCGAATTCGACACCATAGCTGCGCAGGGTTTCGGTTCCGCCCAGCCGCGCGTGCAGCAAGTGGTAGCCGACCAGAAGATGCGGATCATGGCACAGCTCATCCTGCAGGAACCACGCGAACATCCGGTCATGGTTGCCCAGCAGCGTGGCCCAGTTTCGCCCCGCGTCGCGCCCGGCAATCAGCCGGTCCAACAGACCCCTGCTGTCGGGGCCCCGATCGACGTAGTCGCCCAGAAACACGATCCGCACATCGCGTCCGCCATACTGCTCGATCAGGGACAGGGCGCGGTCATGCCGATGTCTCCGTTCCGGGCCGGGTTGGATTTGCGGGCCTTTGCAACGACAACGCCTGCACCGGGCGGGTGCAGGCGTCAATCGCTTTCATCCGGGTCTTGCCGGATCAGATCACGTCGAACTCCAGCGGCTTGATCTGGGTGAACAGCCCGGTTTCAGCCAGCTTGGCGCGGGCTTCAGCCGGAACCGGCTCGTCAACATACAGCAGCGCGATCGCCTCGCCACCCGCCTGGGCGCGGCCCAAGGTAAAGTTGGCGATGTTCACGCCATGCTCGCCCATGGTCTTCCCCAGGGTGCCGATGATGCCCGGCACGTCCTCGTTGGTGGTGTAGAGCATGTGCGCGCCGACCTCGGCATCGATGTTGATGCCCTTGATCTGGATGAAGCGCGGCTTGCCGTCGCTGAACACGGTACCCCCGATCGAGCGTTCGCGCTTGTCGGTCACCACGGTCACTTTGATATAGCCCTCGAAGGCGCCCGACTTGTCCTGATTGGTGGTCGAGATCTTGATCCCACGCTCTTTGGCCACGACCGGGGCCGAGACCATGTTCACCTCGGGGTTCGAGCGCTTCATGATCCCCGCTACCACCGCGCAGTTCAGCGCCGCCAGGTTCATCTGCGCCGCCACACCATCATACAGGATGTTGATTGCCTTGATCGGCTCGTCGGTCATCTGGCCGATGAAGCTGCCCAGATGGCCGGCCAGCTTGATCCAAGGCCCCATGACCTTGGCCTCTTCGGCGGTGACGCTGGGCATGTTCAGCGCATTCTCGACCGCGCCGGTCAGCAGATAGTTCGAGATCTGCTCGGCCACCTGCAGCGCCACGTTTTCCTGCGCTTCGGTAGTCGCCGCGCCCAGATGCGGGGTGCAGACCACGTTGGGCAGGTCGAACAGCGGGTTTTCCTTGGCCGGCTCTTCGCTGAACACGTCGAAGGCTGCTCCCGCGACATGGCCGGATTTGATCAGTTCGGCCAGCGCCTCTTCGTCGACCAGACCGCCGCGGGCGCAGTTGATGATGCGCACGCCCTTCTTGGTCTTGGCCAGATTCTCGCGGCTGAGGATGTTGCGGGTCTGGTCGGTCAGCGGCACGTGCAGGGTGATGAAATCGGCCCGCGCCAGCAGCTCGTCCAACTCGACCTTTTCCACGCCCATCTTGTCGGCCTTCTCCTGGCCCAGATAGGGGTCATAGGCGACGACCTTCATCTTGAGGCCATGCGCCCGGTCGCAGACGATGCCGCCGATATTGCCGGCACCGATCACGCCCAACGTCTTGTTGGTCAGCTCGACCCCCATGAATTTGGACTTTTCCCACTTGCCCGCATGGGTGCTGGCATTGGCCTCGGGGATCTGGCGCGCCACGGCGAACATCATCGCGATGGCATGCTCGGCAGTGGTGATCATGTTGCCGAAGGGCGTGTTCATCACGATCACGCCCTTTTTCGAGGCCGCGTCCTTGTCGATGTTGTCAGTGCCGATACCGGCGCGGCCGATCACTTTCAGCTTGTCGGCCTTTTCCAGAATCTTCTCGGTGACTTTGGTGGCCGAGCGGATGGCCAAGCCGTCATAGTTGCCGATGATCTCGGCCAGCTTTTCCTTGTCCTTGCCCACGTCGGGCATGAAATCCACGTCGATGCCGCGGTCGCGGAAGATCTGAACCGCGGTTTCGCTGAGCTTGTCGGATACGAGTACTTTGGGGGCCATGTGCGTGGTCCTTGAATGGGATGATGGCTCCGGGCCGGACGCGGCCCGGATCTTGTCGGGGAAAGGGATCAGGCGGCTTCGGCCTGGGCTGCGATCTCGGCCTCGAACGCCCATTTCAGCCAGGGCAGCATTGCCTGGATGTCGGACGTCTCGACCGTGCCGCCGCACCAGATGCGCAGCCCGGCCGGCGCGTCACGATAGGCGCCGATGTCCAGCGCCACGTTCTCGGCCTCCAGCCGCTTGGCGACCGCCTTGGCAAAGCTGGCGCCGTCGCGAATGCGCGGATCGGTGAATTTCAGGCAGACGCTGGTGTTCGACCGGGTAGCCGGGTCCTCGGCTAGGTTGTCGATCCAGTCATTCTGGTCGCAGAACTCGAAAATCGCCTGCGCATTGGCATCGGCGCGGGCGATCAGGCCCTGCAGCCCGCCGACCGAGCGGGCCCAGTCCAGCGCGAACAGGTAATCCTCGACCGCAAGCATCGACGGCGTGTTGATGGTTGCGCCCTGGAAGATGCCCTCGATCAGCTTGCCGCCCTTGGTCAGGCGGAAGATCTTCGGCAGCGGCCACGCGGGGGTATAGCTTTCCAGCCGCTCGACCGCGCGGGGGCTGAGGATCAGCATGCCATGTGCGGCCTCGCCACCCAGAACCTTCTGCCAGCTGAAGGTGGTGACATCCAGCTTGTCCCACGGCAGGTCCATCGCGAAAGCTGCGCTGGTGGCGTCGCAGATGGTCAGGCCGGCGCGGTCATCGGCGATCCAGTCGCCATTGGGAACCCGCACGCCCGAGGTGGTCCCGTTCCAGGTAAAGACCACGTCATTGTTGAAATCGATGGACGCCAGATCGACGATCTGCCCGTAATCGGCGGTTTTCACCTCGGCGTCGATCTTCAGCTGTTTGACCACGTCGGTAACCCAACCCGCGCCAAAGCTTTCCCAGGCCAGCATCTCGACCTTGCGTTCGCCCAGAAGCGACCACAGCGCCATTTCCACCGCGCCGGTATCCGAGGCCGGAACGATCCCGATACGATAGTCGGCCGGAATGCCCAGCAGCTCGCGCGTGCCTTCGATGGCAGCCTTCAGCTTGTCCTTGCCGATGGCGGCGCGGTGCGACCGGCCCAGCGCGGCACCGGCCAGCTTGTTCAGCTCGAATGTGGGGGGTTTGGCGCAGGGGCCCGAGGATAAACGCGGATTGGCCGGCCGCGCTGCCGGTCGTTCGATGGTCATTGGTGTTACCCTTCCAGATATACGCCCCTCGTTGGGGAGGGGTGTCCCGCGGCCAGACCTAGGGGGCCGCGGTTGGGCGGGCAAGCGGAAAAGACGCTTTGAATATCAAAAACGACACGGGCGGTGACGCCAAATCGGAACACAGGTTTCCGATCGGCGCATTTTGCACCCGCAGAAAGACCTCAGCGATCCAGCCGGACGGTTTCGCCCGTGGCCAGCGATTGCTGCGCCGCCAGACCCATGCGTACTGCCCACATGCCGTCGGTCAGGCTGACATCCGGGGCGTCGCGCTCACCGCGCACCAGCGCCAGAAAGCCCTGGTGCTGATAGAAGGTCGAGCCGTTGTGGTCGCCCGCCGCCAGCAGGCGCGGGTCGACGGGAATGTCGCGGGCGACAGGGCCCTTGGGGTCGCGCGGGCTGACGATCAGCTGCGGCACCGGCGGCTCGCCCAGATGTTCGGGCCAGAACCGGCCCGGCCCGGGGACCAGCGCCTCGATCTTGGCCTTGGGGCCGACGACCGAGATTTCCTCCTGATACCGCGCGCCCTCGGCGAACATGCACAGCTCCAGCATCGCCCGCGCGCCCGAGGCGAAATCGACGATGACATAGCCGTGGTCGAGGATGTCGGGCGTCTCGCCGTCATAGGTTTCGTCCAGATGGTTCACGGCCTGCCCGCCGCTGGCGCTGACGCGTACAGGATCGGATTGCAGGATCAGGCGCATCAGGTCGAAGAAATGACAGCATTTCTCGACGAAGGTGCCGCCCGTGTTGCGGTTGAACCGGTTCCAGTTGCCGACCTTTTCCAGGAACGGAAAGCGGTGTTCGCGGATGCTCAGCATCTTGACCCCGCCGCTGGTGTCCTGCGCCTCGGTGATCAGGGCGGCGATGGGCGGCATGTAGCGATATTCCATCGCCACCCAGATCGGACAGGGATAGCTGCGCTCGATCTCGGCCAGACGGGCCGCATCGCCGGGGTTGGTGAACAGCGGCTTTTCCACCAACAGCGGCAAGGGACGCGTTTCGGCGATCTGGGCTATCTGATCCACATGCAGATGGTTGGGGCTGGCGATGACCAGGCAGTCCAACTCCTCGACCGCCAGCAGATCCTGCACCGAAGCCACCATTCTGGCCCCCGGCGCAATCGCCTGCGCGGCGCGTGCCATCTCGGGGTCGGGCTCGAAAATGGCGGCCACTTGCGTGCCCTCCAGCAGGGCGATGTTGTGCAGGTGTTCCTGCCCCATCATGCCACATCCGATCAGCCCGTAATTGATGGTCCGGGTCATGCGCGTTTCCTCGTCATTTCAGTCGTTGGACGTAAGTTGCCCGGTCCGGGTCGAACCAGGTTTTCGAAAACTCGACGGGTTCAGGCCGCTCCGACCAGCTGAACCGCTCGATGTAACCGACGGTCTCGCCCGCCGGCCGGGTGAAGTTCGCGGGGGTCCAGTCGGGCAGCCGACCGACCGAAACCCGATCCTCGGCGCGGGTGATCCAGAACCCAAGCTGCTGCTGGTAATAGCGATAGAGCGAGTCCGACAGCAGCAGCCGGTCGATCAGACCGGCTGATTCGTCCAGCCAGATCTCCTCGACCGCGATGATTGTGTCATTCAGATAGCGCATCCGCCGCACGCGCGACCCGCGCCGCGAGGTGCCGAAATCGGGCAGGTCGGCGGGTTTGTCCAGGTGATCGACCGACAGGATGTCGGCGCGCGGCAGGCCGCCGCCCTCGGGCAGTTCCAGCCGGAACATGGCATAGACGCTGTTCTGGGTCCCGGTCTCGCGCACATAGTTGCCCGAGCCCTGGATCCGCTCGAGCATCCCCTTTTTTTCCAGCTCGGCGAGCGATTTTCGCAGCGTTCCGACCGAGACGTTCAGCTGCGCCGCCATGTCCCGCTCGGGCGGCAGACGCTCGCCGTCGATCAGCCGGCCGGCGGCGATGTCGCGGATCAGCAGCTCGGCGATCTGCACATAGATCGGCAGGGCGTTGGGGTTTCTGGTGGATGGGGGCACGCGGGCGCTTCACTTGGTCGCAGAAAAAATTGATACACTATTGATCTACATCAATGTGGTTGCTACGCAAGAGAAAAGTTGAGCCCGGCAGGAGAGAGAATCAGATGACGATCGTCCCCATCACATCCCCCGATCTGGATGCGGCCGAGGTTTCGTGGTTCGCGGCACTGTGCTCGGACGATTATCAGTTTCTCGGTGTGCCCGACGGCGATCTGCGCTCCAGCTGGGAACATTGCTCGGGCATCGTGAAAGAGGCCGAGGCGCAGGGCTTCCGCAACATCCTGTGCCCGTCCTCGTATCAGGTGGGGCAGGACACGCTGAGTTTCGTGGCCGGCTGCGCCCCGATCACAGAAAAGATCAACCTTTTGGCCGCCGTGCGCTGCGGCGAGATGCAGCCGATCATGCTGGCACGCACGATCGCGACGCTGGATCACATGCTGAAGGGGCGGCTGACGGTCAACATCATCTCGTCGGATTTTCCGGGCGAAAAGGCCGAGAGCAGCTATCGCTACCAGCGCTCGCGCGAGGTGGTCGAGATTTTGAAACAGGCCTGGACGCAGGATGAGATCAATTATCAGGGTCAGGTCTACAATTTCTCGGGCCTGACGACCGATCCGGCCAAACCCTATCAGATCGGCGGGCCGCTGCTGTATTTCGGGGGCTATTCGCCCGATGCGCTGAAGCTGTGCGGCCAGCATTGCGACGTATATCTGATGTGGCCCGAAACCCAGGACCAGCTGGCCGAGCGGATGAAGGCCGTACACGCGGTGGCCGACGAGTACGGCCGCACGCTGGACTATGGCCTTCGGGTACACATGATCGTGCGCGACACCGAGGCCGAGGCCAAGGAATATGCCGACTATATCGTATCGAAACTGGATGACGAATACGGCCGCGCAATCCGCGAACGGGCGCTGGACGCCACCTCATTAGGTGTTTCGCATCAGGCCAGGAACCGCGAGCTGGCGGACAAATACGGCTATGTCGAGCCGGGCCTGTGGACGGGCGTCGGCCGGGCGCGGTCAGGCTGCGGCGCGGCGCTGGTGGGGTCGACAGACCAGGTGCTGTCGAAGATCGAAGAGTATCAGAAGATGGGCATCCGCGCCTTCATCTTCTCGGGCTATCCGCATATGGACGAGGCCCGCCATTTCGGCACCCGTGTGATGCCACATCTGAAAACCTGCTCCCTTCCCGAAGCCTATGGAAGGGTCCCTGCTGACACCCCGGCGACGCCGCTGGGCAACGGAGTTCGTCGTTGATGCAACGTATCAAGCTTTCTGACACCCTGGAGCTGAGCCGCCTTGTCTATGGCATGTGGCGGCTGGGCGATGACAGCGATACCTCGGCCGCGCATGTGGCGGCCAAGATCCACGCCTGTCTGGATCAGGGCATCACCAGTTTCGATCAGGCCGACATCTATGGCGACTATGGCGCCGAGGCGATTCTGGGCAGCGCCCTGCGCGCCAATCCGGGCCTGCGGGACCGGATGGAGATCGTCACCAAATGCGACATCGTCGCCCCCTGCGGGCGCTATGCGGATGCCAAGGTGAAATACTATGACACCTCGCGCGCGCACATCCTGAAATCGGTCGACACCTCGCTGCGGGAAATGGCGATCGACCATATCGACCTGCTGCTGATCCACCGCCCCGACCCGTTCATGGACCACCATGAAACCGGCGCCGCGCTGGATGAGGTCGTGGCCAGCGGCAAGGTCCGCGCGGTGGGCGTGTCGAATTTCCGCCCCTGGGACTGGCAGCTGCTGCAATCGGCCATGAAGACCCCGCTGGCGACCAACCAGATCGAGATTTCTCTGGGCGCGATCGCCCCGTTCACCAATGGCGATCTGGCGTTTCACCAGCAGCACGGCCACCCGGTAATGGCGTGGTCGCCGCTGGGCGGCGGAGCGCTGATGGCGGGCAATCCTCCGGTTGGCGTCGTCGCGGATGAGATCGGCGCGCAGTTCGGCGTCGACCGTGCCGCGGTGGCCGTGGCCTTCCTGCTGGCCCATCCGGCCGGCATCCTGCCGGTTCTGGGCACCAACAGCCTGGACCGCATCAAGCGCATCTCGGACGCCCTGAAAGTCAATCTGGATCGTGAAGCCTGGTTCCGCCTCTACGAGGCGGCGCTGGGGCATGAGGTACCATGATGAACGCATTTTCGAACGACATGGCGCGCACCTTCATTCCGCACAAGGACGACACCCGCACCCTGCGGGACGCTTTCGGCCGGTTCGCCACCGGCGTCACCGTCGTGACCTGCGACAGCCCCGACGGGCCGGTCTGCATCACGGCCAACAGCTTTTCCTCGCTGTCGCTGGACCCGCCGTTGGTAATGTGGGCCGGCGACCGGAACTCGCGCCGGTTCCCCTATTTTCACAAGGCGCGTCATTTCAGTGTTCATGTTCTGTCGGCCGACCAGGCCGAGCTGTGCTTTGGCTGCTCGAAAGACGCCTTTGCCCTGCGCGACATCAACCACGACCGCTGCGAAAACGGCACGCCGCTGCTGCGCGGATGCCTGGCGCGGTTCGAATGTGAACAACATGCGTATCACGATGCGGGCGATCACGTTATCGTGGTGGGCAAGGTCTTGCGGGCCAGCATGGCGGACGGAGACGCGCTGACCTTTTACGCCGGCAAGCTAGGCCAATTCGCGCACCAATAAGCGCGGGACACGGTCGCGGGCCAAACCCGCGGCCTGAACAGGGAGGATCCGCATGGGCGGATTGACGTCGGTGCTTGCGCCGATTGCACTCGTGAACGAAACCGCGCTGCGTCTGGGCCGCGCGGTTGGTGTCGTTGCGATCGCCTTCATGGTGATTGCGATCCTGATCCAAGTGTTCTTCCGATACGTTCTGGGCAACGCCCTGCCCTGGCCTGACGAGGCGGCGCGGTTCTGCATGTTGTGGATGACGGGCCTGATGGCACCCACCGCATTCCGGCGCGGCGGGTTCGTGGCCATCGACATGCTGGTCCGCTTTCTGCCGCGGGTACCCGGGCAGTTGCTGAACCTGTTTCTGCTGCTGCTCAGCCTGACGGTTCTGGTGGTCGCCGTGCGCATCGGCTGGTCCGAGGTCACGGGTTTTGGTGGGCGTTTCGCCACCGCGGCGCTGTACCTGCCCACGTCGCTGGGCTTTGACGAATGGTACCGGATCCCGCGCAGCTGGATGATGGCATCCTTGTTGGTGGGCGTGATCCTGCTGCTGTCGGTGAACATCGAACTGATCCTTCGGTCGATCATCACCATGCTGGGCGGCGGTGACCTGCTGCCCGAGATCCCCGAAGCCGCTGTGGGGGCCGAATAGATGCTGGTCTGGTTCCTGCCCGTCTTTCTGGTGTTTCTGCTGATCGGCCTGCCGGTCTTTTTCGCGCTGCTGGCGGCGCCCGGCCTGCTGCTGTGGCTGAACGGCCAGACCAACGACATCACCTTGCTGTATCGCAACGTCTACAACGGGATGGACAGCTTTCCGCTGATGGCCATCCCCTTCTTCATGCTGGCCGGAGAACTGATGAACCGCGGCGGCATCACCATCCGTCTGGTCGAGTTCAGCCAGGCGCTGATGGGGCATCTGCGCGGCGGGCTGGCGCATGTGAACGTGCTCAGCTCGATCCTCTTCGCGGGGCTGTCGGGCTCGGCGGTGGCCGATACCTCGGCGCTGGGCTCGATGCTGATCCCGGCGATGGAGAAGCAGGGCTATACCCGCAAATTCGCCGCCGCGATCACCGCAGCCAGTTCGGTCATCGGACCGATCATCCCGCCCTCGGGGATCATGATCATCTATGCCTATGTCATGGGCGAAAGCGTCGCGGCCCTGTTTCTGGCCGGCATCGTGCCGGGCGTCATGGTGGGCATCGGCCTGATGCTGATGATCAAGGTCATGGCGAACCGCTATGATTTCCCGGTGGCCAGCCGCAAATACACCTGGCCCGAGCGCGGTCAGGCCAGCCTCAAGGCGTTTTTCCCGCTGATGACGCCGGTGATCATCCTAGGCGGCATCCTGGGCGGCATCTTCACCCCGACCGAGGCCGCCGCCGTTGCCGTGGGTTATGCCTTCATCATCGGGTTTTTCGTGCTGCGCACGCTGACCTTGAAAGAGGTGCCCGAGGTCCTCAGCAATGCGGGCATGACCTCGGCCGTGGTGCTGCTGCTGGTGGGGGCGGCGATGGCGTTCAAGACCGTGGTCAGCCTCAGCCACGCGCCCGAGCAGCTGGCCGCGCTGATCCTCGGACTGTCGGAAAATCCGCTGATCCTGCTGTTCCTGATCAACCTGCTGCTGTTCGTCGTGGGCATGTTCCTGGATGCAGGCCCGGCGATCATCATCCTGGGTCCGATCCTGGGCCCGATCTTCACCAGCCTGGGCGTCGACCCGATCCATTTCGCCATCATCATGAGCGTCAACCTGACCGTTGGCCTGGCCACGCCGCCCATGGGGCTGGTGCTGTTCGTGGCCGCCGCCGTGTCACGCGAACGGGTGGAAACCATCGCCAAGGCGATCCTGCCGTTCCTGGCCGTCGAAATCGCAGTGATCTTCCTGATCACCTATGTCCCCGCAATATCCATGACGATCCCGCGTTTGACGGGATTTGCAAACTAGACTGAGTACCACAGGGAGGAAACGCATGCTCAGAACATTCTTCAAAACCGCAGCACTGGCCACGTCGCTGGTGGCGGCCTCGGCGCTGGCGGCCTCGGCGGCCGACTACACGCTGCGCGCTACTGCCAACTCGAACGAAAACGACGAGGACTATGACGGCCTGGTCGTGTTCAAGAACTTCGTCGAGAACGCCTCGAACGGCGCGATCGAGGTCGAACTGTTCATCGGCACGCAGCTGTGCTCGAACGGCGCCGAATGCCTGCAGGGCGTGGCCGACGGCACCATCGACATCTACATCTCGACCTCGGGCGGGGCCTCGGGCATCTTCCCTTACGTGCAGGTTCTGGACCTGCCCTATCTGATGGCCGACGACCGCATCGCCGAGCGGGTACTGTCGGGTGATTTCACCCGCAAGATGCGCGAAATGGCGCTGGAAGATTCGGGCGGCGCGATCCGCCTGATGACCATCGGCAACACCGGCGGCTGGCGCAACTTCGCCAACACCAAGCGCCGCGTGACCCAGCCGTCCGACATGGACGGGCTGAAGATCCGCACCGTGGTCGCAGACCTGCCGCAGGAACTGGTCAAGGCCCTGGGCGCCTCGCCCACCCCTATCCCGTGGCCGGAACTGTTCACCAGCTTCCAGACCGGTGTGGTTGACGGCTCGAAGAACGGCATCACCGACATCATGGGCATGAAATTCCCCGATGCCGGCCTGCAGTATGTCACGCTGGACGGGCACGCCTATATGGGTGCGCTGTGGTGGATGAACAACGCCAAGTTCCAGGAAATGCCGGAAGATCTGCGCCGTGTCGTCGTCGATGGGTTCTATGCGCTGCAGCAGGCCACCTTTGCCTCGCCCAAGCGCAAGTCGATCCAGGCCTACGAGGATTTCGTGGCCGGTGGCGGCGACCTGTACGTGCCGACCCCCGAAGAAAAAGAGGCGTTCAAGCAGGCCGCGACCCCGGTCTATGACTGGTTCCAGCAGAACGTCGCGCGCGGGGACGAGATCTATGCCGCGCTGACCGCGGCCGTGGCCGAGGCCGAGGCCGAGATCAACGCGGAACGCGCCGCCGACCTGAACTGATGCGGTTCGGGCCGGGATGACGCGTCATCCCGGCCCGCCCTTACCGAAAGGGGTACATCCACCCCTTGTAGTCATTGACCAGCACATGGGCCTTTTCGATCTGTTCGGGCGTCATCTTCTTGACCACCTCTTCCAGGCTGATCGCCGCATCGGGGTCGCCGCCGATGGCGCTGAGCGTATACCACATGTAGGCCCGCACCAGATCAGGCGCGGGCAGGCCCAGACCCAGCTCGTAATACCATCCGACACCCGATTGCGCGCCCGGATGCCCCTTCATCGAGGCACGCAGATACCATTCGAACGCGCGCTCGTAGTCCTGCTTAACCCCAAGGCCAAGGCCGTACATCACGCCGATCAGCTCCTCGGCCTCGGCGTTGCCCGACCGGGCCGCCGGCAGAAGCTGTTCGCGCGCGGCGGCAAACTTGCCCGCCTCCATCAGGTCGCGGGCCTGTTCCAGTTCGGCCCAAACGGGCGTGGCGGCAAGACAAAGGGCAAGCACAAGCTGGCGCATGGTGCGGTAGGTCTCCTGTTCTGCGGGGCGGCCTGGGCGCAGGACCTGCCCGCGCCACTGACCGATGACGACTTTCTGTTCTTTGATAGGGAACAGGCCGCGATCGGTCATCAGCTATTTTATGACCCGATCCTGTCGGGCAACCGCAACATCAGCTGCGCCCATTGCCACCACTCCGATTTCGGCACCTCCGATGGCCTGTCGCTTGGCATCGGCGAGGGCGGCGAGGGTCTTGGCCCCGACCGCACACCCGGCACCGGGGCGGGCCGCATCCGCAAGCGCATCCCGCGCAACGCGCCGGGCCTATGGAACCTGGGCGCGCGCGACATCCACACAATGTTCCATGACGGGCGGCTCAGCCTGTCGGACGTCTATGGCAACGGGTTCA
Organism: Ruegeria sp. BHSC026; assembly: GCF_059613065.1. NCBI lineage: Bacteria > Pseudomonadati > Pseudomonadota > Alphaproteobacteria > Rhodobacterales > Roseobacteraceae > Ruegeria > Ruegeria sp. BHSC026. Next base: position 118,194 of record NZ_JBXWRV010000004.1, on the reverse strand, counting down.
ACTCGCCCGCGCAGGAATGGCTGCCCGAAGGGCTGAACTCGCTGCTGGCCGCGCAGGCGCTTTTTCCGCTGACCGCTCAGTTCGAAATGGCCGGGAACGTGGCCGAGAACGAGGTCACCGGCGCCGTGCATGACCGGATCGACAAGGGCTGGCCGATTCTGGCCAAGCGGGTGCGGACCGACCCCAAATACGGCCCGGCGATGGTGGCCGCCTTTGACGACGTGGACAGCACTGAGGACATAACCATCACCCATGTCGCCAACGCTCTGGCCGCTTTCATGGCCATCGAATGGCGCAGCACCGACAGCCCGTTCGACCAGTACCTGGCCGGAGACGAGACCGCCCTGACCCCCGATCAGAAGGCCGGGATGCGGCTGTTCTACGGCAAGGCGCGGTGCGCCACCTGCCATTCGGGGCCGCTGCTGTCGGATCAGAAATTCCACGCGCTGGCCCTGCCGCCATTCGGCCCGGGCCGCACCCGGCAATGGGACGCCTATGCCCGCGACGTGGGCCGCATGGGCGAAAGCGACCGGCTGGAGGACGCCTATCGGTTCCGCACGCCCATGCTGCGCAACGTGGCGCTGACCGCACCCTATGGCCACAACGGCGCCTTTCCCGACCTCGAAGGGATCATCCGCCACCACCTGGACCCGGCAACCAGCCTGTCGCGCTGGACAACCGATCAGGCCGCGCTGCCCAAGGCGCCGTGGCTGGAACAGACCGATTTCATCGTCTGGCAGGACCGGTTCGAGATGGCGCGCCAACGCGCCAAGGTCGACATCACGCCAGTTGCTCTGAGCGACGATGAGATCGCGCAACTGGTGGTGTTCCTGCACGCCCTGACCGGGATGAGCGTGGACGCGCCGCCCTTTGGCGTGCCCGCGGACTTCAAGCCCTAGGAAAAACCCCCGCCGGATCGGGCGGGGGTTTCAGGTTTTTTTATTCGGCGGCTTCCTCGTACGCTTCCATGGGCGGGCATGTGCAAACGAGGTTCCGGTCCCCGTACGCGTTGTCGACGCGGTTGACAGGCGACCAGTATTTGTCGACGCCCATGGAACCCGGCGGGAAGCAGGCCTGTTCGCGGGTGTAGGGTCGGTCCCACTCGCCCACTAGGTCGCGCACCGTGTGGGGGGCGTTCTTCAGCGGGTTGTTCTCGGGGTCGATCTTGCCGTCGATCACGTCCTGCGCCTCGGCGCGGATCGACAGCATGGCGTCGCAGAAGCGGTCCAGCTCGTCCTTGGGTTCCGATTCCGTCGGTTCGACCATCAGCGTGCCGGCCACCGGCCAGGACATGGTCGGCGCGTGGAAGCCGCTGTCGATCAACCGCTTGGCCACGTCATCGACAGTGATGTTGCCGGCCTCGGCCAGCGGGCGGGTGTCGAGGATGCATTCATGCGCCACCCGGCCGGACTCGGAGGTGTATAGGATCGGATAGGCCTCCTGCAGACGCGCGGCGATGTAGTTGGCGTTCAGGATCGCAACCTTGGTCGCCTGGGTCAGACCCGCGCCGCCCATCAGCAGCACATAGGCCCAGCTGACCGGCAGGATCGAGGGCGAGCCGAAGGGCGCCGCCGAGACCGGCCCCACGGCGGTGCCGTATTCCGGGTGGCCCGGCAGGTAGGGCTCCAGATGCGCCTTGACCCCGATCGGGCCCATGCCGGGGCCGCCGCCGCCATGCGGGATGCAGAAGGTCTTGTGCAGGTTCAGGTGGCTGACGTCGCCGCCGATGTCCCCGGGTCGCGACAGGCCCACCATGGCGTTCATGTTGGCCCCGTCGATATAGACCTGCCCGCCGTGGTCATGGGTGATCTGGCAGACTTCCTGCACGGTTTCCTCGAACACGCCGTGGGTCGAAGGATAGGTGATCATGCAGGCTGCCAGGTTGTCCGAGTGCTTCTCGGCCTTCTCGCGGAAGTCGGTCAGATCGATGTTGCCCTTCGCGTCCGCCTTCACCGGCACCACCTGCCAGCCGACCATCTGTGCCGAGGCCGGGTTGGTGCCATGCGCCGAGGTCGGGATCAGGCAGACATTGCGATGCCCCTGCCCGTTGGCGATGTGATAGTTGCGGATCGTCAGCAGGCCCGCATATTCGCCTTGCGCGCCCGAGTTGGGCTGCTGGCTGATCGCGTCATAGCCGGTGATCTGGCATAGCTTGTCGTTCAAATCGGCGATCATCTCGTGATAGCCCTGCGCCTGATCTGCCGGAACGAACGGGTGCATATTGGCGAACTCGGGCCAAGTGACCGGGATCATCTCAATCGTCGCGTTCAGCTTCATGGTGCAGCTGCCCAGCGGGATCATCGCCCGGTCCAGCGCCAGGTCGCGGTCGGCCAGGCGGCGCATGTAGCGGGTCATCTCGGCCTCGGCCCGGTTCTTGTGGAAGATCGGGTGGGTCAGATAGGGCGTCTCGCGCAGCGCATAGTCCGGCAGGCGGTACTGTTTGTTCGAGCTGTCGTCCTTCTTGTCGATGCCGAAGGCACCCCAGACGGCCTCGATCGTCTCGGACCGGGTCTGTTCGTCGAGGCTGATGCCGACGCGGGTCTCGCCCACCTTGCGGAGGTTGACACCGCGCGCCACGGCCGCCTCCATGACGGTCTTCTGCAGCGGGCCGACCTCGACGGTGATGGTGTCGAAGAACACCTCGGGTTCGACCTTGAAGCCGTGCTCTTCCAGCCCGGCCGCGAGGCGCGAGGTCTTGCGGTGCACCGACTGCGCGATCGCCTTGATCCCGTCGGGGCCGTGGTACACGGCATACATCGAGGCGATCACCGCCAGCAGCGCCTGCGCGGTGCAGACGTTCGAATTGGCCTTCTCGCGGCGGATGTGCTGTTCGCGGGTCTGCAGCGCCAGGCGATAGGCCTTGTTGCCGCGGCTATCGATGCTGACGCCGATGATCCGACCCGGCATCGCCCGCTTGAGTTTGTCGGTGGTGGCCATGTAGGCGGCGTGCGGGCCGCCATAGCCCATCGGCACGCCGAAGCGCTGGGTCGAGCCCACGGCGATATCGGCGCCCATTTCGCCCGGGGATTTCAGCAGCGCCAGCGACAGGATGTCGGCGGCGACGATGGCGATCGCGTTGTGTTCATGCAGCGCCGCAATCTCCTTTGTGAAGTCGCGCACGTGGCCATAGGTGCCCGGATACTGGAAGATCGCGCCAAAGACCGCGCCGGGATCCAGTTCGTCGGGATCGGCTACCTTGACGTCGATGCCCAAGGGCTCGGCCCGGGTCTTGATCACCGCGATGGTCTGCGGGTGGCAGTTGCGGTCAACGAAGAAGGCCGCGTTGTTGGCCTTGGACCGGCCCCCGCGCTTGGCCATCGCCATCGCCTCGGCCGCTGCGGTCGCCTCGTCCAACAGCGAGGCGTTGGCCACGTCCAGCCCGGTCAGGTCGCTGACCATGGTCTGGAAGTTCAACAGCGCCTCGAGCCGGCCCTGGCTGATCTCGGGCTGATAGGGCGTATAAGCGGTGTACCAGGCCGGGTTTTCCAGGATGTTGCGCAGGATCGGCGCAGGCGTGGTGGTGCCGTAATAGCCCTGACCGATCAGCGAGGTCAGAACCTTGTTCTTACCCGCCACTTTTTTCATGTGATAGAGCGCGTCGCGTTCCGTCATCGCCGGACCCCAGTCCAGCGGGTCTTTCTGCCGGATCGCCGGGGGGACGGTGGCGTCGATCAGATCGTCCAGCGTCTTGAAGCCGATTACCTTGAGCATGTCGCGCATCTCGGTCGGGCTGGGACCGATATGGCGGCGGTTGGCAAAGTCATAGGCTTCGTAGTCGGTCAGTTTGAAGGCCATTGCAGCGCTCCCATGGATAGGTCAGGCCCGGCGGAGACTGCGGGAGCCTCCGACGGGGATATTTCTTGCCAGATGAAGGGCGGAGCCCAAATTCGGCGGTATATGAAAAACGATGGAGCCCCATGCCGGGACTCCGGTCGGGTTTACCCGATGAACGTCTTGTAGGCGGCCTCGTCCATCAGATCTTCCAGCTGCGCGGCATCGGTGATCTTGATCTTGTAGATCCACGCTTCGCCCTCGGGATCCTCGTTCAGCGCGCCCGGGTTGTCGGCCAGCGCTTCGTTCACCTCGAGGATCTCGCCATCGACCGGGGCATAGATCTCGGAGGCCGCCTTGACGGATTCGATCACCCCGATCTCGCCGTCCTTCTCGAACTCTTCACCCACCTCCTGCTGCTCGACGAAGACCACCTCGCCCAGCTGCTCGGCCGCGTGCTTGGTGATGCCCAGCGTGGCCGTGTCGCCCTCGACCGTCAGCCATTCATGTTCTTCGGAATAATAGGTTGCCATGATGTCTCTCTCCTGACTTCAACGCTTGTAATTCTGTTTGACGAAGGGCAGCGCCACGATCCGCGCCGGCTGCGCCTTGCCCCGGATGATCAGGCTCACCTGTTCGCCCGGCTCGGAGTGGCCAGCGGCGACATAGCCCATCGCAACCGGACCGCCGACCGTCGGGCCGAACCCGCCCGAGGTGATCTGACCGATCGTGTTGCCCTGAAGATCCTGCACCTCGACCCCCTGTCGCGCCGGGGCGCGGCCGTCGGGCTTGATCCCAACCAGCTTGCGCGTGGGGCCGGCGGCCAGTTCTTTCTGGATGCGTGCCGCGCCGGGAAAGCCGCCCTCTTCCTTGCGCCGCTTCTGGATCGCCCAGGCCAGGTTGGCCTCGATCGGCGAGGTGCTCTGGTCGATGTCATTGCCGTAAAGGCACAGCCCCGCCTCCAGCCGCAGGCTGTCGCGCGCGCCCAGGCCCGCCGGCTCGCAATCCTCATGCGCCAGCAGGGCGCGGGTGATCTCGATCGCCTTGTCCTCGGGGATCGAGATCTCGTAGCCGTCCTCGCCCGTGTAGCCCAGCCGCGAGATCCGGCATTCGACGCCGTTGATCGGGGCCACGGTGGTTTCCATGAACTTCAGATCGCGGGCGGCCGGGCACAGTGCGCCCACCACGTCCTCGGCTTTCGGGCCCTGAACCGCCACCAGCGCGCGCTCGAAGATCTCGATCACCTCGACCCCGTCCAGATGCGCGCGCATGTGCGGAATGTCCTGATCGCGCAGCGCCGCGTTCACCACCACGAAGAAATGATCGCCCGCGTTCGACACGATCAGGTCGTCCATGATCCCGCCGTCTTCGTTGGTGAAGAACCCATAGCGCGCCTTGCCCTCGGGCAGTGTCGCAAAAGCCTGCGGGCACAATGCCTCGAGCTTCTCGCCCACATTCTCACCCCGCAGGATCACCTGGCCCATGTGGCTCACGTCAAACAGCGCCGCCTTCTCGCGGCATTGCTTGTGCTCGCCCATGATCCCCAAAGGATACTGAACGGGCATCTCCCAGCCTGCAAAGTCAACCAGCTTGCCACCCAGTTCGACATGAAGAGCGTGCAGCGGCGTGCGGCGGAGCGTGTCTGTCATTTCAATGACCTTTCCTTGGATAAGACCGCAGGGGCTGTGTCACACCGGAAGGGAAGGCGGTCTCGACTCGATCCCATCCTAGCCCAATAACCGCGATGCATGACCCCCATTCCTGCGGGTGAGACCGGATCAGCGGTGGCGTCAATCGGGTGGCGGTCATTGCGGCCCAAATCGCGATGCAAGACAAGAGGTATACGGCCGCATACGGCAGCCAATGTTCCTATAGGAAACTTTTTTCCGTTAAGCAACACGCGAATTGATCCGGGCCGCCTGTGTCGTGATCGCGAGATTTACGGCCCTGCCGGTCGAACGCCTCTGGCCCCTTGCGGAAACCTGCCCTAAGACTTCGCAGCAAGAGGGACGCACATGTCATACATCACATTGGTTCGCCACGGACAGGCCAACACCGCCGCGCGCGATGAGGTCAACTACGACAAGCTCAGCCCGCTGGGCCATCAGCAGGCACGGTGGCTGGGTGCCTATCTGCAAGACACGCGGGCGCATTACCCGCGCGTGTTCTGCGGCACCTTGACCCGCCACCTGGAAACGGCGGCCAGCATGGGCTTGCCGGATCCGGTCCGTGACCCGCGCCTGAACGAAATCGAGTATTTCACCCTAGCCAAACTGTTCGAGGAACAGCACGGCGTAGCGATCCCGACCGACCGCGAGGGCTTTGTCCGGCACCTGCCGCAGACCTTCGAGGCCTGGGCGCGGGGCGATATCAAAGATGCGCCGGAAACCTTCGAACAGTTCGAAACCCGCGTCTCGGACGCTCTGCGAGAGATTCACGCCGGGGACGGGCCGGCCATCGTGGTGACCTCGGGCGGGTTGATCTCGATGGTGGTGCGGCAGGCGATGGGGCTGGACATTCCGGCGATGGCGCGGGTGGCCCTTGCCATCATGAACACGTCGTTGCATCGTCTGCACCCGATCGGGGCCGATCTGAGCCCCGTTCTGTTCAACGCGGTCCCGCATCTGGAAGCGCCCGACCGGCAGTTCGCCCAGACGCATCTGTAACCGCCCAGCCCAACGGAGCCGCCGATGCAGCTGTACTATGCGCCCAACACCATATCGGTTGCGACCGCCATCACCTTGGAAGAGGCAGCGCTGGACTATCAGCCGGTCCGACTGGACTTCGCCTCGGGCGAGCAGACGACGCCGGCCTACAGGCAGATCAACCCCAAGGGGCGCGTGCCCGCGCTGGTGGTCGATGGCGGGATCCTGACCGAAACCGGCGCCCTGCTGGAATTCATCGCCGCCAAGGCCCCCGAGGCCGGGCTTGTCCCCGACGACCCGCTGCAGGCGGCGCGGATGCGTGAGGTGATGTATTATCTGGCCTCGACGATGCATGTGAATCATGCGCACAAGATGCGTGGCCACCGCTGGGCCGACAGGAAATCCAGCTGGAAGGACATGGCGGCCAAGGTGCCCCAGACCATGACCGCATCCTGCAAATATATCGAGGCAAACGGCCTGCGGGGGCCGTTCGTGCTGGGCGAAAGGTTCAGCCTTGCCGACCCGTATCTTTACGTGGTGTACAGCTGGCTTGAGGGGGATGGGGTCGATGTTTCGGCCTTTCCCAAGATCGTCGCGTTTCGCGACGCGATGGAGGCACGCGCATCCGTCAGGGCGGTTCGAGCCGCCGGGATGCTGGGATAACAGGAAGAACAGATGACACATCTCTGGGTCCGGGCCGAACAGCGCCCGAACGAGGAACGGGTGGGGCTGACGCCCGAGGGTGCGGCGCAACTGATCGACGCCGGCATCCGCGTGACGGTCGAGGAAAGCCATGTCCGCGCCATCCCGATCGACGGCTACCGCGCGGCGGGCTGCGAAATCGCGCCGGAAAACTCCTGGCCGGAGGCGCCGCTGGATGCGATCATCTTCGGCCTCAAGGAATTGCCCGAGGACGGCACGCCCCTGCCGCATCGCCACATCATGTTCGGTCATGCCTTCAAGGGCCAGCATTCGGGCCGAAAGCTGCTGGAGCGGTTCAAGGCCGGCGACGGCACGCTGTATGACCTGGAATACCTGGTGGACGAGACCGGGCGGCGCGTCGCGGCCTTCGGCTATTGGGCCGGGTATGCCGGCGCGGCGGTGACGCTCAAGACCTGGGCGGCGCAGCAGCGCGGCGAGATCTGCGGCCTCGTCGGTGTCTATTCCGGCAAGGACGCGCTGAACGCCGAGCTGCTGGCCGAGCTGGACGCCACCGGCGCGCCCCGCCCCCGCGCCATCGTGATCGGCGCGCTGGGAAGGGTCGGCACCGGCGCGTCCGACCTGTGCGAGGCAATGGGGGTCGAGGTGACGAAATGGGACATGGCGGAAACCGCCCATGGCGGGCCGTTCCCCGAAATCCTCGAACACGACATCTTCCTCAACTGCATCTTCGCGCGGCCCGGAACGCCGGTTTTCGTCCCGCGCGAGGCGCTGAATGCCCCGCGCCAGCTGACCGCCATCGGCGACGTGGCCTGCGACCCCGACAGCGACTACAACCCGGTGCCGGTCTATGACCGTGCCACCACTTGGGAAGAACCCGCCCTGCGCGTGGCCACCGACCCGGTGCTGGACGTGATGGCGATAGACAACCTGCCCTCGATGCTGCCTGTCGAAAGCTCGGAAGACTACGCCGCGCAGCTTCTGCCCTCACTGCTTGCGCTGACCGACATCGACAGCGGGGTCTGGGGCCGGGCCAAGGCGACATTCGAAACTCACATGAAGGGAATCTGAGCCATGACGATTCATTGGTGCGGCACCGGCCTGTCGGCCATTCCCGGCCTGCGACGCCTGATCGAGGCCGGCCACAAAGTGACCGTCTGGAACCGGACCGTCGAAAAGGCCCGCGCCGAGGTCGGCGACCTGACCGACGACATCCGGGCCTTCGACATCGACGCCTTGGGCGCGGTGCTGGGAAAAGGTGACGTGATCGTCTCGATGCTGCCGGGCGACTGGCACGTACCGCTGGCGGAACTGGCGATCGAGAAGAGCGCGCATTTTGTCTCGTCCTCCTACATCGCGCCCGAAATGCGCGCGCTCGACGACAAGGCCCGCGAGGCCGGCGTCGCACTGGTCAATGAGGTCGGGCTGGATCCGGGCATCGACCACCTGATGGCCCATGTGCTGGTCGACGATTACCGCGCCTCCGACGCCTTCGATCCGGAAAATCACCTGAGCTTCATTTCCTATTGCGGCGGCATCCCCAAGAACCCCAACCCGTTCCGCTACAAGTTCAGCTGGTCGCCCTTGGGCGTGCTCAAGGCGCTGCGCTCGCCCTCGCGGTCGATCCGCGACTATGCTCCGCTGGACGTGGCCCGGCCCTGGGACGCGATCAGCACCTATGTCGCGCCGTTGCCTACGCCCGAAAGTTTCGAGGTCTATCCGAACCGCGACTCGATCCCCTTCATGCAGCAGTACCATTTCGAGGAGCACTGGCCGGTAAAGGAATTCGTCCGCGGCACCCTTCGGCTGAACGGCTGGTCGGATGCGTGGTCGGACGTGTTCCGCGAAATCGAAACGCTGGAAGGCCCCGAGGGCGAAGCGCGGCTCAAGGAAATGTCCGACCAGTTCTGGGCCGAGAACGCCTATGAAGAGGGCGAGCCCGACCGCGTTGTGCTCTGCGTCGGCCTGAAGGCCGAGAAGGACGGCAGGCCGGTCTGGCACAAGACCTATGTGATGGACGCCTGGGGCGACGCGCGCGGCAGCGCCATGGCCCGCCTCGTCTCAATCCCGGTCTCGCTTGCGGTCGAGGCGGTGCTGAACCGCGCCATCCCCGCTGGAGTCCACGCCGCCCCCAGCGACCCGAAACTGGTCCAGGCCTGGATGGCCGAGATCGACAAGCTAGCGCAGCACCTGCAGGAGGTCGACCACCTGGCCTGAACCAACCAAAAAGCCATTCCGGACGCACCGGAATGGCTTTTTTTCCGGCTGGACAAGACTGTCCGATCGTCGCCTCGGGCGTCAGATGTAGCGCTCGATCGTTTCCTCAAGATCGCTGCGGTTGATCCCCAACTCGGACAGATGATGATCGCTCAACGTATTCAAATGCTGAGCGGCACTTACGATATCGCCCTTGATCGCGTGAATGCGCATGGCTCTGTCAAACAATAACAAAGCGCTGGCGGTCGGCTCATGTCGGCTGGTCGGTATAACGCGGTCAAACATTTTCCCTTCCTCCCCGGATGGTTGCATGGGCTGGGCGTCAGTCAGCGCGACTGCCGATATGGTGCGTTGCGATAAACGCTCTGGTATGCGCGGCGATTGATCTCCGTTCGATCGACACCGATGTCCTTCAGCCGATCATGGCTGAGCCGCTCGAGATCGCGCACGGTTTTTGCCAGGATACGGCGGCGGGATCGTTCAACTCTGGCATCCGTGTATTTGGCGAATATGCCCCTAATCAGGCTGGATTGAAGCTTTTCTGTTCGTGCGGTTGCCATTGTCGTGTCCTCCCGAAAACTGAGCTGCGATGCAGCACTGACACTAGATAAAGGAGGCCTACGTTAACGGTTCCGGACCGACCCATTAAGCCGAGTTAATCCTTTGCCGAAACGAAAGGTGAAGCGTGTCATTGGCCTGCTGGCAAAGTCGCGCGCAGGGCAAAAGCCGTGGCGGGATCGGTTTCCGGATCAAACAGCAGCTTGCGCAATCGAGGCACCAGCGTCTCGTCGTCCCAATCGCGGACAGCAAATGCAATACGCGCCGCGTTTCCGGTGTCTGTTTCCAGAACTTCGGCAAAGATTGCTACGATGGCCGCGCGATGTGCTGGCAACGCGTTGCCAGCATCGACGAGGGCGCGAACCAATGCTCGTGCGTCTTCACTGGCCACTACAGGAGAACGAAGCGACTGTGCGATCGCGACAAGCGCGACTGCGCCATCCACCTCGATTGCCGCAAGCGCCCAATCCCGCAGGTTGAGACCACCGGTTTCCAACGCGCCCGGATAGACGGACCTTACAGCAGCCAAGGCCGCGTCGTCGGATTGCAAACCCAGCATACGAATGGAGGCAGGTGCATAGGCAATTCGGTTCAGATTGCGCAGGTCATGCAACAGCTGCCGGGTAGAAGCGCTGTCGCGATGCCCGCGCACGATATCGTAAGGTGCGCGGTGCAATTCAATCAGGGCGGTATTGCGCAACAGGCGATCATCATCCTGAAGAAAACCTGCAAAAAATGCGACCCGCTCAGCCGAGGCCGATCCACCAATGCTCCAGCCCGGCCCCTGTGCAAGTACCAACGCCACAAAGTCTTTCCGCGCGGGCGTCATCAAGAAGCCTTTGGTCCAGCCATGCATCAAAGCGCGCCCGGCCTGGTCACGACTGTCGGGTCCGTACATCATCAATACCGAACGATCCGGATCCGCTCGCACCGCCGCCCGCGTCACGCTATCGACCAAAAATGGGATTTCGGGCAAAACCGCCAAGTCTTTGCTGTTGCCCTTCAACACCTCGACGGGCACGTATCGGAACGGGTTGTCTGCTGTCGGTGCGGCCAGAACCACGAATTGCGCCATCATCAAACGGTCGGCCAGCGAATGCTCGGGCAGCGTCACGCATACCGTGCAAGCCCGCGCCGGGCTGTTCAGCACGAATAAGGCGCACAGCAATGCCAGAACTTGCAACAGAGTTACTTGACTCGAAATGTGCCGCCTCTCCACCACGCCGCCTCATCAAAAACCAGGGACCTAGCTCACCATACCAAATGCGCGTGTCCGTGGCGACAGCGGTTCACATCAGATCGTTTTCCACATCCTCGGCCGAGATTCCAAGTGCGTCCAATCCATTTTCCAGGTGGTCAGACATATGCGGCGTACCGATCAGATAGTCGGCGCAGGGGGTCGAGGCCTCGGCCCGCGCGGTTGCGATCGCCTCGGCCAGGTCCTCGGGGAAAAAGCTTTCGCGACCGATCCACATGATCGCGACCAGCTCGGCCTGCTCGTCCTCGCTCATCCGGTCGATGAAGGCGCGCAGTTCGCCTTCGGCCCGGTGCAGTTCGCGCCCCATCAGGGCAACCTGAGCCACTTTTCTGGGCGAGATTTCCAGCATCGGTGTCAACTCCTCTGTCCGCGTTTGCCCCCCATCTGAACCATCCGCACCGGGCGTCGTCCTTGATCTTGCGCAAATTGCGCCGGTCACTCGTGCGACCGCGACACGGGGTCGGCCGGCACCGGCGCGGTGCGGAACGGCAGGAAGGGCGCTTTCCTGACCCACAGCCTGAGCGCCTGCCAGTGGATCAGAAAGACCGCACGCCGGGCCCCGAATGGCCGCCGCAGCAACGACCACAGGATCGCCCGGTTGGTGAGCGCCCGGCGCGGGCCGGTAAGCGTGGCGATCAGTCCGCCCCCGTCGCGCCCATAGTCGATCCAAACGCCAACCCGGTCGGACCGGAAATCGAAGCGGAAGGTATATGTCCCCTCGATCTTCTGGAACGGGGACACATGCATGAGCTTCTCTGCACGGATGCGATCCGATGGCCCGATCGGTGCAAATCCGGGCTTGTGGCAGACATAGCTGTGGCGCGTGCCGTGGGTATTCGTGACCTCGGCCACGACTGCATAGGGTTGGTCCGCGTCATCGAGGCAGAACCAGAAACTGACCGGGTTGAACACATGGCCGAAGACTCTGGGTTGCGTCAGCAGGGCGATCCGGGCGGGCTGCGGAATGTCCATTTCCTTAAGGCGCGCGCGTAGCCAGACGGCCCCACTGCCCCGCCCTGGCAGGCCACCGTGGTCGCGGATGCGCCAATTGGTGATGTTGGCGCGGTCCACCGAGAAAAGAAGCGGCGTCCGCGGCCGGACTTCGGGATCGAGCAGAATATAGTCGACTGAATAGCGAAAGGCGTTCTCGATCGCACCTTTCCTGCCGTGATAGGTGTGGGCGGGGACGAATTCGATCGAAGTCATGAACTGGTGCCGTCTTCAACTGCTTGAGGTCGCACGGTTTTTCGCGCGGCTTTCATTTTGTGTACGAAAATTATCCGTTTTCGGATCAAAAATCTCGTTTCCTGTGATCCAGCTTGGGCCAAGCGTCGTAATGCGGTTATGTTTACCGAGATCGACACCGTTGATTTGGACAGTGCCGCGGCAGAAACCGCGGCGCGGCGCCCCAGCAGCGGTAGCAAACGAACCAAAGGAAGTTCGGTGAACGGAACACAAACGAATGGCGCAGCGCGGTGCCCGTGGATCGACCACGTGAAGCGTATCCGCGAGGCGCAGGATCAGACGGCCTTTGCCGAGCTGTTCCAGCACTTTGCCCCTCGGGTCAAGGCGTTCCTGATCCGTTCGGGGTCCGACGCCGGTTTGGCCGAGGAGTGCGCGCAGGAGGTCATGGCGACGCTGTGGCACAAGGCCCATCTGTTCGACCCGACGCGGGCGACGGTATCCACCTGGGTCTTCACGATTGCGCGGAACAAACGCATCGACGCCCTGCGCAAGCAGCGGCGTCCCGAACCGGAAGAACTGACCTGGGGCCCCGAGGCGGAGCCCGAACAGGCTGACGTGGTTGCGTTGCAGCAGGAAACGGCGCAGTTGCGCACGGCCCTGCGCGAGCTGCCCGAGGCACAAAGGGAACTGATCGTGAAAGCCTATTTCGGCGACCTGAGCCACCGCGAGATTGCCGCGCAGACGGGTTTGCCGCTGGGTACGATCAAATCGAGAATACGACTGGCGCTGGAACGCCTGCGCCACGCGATGAACTGAGATGACAAAGATGAGCAACGCGATCAAACACCACCTGACAGACGATCTGCTGATGGCCTATGCCGCGGGCGCCTTGCCCGAGGCATTTGACCTGATGGTCGCCACGCACATCTCGTTGTGCGACCACTGCCGCGCGCAGGCCGAAAGCTACGAGGCCGTCGGCGGGCATCTGCTGGAAGATCAGGACGACACGGTGGCGATGAGCCAGGGTTCACTGGCGGCAACTATGGCGCTTATCGCGCAGAGCGCGCCCGCGTCGAGATCCAAGCGCCAGGCCTGCAGTGTTCTGCCCGCCCCGTTGCAGGATTACGTTGGCGGCGATGTGCACAGCATCCGCTGGAAACCGATTGGCATGGGCGTCAAGCAGGCCATACTTCCAACCAGCAACGAAGCATCCGCACGCTTGCTGTTCATCCCGGCCGGTGCTGCGGTACCCGATCACGGCCACAAAGGCATGGAGCTGACCATGGTTTTGCAAGGCGCGTTTTCCGACGAGGTGGACCATTTCGCCCGCGGTGACGTCGAGATCGCAGACGAGGACTTGGAACACACGCCCGTGGCCGACATGTCCGAGGATTGCATCTGCCTGGCGGTGACCGACGCTCCGCTGAAGTTCAACAGCCTGATCCCACGTTTGGTGCAGCCCTTCCTGCGAATCTGAACGGTGCCTCGGTTGTGCTAGGCTTGGAGCCGGGAATCACCGGGAGGATATGCAGAATGTTGAAACAATCTCTGGCAGCCCTGTTCATTGCCGTTGTGGCCTTGCCCGCCTTGGCCCAAAGAAAAGCCGAAGTGAAATTCCAGCCCGGAAATTTCGGCTCTATGGTCAGCGGCACCATCACGGGTGATGAATATTTCGACTACGTGCTGGGTGCGAAGGGCGGGCAGGAACTGTTTGCCGAGCTTCAGGTCAGCGACACCAACGGCAACGGCGTGATATATTTCAACATCCTGCCGCCGGGCAGCGACGGGGTCGCGATCTACAATGGCTCGGTCAACGGCAATACCGCCCGGATCAACCTGCCCGAGGACGGAGATTATACCATCCGCGTCTACCTGATGGGCAATGACCGCGATACCGGCAAGACCGTGGGCTACAATCTAGACCTGTCAATCCAGTAGGCCTCAGCCCTCGGACTTGCCCAGCGGCACCACGTTGGCGCGGTCTTCGGGGGCCAGTTCCTCGAAATCGAAATTGTCCAGCCGCTGCGCCCGGCGACCGGCTTTTTCGGCACTGATCTTGATTTCCGAGATATCCTTGGCCGCCTGACCGAAATGCCGGTCGAGATTGGCCACCCGGTCGCCCAGACGCTCGACATCCTTGTGCAGCATACCCAGTTCCTTGCGGATCGCGCCCGCCTGTTCGCGCATCCGCGCGTCCTTGAGGATGGCACGCATTGTGTTCAGCGTGGCCATGCAGGTGGTGGGCGAGACGATCCAGACCCGTTTCGAGAAACTCTCCTGCACCAGTTCGGGGAACTTGGCGTGCAGTTCGGCATAGACCGCCTCGGAGGGCAGGAACATCAGCGCCCCGTCGGCGGTTTCACCGTCCAAAATGTACTTGGTCGAGATGTCTGTGATGTGCTTGCGCACCGTGCTGCGGAACATCTGCACCGCCGCCTTCAACTCCATGTCACTGCCCGCGCCCACCAGCGCCTCATAGGCTTCCAGCGGGAACTTGCTGTCGATCACGATGGGCCCCGGCGGGTTGGGCAGGCGGATCAAACAGTCGGCGCGTTTGCCGTTCGACAGGGTCGCCTGCAGCACATAGCTGTCCGAGGGCAGCGCCTTGGACACGATGTCGTTCAACTGGATCTCGCCGAAGGCGCCGCGGGTCTGCTTGTTCGACAGGATGTCCTGCAGCGACAGCACGTCGCCCGACAGCTTGGTGATGTTGTCCTGCGCCTTGTCGATGGCGGCCAGACGCTCTTGCAGCTGGGTCAGCGAGGTCGCGGTCTGTTTCGAGGTGCCGTGCAGGGTTTCCTTCATCCGCTCCTGCATTTCGGCCAGCGCGCGGGCGGATTTCATGGCGTTGTCGGCCAGCCGGTCGTTCATGTGCTGCTGCACTGCCGACAGGCGTGCCTCGACCGTCTGGATCACCTGCACCTGCGCATTGGCCTGCGTGTCCGAGACATGCTGCAACCCGCCGCGCAGCTGTTCCTGCCCCTGCCCCAACTGCTGCACATGCTGGCCCAGATAGGCCAGCTGCTGCGACAGCGGCTCGGCCATCCGGGCCGAGCGGTTGGCCGCGCGCAGGGCCAGGAACAGCAGGACGAGGATCAGCAGAACCACCCCCGCCCCGATCAGGGCGGCCATCACCATGGGGTCTTCCAGCGAATATCGGGTGCCTGCAATCTCGATCATCTCAACCTGCGTGTTCTTGTTTTGTTTCTTCTTTTCTATCGCCGACCGGCGGCCGGATCAACTGCGGCCGAACAACCGTTCGATATCGCCCAGCTTCAGTTCCACGTAAGTCGGTCGCCCGTGGTTGCACTGACCCGAATGGGGCGTGGCCTCCATCTCGCGCAACAGGGCGTTCATCTCTTCGGCGCGCATCCGGCGGCCCGAACGGACCGAGCCATGGCAGGCCACGCGGCTGAGGATCGCCTCGATCCGCGCCTGCACCGTCTGGCTTTCGCCCTGATCGGCCAACTCGTCCAGAATATCCAGGATCATCGCCCGCGCGTTGACCTCGCCCAGAATGGCCGGGGTCTCGCGCACCGCCACCGCGCCGCCGCCGAAGGGTTCGATGGTCAGGCCCAGGCGCGACAGGTCATCGGCCACCGCGAGCAGGCGGGCGCAGTCGCCCTCGGAAAGTTCGACGATCTCGGGGATCAGCAGCGCCTGCGCGGCCACGCCGTTCTCAGCCATCTGTTTCTTCAGTTTCTCATAGACCAGCCGTTCATGCGCGGCGTGTTGGTCCACGATCACCATACCGTCGGCGGTCTGGGCGATGATGTAGTTTTCATGCACCTGCCCGCGCGCGGCCCCTAGGGGCAGATGTTCGGGTGGCGTCTGGTCGGGCTGTGAAGAGGCGGGTTCGGCCACGGGCTCGACCACGCTACCGCTGTAGGCTTTGGCCAGATCGGCAAATCCGGGCGCCTGCGCCTGATAGGCCACCGACCGCGCCGCAGGCGACGGCCGGTCCATCTGATAGACCCGCGCGGGCGCCGTCAGGGCCGGTTCCGGCCGCATCGCGCCAAGCGTCGCATTGGCCACGGTGGTCGAGGCGCGGTGCCCCGCCTCGGCCAGCGCGTGCCGCAGGCTCGAGACGATCAGCCCGCGCGCCACACCGGGATCGCGGAACCGCACCTCGGACTTCGCGGGGTGCACGTTCACGTCAACCAGCGTGGGCTCGCAGTCGATGAACAGGGCCGCCGCCGGGTGCCGGTCGCGGCTGAGGAAATCGAAATAGGCCGCCCGCAGCGCCCCGGTCAGCATCTTGTCGCGCACCGGTCGGCCGTTGACGAACAGGAACTGCGCCACTGCGGCCCCGCGCGAATAGGTGGGCAGCGCGGCATATCCGTACAGCCGGATCCCCTCGCGGGTAGCGTCTATCTGCAAGGCATTCTCGGCAAACTCGCGCCCCAGAATGCGGGCCAGACGGGCGTGCAGCGCGTCGAACAGGTCTCCGTTCTCGCGGTCGGCGCGAAACACCACGCGCCCCTCGCCCCCGCCCGAGACATCGCGCAGGGTGAAGGTGATGGAGGGTTCCGCCATGGCCAGCCGCTTGACCGTGTCCGAGATCGCCTGCGCTTCGGCCCGGTCGGTGCGCATGAATTTCAGCCGCGCGGGCGTGGCATAGAACAGGTCGCGCAGCTCGACTACGGTGCCCGCGCGCAGGGCTGCCGGTTTCACTGGCTCCATCTGGCCGCCGGCCACGCGGATCTGGGCCGCCTCGGCCCCCCGCGCGCGGCTGGTGATGGTCAGACGCCCCACCGCACCCAGCGAGGGCAGCGCCTCGCCCCGGAACCCGAAGGTGTGGATGTTGAGCAGGTCCGACCCGTCGATCTTGGAGGTCGCGTGGCGCGACAGGGCCAGCGGCAGATCCTCGGGCGCGATGCCGCACCCGTCGTCGGTGACGCGAATCAAGGTTTTGCCGCCATCGGCGATGTCGATGGCGATCCGGGTGGCCCCTGCGTCGATCGCGTTTTCCACCAGTTCCTTGACGGCCGAGGCCGGGCGTTCGACCACTTCACCGGCGGCAATACGGTTGATCGCGGCTTCGTCGAGTTGCCGGATCACGGGACGATTTTCGCTGATATTGGGGTTTGCCTGCGCCATACCGCTAGACCTAGCACAATCGCACGCGATTCTGCCACAGGTTTGGACAGGTTCAGGAGAGGGGGGTCGGATCGTCCGGGCCATCGAAACCGGCAAGCTCGACAGGTTGCCTGTATCATCGCGACTGCCCGAACGACCCAAGGTGAGTGGTGGTCGTGCATTTTGCAATGGCTGGGGATGTAGCACGATGTGCCGCTCAAAGCGCGTCCTGATTTCCGCCCCGCCCGGTCTCGGCGAAGTTTGGCCGAAGCAGTGCGGGTCCCGGCGGCGAAAACCTGCGGAATCAACCGGTGCCCGGCACCCCCGCCCGCCCGCGGCATGGCCCGAAAGCGGCGGCCAGGGCCAGGATGACGCCCGAGACCGTGGCGATCATGCCGGCGGCACTGACCGCATCGGCCCAGCCCAGCCACAGCGGCCCATAGCCCGCCAGAACATAGCCGATCACGGCCGACAGCACCGCGAACAGGACGCTCCAGCCGATCTGGGCCTCGAGCCGGTTGGTCATCATCCGGGCAGCGGCAGGCGGGCAAATGAACATCGCGATCACGATGATCGAGCCCACCGCGTCGAACGCAGCCACCGCTGAGATCGCCGCGACCAGCACCAACGCAAGGCCGAGCGCGCCGGTGCGGATGCCGATCGTGCGGGCGAACCCTTCGTCGAAGGTCGAAATCTTGAGCGGCCGCCAGAACAGTCGGATGAACAGGCTGACGGCCAGCAGCGTGACCGCGATCCGCGGCAGTTCCGGTGGCAATCCGGCCAGCGCCACCGGATCCAGAACCGAGGCCCAGCCCGTCGCGTCCAGCCAGATCAGGCTTTCGAGGTTGCCATACAGCGCGTGTTCCACGTCCAGATGCACGCTCGAGGTGTCGGTCTGTTCCAGCAGCAACACCCCGGCGGCGAACATGGTGGTGAACACCACGCCCATCGCCGCGCCCGGCTCGATCCGGCCCAGCCGCCGGATGGCCTCGATCAGGATCACCGCCACTGCGGCCGCGCCTGCCGCGCCCAGCATCATCGGCCAGGTCGAGATCACCCCGGTCAGCAGAAACGCCACCACGATGCCCGGCAGCACCACATGGCTGATCGCATCGCCGATCAGGGCCTGCCGGCGCAGCAGCAAGAAATTGCCCGGCAGCGCACAGGCCACCGCCGCGCAGATGCCGATCAGCAGTGGCGTCAAGGACAGTGAAACGAATTCTTCACCGCTCATGTGCGCACCTCATGCGGGGGGCCGATTCGGCGGTCGATCTCGTCGATCTGATCGCGGGTCAGGACGGTTTCGATTTCGCGCAGGCCGTCATATTGCTCCGCTGCGGCTTCGTGCGTCTGATCCGCGCGCACGAGGCCCCAGCGCCTTTCGTCGCGCAACGCCTTGGCCGCCCGCGCCCGACCCGCATCGGTGGCCACGCCGTCGGCCCGCATCAGCCCGGACCGGCGCAACAGACGCCGGGTATAGGGTTCATAGACTTCCTGCCCCTGCGCCAAAGCCAAAAGGCCCTGCCGGATATGAACGCGGCGCTGAAACCGCCGGTGACGCACCACCGCGGCCAAGACGCCGCGCACCGGCGCCAGCAACAGCGATAGCGCAAAAAGCGCAAAGCTGATCAGCACGATGATCGGGCCGGTCGGAAGGTTCGGGGCCGAGGCGGATACGGCCGCGCCCAGATACCCCGCCACCGCCCCGGCGAGCCCCGACAGCAGCACCACCCGATCCGCCCGGTCCGACCAGAACCGCGCCGTAACCGGCGGGATGATGAGAAGGGCCACGACCAGGATCAGGCCGACGATCTTCAAGCCGATCACCGTGACCGCCATCACCAGGCCCATCATCGCCAGGTCAACGCGATGCACCGGCACCCCCGCGGCCGCTGCGTATTCGGCGTCGAAGGCCACCATCAGCATCGGGCGACGCAGGATCATGACCAGCAGCACGGTCGCCGCCCCGCCCACCGCGATGATCAGCGCGTCGGCAAACAGCATCCCCGCGGTCGAGCCCAGCAGGAACCCTTCAAGCCCCGCCTGACGGCCAACGCCCATCGTCTGGATCACCGTCAGCAACACCACGCCGAACCCGAAGAACACCGAAAGAACGGCCCCGATCGCCGCATCCTCGGCCAACCGGGTGCGCCGGGTCAGGCCGTTGATGCACAACAGCCCCACCCAGGCCGACAGCGCCGAGCCCGCCAGCAGGCCGGGCAGGTTGCGCCCCTCGCCGCCCAGCGCCACCATGACCATGAAGGCGATGCAGACGCCCGGCAAGGTCGCATGGCTGATCGCATCGCTGACCAGCGCCCGTTTGCGCAGAAACAGGAAGGTACCGGTCACCCCGGCGGCAAACCCCAGAAGCGTCGCCCCGATGGCGACCAAAGTGGCGTTGTACCCCAGTTGCAGGGTCAGCGCGTCCCACAGCATGGCCTAGCCCAGCGCCCCGGCGATCTGGTCGATCTGCGCCGTGGCCAGACGCCCGCCATAGGTCGCCTGCAGGGTCTCGGCGGTAAAGGCCTCGGCCACGGGGCCTTCGGCGATCTTGCGCGTGTTGATCAAGAACACATGGTCGAAATAATCGGTGACGGTGGCCAGATCATGATGCACGGCGACAACCGTCTTGCCGGCCTGTTTCAACCCCTTCAGAACGCTGATGATGGCCTTTTCGGTGGCGGCATCGACGCCGGCAAAGGGTTCGTCCAGCAGGTACAGGTCGGCCTCCTGCGCCAGCGCGCGCGCCAGAAAGACACGCTGCTGCTGACCGCCCGACAACTGGCCGATTTGCCGGTCGGCGAATTCATGCATCCCGACCCGATGCAGACAGTCCATCGCGCGGGCCATGTGCCGCATGCGCACCCGGCCCAGCAGGCCCAGCTCGCGCGACATGCCCATCAGGACCACGTCGATCACGCGGGTGGGGAAATCCCAATCGACGCTGGCGCGCTGCGGCACATAGGCGATGCGGGCGCGCTGTTTCTCAAGCGGCCTGCCAAAGACGGTGACCTGCCCGGATACCGGCCGGACGATGCCCAGCGCGGCCTTCAGCAGGGTGGACTTGCCCGCGCCATTCGGGCCAATGATCGCGGTCATCGACCCCGGTTGAACGGTGATGTCCACGGAAAACACGGCCGGTTTCTGGTTGTAGGACACGGTCAGCCCGCGAATGGCCAGCGGGCTGGCCTGAACCGACGGATCGGTCGGGCGGGTGCCCTGTTTCGCGGCAAGCTCAACCATGTCAGGACCCCGCCGCCAGCTTGCCGTCCATGCCGCGCGCGGGCACATCGGCGCCCAGCCCGCGGGCGATGACGGTGAAGTTGTGATCGAGCATGCCGACATAGGTGCCCTCGTAGGTGCCCGGCGCGCCCATCGCGTCCGAGAACAGCTCGCCGCCCACGGCAACGGTGTGCCCCTTGGCCGCCGCCCCCTCGATCAGCGCCCGAACCGACCGGTCGGACACCGAGCTTTCGACGAACACCGCCGACACCTGCCGTTCGACCAGCATGTCGACCAGTTCTCCGATCCGGTTGAGCCCGGCCTCGGACTGGGTGGAAATGCCCTGAATGCCGGTCACCTCGAACCCGTATTCCGCGCCGAAATAGCCAAAGGCGTCATGGGCGGTGACCAGCACCCGCTTGTCCGCGGGGATCTGCGCCAGAACCTGTTGGCCATAGGCATGCAGGCGGTTGATCCGGTCCAGAAACGCCTGGGTGTTCGCGGCGAACAGGTCGGCAGCCTCGGGGCGCGCCTCGGTCAGGGCCTGCTGCACCTCGATCACGACGTCGCGCCACAGGACCGGGCTCATCCACAGATGCGGGTCGTACTTGTCGGCATAATCGTCATGAGCGCGCAGTTTCGACTTGTCGACCCCCTCGGCCACGGCCACCACCGGGCGCTTGCGGCCGAGATCGTGAAAGAAATCTTCCATCTGCGCCTCGAGATACAGGCCGTGCCACAGAACCAGGTCGGCGCGGGTCATGGCGACGATGTCGCTGCGGGTCTGACGATAGGCATGGGGGTCCACGCCGGGGCCCATCAACGATTTCACCTCGACCTGGTCGCCCCCGATCTGACGCACCGCGTCGGCGATCATGCCGGTCGTGGCCACCACCTTCAGCGGCGCCCCGGCCAATCCGGCAACCGGAAGCGTGGCAGCAACGGCAAGCGCGGCAAGAAACTGACGGCGAATCATTTTTGACCTCGGGTTGGGTTCATGTTGACCCCAAATATGAGAACCACTCGCAACTAAGTCAATGCAATTGCGAATTACTCGCAAGAAAACGCCCATTTTGTCCATTTGGTCAAAAACCTGATGCCCGCAGCACGCGACACCTTTCCTTCGCCGGCCTGCCGTGCGATTTTGGCGCAAACCTCCCAAAGGACGTGACAATGGATACGCAGAGCTCAGAAAGCCCCGTGCGCACCGCGCATCTGCCGCAAGTGACCGAGCCCCGAAACCCCGGCATGGAACTGGACCTGGACTGGGTCCGCGCCGTGCAGGCCAACACCTCGGCCATCGAGCGCCGCGCCGCGACCCTGCCTGGGCGCCGGTCGGTCAAGAAAGAATACCAAGCCGCCTGGCTGCTGAAGGCGATCACCATGATCGACCTGACCACCCTTTCGGGCGATGACACCGAGGGCCGCGTGCGCCGCCTGTGCGCCAAGGCCAGGCAACCCTTGTCCCCCGCCCTGCTGGAAGCCATGGGGATGCCGCCGATCACCACCGGCGCGGTCTGCGTCTATCACGACATGATCGAAACGGCGGTGAATGCGCTGAAGGGCACCGGGATTCCGGTCGCGGCCGTGTCCACCGGCTTTCCGGCGGGTCTGTCGCCGTTTCACCTGCGCGTGGCCGAGATCGAGGAAAGCGTGAAGGCCGGGGCCGAGGAGATCGACATCGTGATCTCGCGCCGCCATGTGCTGCAGGGCAACTGGCAGGCGCTGTATGACGAGATGAAGGCGTTTCGCGACGCCTGCGGCGAGGCACACGTCAAAGCGATCCTCGCCACGGGTGAGCTGGGCAGCCTGCGCAACGTGGCGCGTGCCTCGCTGGTCTGCATGATGGCGGGGGCCGACTTCATCAAGACCTCGACCGGCAAGGAAAGCGTCAATGCCACCCTGCCCGTGTCGCTGGTGATGATCCGCGCGATCCGTGATTACTATGACCGTTCCGGCTATCGCGTGGGCTACAAGCCCGCGGGCGGGATTTCCAAGGCCAAGGACGCGCTGGTTTACCTGTCGTTGATCAAGGACGAGCTGGGAGGCCGCTGGCTGCAACCCGACCTGTTCCGCTTTGGCGCCTCGTCCCTGCTGGGCGATATCGAGCGGCAGTTGGAACATTTCGTCACCGGGGCATACTCGGCCGGCTACCGGCACCCGATGGGCTGAGGACAGGAACAATGACAGTCAAAGAGATTTTCGAGACCATGGAATACGGACCCGCCCCGGAAAGCGCCGCCGAGGCCCTGGCATGGCTGGTCGATCAGGGCGACAAATTCGGCCATTTCATCGACGGCGCCTTCACCAAGCCCGGCCAAGGGTTTGAAAGCCGCAACCCGGCCACGGGCGAGGTTCTGGCGACCCTAACCCAAGCCACCCGGGCCGATGTGGACGCCGCCGTGGCCGCCGCGCGAAAGGCGCAACCCAAATGGGAAAAGCTGGGCGGCCCGGCCCGCGCCCGCTACCTCTATGCCATCGCGCGGCTGATCCAGAAACACGCCCGCCTGTTCGCAGTGCTCGAGACGCTGGACAACGGCAAGCCGATCCGGGAATCGCGCGACATCGACATTCCGCTGGTACAGCGGCATTTCTACTATCACGCAGGCATGGCCCAGCTGATGGAAGCCGAGCTGCCCGACGCGCAGGCGCTGGGGGTCTGCGGCCAGATCATTCCGTGGAACTTCCCGCTGCTGATGCTGGCGTGGAAGGTGGCCCCGGCGCTGGCTATGGGCAACACGGTGGTTCTGAAGCCGGCCGAATACACCTCGCTGACGGCGCTGCTGTTTGCTGATATCTGCATGCAGGCCGGTCTGCCCAAGGGCGTGGTCAACATCGTCACCGGCGACGGCACGGTGGGCGAGATGATCGTGGCCTCGGACGTGGACAAGATCGCCTTTACCGGCTCGACCGAAGTGGGCCGCCGCATCCGCGAAGCCACCGCCGGGTCGGGCAAGTCCCTGACGCTCGAGCTGGGCGGCAAGTCGCCCTATATCGTCTTTGACGATGCCGACATCGATTCAGCCATCGAAGGTTTGGTCGATGCGATCTGGTTCAACC
The DNA here is from genome assembly GCF_059613065.1 of Ruegeria sp. BHSC026. Taxonomy (NCBI): domain Bacteria; kingdom Pseudomonadati; phylum Pseudomonadota; class Alphaproteobacteria; order Rhodobacterales; family Roseobacteraceae; genus Ruegeria; species Ruegeria sp. BHSC026. The sequence goes on along the minus strand of NZ_JBXWRV010000004.1, from coordinate 94,539 downwards.
AGGGCCAGGTCTGTTGCGCGGGCTCGCGCCTGCTGGTGCAGGAGGGCATTGCCGACCGCTTCTACACCAAGCTGCGCGCCCGCATGGACAAGCTGCGCATCGGCAACCCGCTGGACAAATGCATCGACGTGGGCGCGGTGGTGGACCCGGTGCAGCTGCAGACCATCAAGTCGATGGTCGAGGGCAACGCGGTGGGCCAGGTTTACCAACCCGCCTGCGAGTTGCCGTCGAATGGCTGCTACTACCCGCCGACGCTGATCACCGGACTCGAGACCTCGGACCCGCTGATGCAGGAGGAGATATTCGGCCCGGTTCTGGTCTCGTCGACCTTCCGCACCCCGGCCGAGGCGGTCGAACTGGCCAACAACACCCGTTACGGGCTGGCCGCAACGGTCTGGACCGAGAACGTCAACCTTGCGCTGGACATCGCGCCCAAGCTGGTCGCGGGCGTGGTCTGGGTCAATGCCACCAACCTGTTCGACGCGGCCGCGGGCTTTGGCGGCGTGCGTGAAAGTGGCTTTGGCCGTGAAGGTGGTTGGGAAGGGCTGGCCGCCTATACCAAGCCCAAGGGCAAAACCAAGCCGCTGGCCAAGATCGAACCTATCGTGGGCGAAGGTGGCCCGGTCGATCCGATCGACCGCACCGCCAAACTGTATGTCGGCGGCAAGCAGGCGCGGCCCGATGGCGGCTATTCCCGCGCGGTCTGGGGCAAGGCGGGGCTGTTGGGCCATGTAGGTCTGGCCAACCGCAAAGACGTGCGCAACGCGGTCGAGGCCGCGGCGGGGGCGGCGGGCTGGTCGAAAACCACCGGCCATCTACGGGCGCAGATCCTGTATTACATCGGCGAGAACCTCTCGGCCCGCGCCGAGGAGTTCGCGCATCGCATCGACGCGATGACCGGCCGCAAGGACGGTGCGAAAGAGGTCGACGCCGCGATCCAGCGCCTGTTCACCGCCGCCGCCTGGGCCGACAAGTATGACGGCCAGGTGCATGGCGTTCCGATCCGCGGCGTGGCGATTGCGATGAAGGAACCGGTTGGCGTGATCGGCACGCTTTGCGCTGACGAGGCGCCGCTGCTGGGTCTGGTCTCGGCCATGGCCCCGGCGATCGCGATGGGCAACCGGGTGGTTCTGGTGGCGTCCGAGCCCTATCCGCTGGCGGCCACCGATTTCTATCAGGTGCTGGACACCTCGGACGTGCCCGCCGGTGTGGTGAACATCCTGACCGGTAGCCACGAGGAACTGGCCAAACCGCTGGCCTCGCATCTGAACGTGGATGCGGTCTGGTCCTTCTCGTCGTCGAACCTGTCGGCACAGATCGAGAAAGCCTCGGCCGGGAACCTCAAGCGGACCTGGGTGAATAACGCGACGGCATTTGACTGGAGCGTGGACCACACCCGCCGCTTCCTGCAGGCTGCGACCGAGATCAAGAACATCTGGGTGCCCTACGGCGAGTAGGGCTCCCGCATCAGGGGGAGGCTCTGCATGGACTTCGCAGGAAAGACGGTCATCGTCATCGGTGGCACCAGCGGTATCAACCGGGGCATCGCCGAGGCCTTCGCGGCCTCGGGCGCTAAACTGGCCGTGGCCAGCCGCTCGCAGGAGAAGGTGGACGACACCATCGCCGCGCTGAAGACGGCGGGCGCGGCCGAGGCGATCGGCGCGGCCTTTGACGTGCGTGATGCTGAGGCGGTCGCCGAGGGGCTGAAACAGTTCCACGCGGCGCTCGGTGATTTCGACGTTCTGGTTTCCGGGGCGGCGGGCAACTTCCCGGCGCTTATGGCGGAAATGTCGGTCAACGCCTTCCGCACCGTGGTCGAGATCGACCTGATGGGCACCGTGCATGTTCTGAAAGGCGCCTATCCCTATCTGAAACGGCCCGGCGGCAACATCATCAACATCTCGGCCCCGCAATCCTACCTGCCCTACGAGGGCCAGGCCCATGTCTGCGCGGCCAAGGCGGGGGTCGATCAGATCACCCGCACCCTGTCGATGGAATGGGGCGTGGAAGGCATCCGGGTGAACTCGGTGGTGCCGGGTTTCATCGAGGGCACCGAGGGCGCCAAGCGTCTGGCCCCCACACCCGACGCGGGCAAGCAGTTGCTTCAGGACGTGCCTCTGGGCCGCTGGGGCACGCCGCAGGACGTGGCCAATGCCTGCCTGTTTCTGGCCTCGGACATGGGCAGCTATATCAGCGGGACGGTTCTGGCCGTGGACGGGGCGCTGTATCAGCGCGGCTCGGGCCGGTTCGGCCAGATGATGGGGCAGATGCTGCGCGACATGGCCGGCAACAAGGGCTGAGCACCGCTCAGCCCCGCACCTCAGTTCGTTGTCTCGAGCCCCTCGGGTTTGCCCACCACCACGAAATGCAGCCCGTCGGGGTCCAGCAGCTCGGCCGCGACGCGGTTCACCTCGTCCAGCGTCACCGCGTTCACCTTGTCGTTGCGGGTGGCGATGTAGTCGATCGGCAGGCCTTCCATCTGCATCCCCACCATGATCCCCGCGATCCGGGCATTGCCGTCGAAGCGCAGGGGATAGGCACCGGTCAGATAGGTCTTGGCGTCATCCAGCTCTTTCTGCGTCACGCCTTCGGTCGCGGCGCGGCGCCATTCGTCACGGATCACCGTGATCGCCTGCGCGATCCGATCATTGGCCGAGGACACCGAACCCAGATAGACCGAGGCCAGATCCTTGGGCACCAGATAGGTCCCAACGCCATAGGTCAGGCCGCGCTTCTCGCGCACTTCCTGCATCAGACGGCTTTCGAAACCGCCGCCGCCGAGGATGTGGTTCAGGATGTAGGCCGCGAAGAAATCCGAGTCGTCGCGGTCGATGCCCTTCTGGCCGAACAGCGCCACCGATTGCGGCGTGTCGAATTCGACCACCGTGACGCCGCCGGGGATGTTCACCTGCGCCTTTCCGGGGATCGGCTTGCCCGTCTCGGGCAGATCGGCGAGCAGATGGTCCAGCAGCGCGCCCAGTTCGTCGGGGGTGATGTCGCCCACGGCGCCCACATACAGCCGGTCCTTGGCAAAGACGCCCTTGTGGGCCGCCACGATGTCATCGCGGGTCAGGGCCGAAACGCTTTCGATCGTGCCCTTCCCGTCCGAGCCGTAAGGGTGATCGCCATAGGCCATCCGGGCAAAGGTCTGCCCCGCGATGGTGTTCGGGTCAGTCTGGTCGGACCGCAACCCCGACAGCACCTGCGCCCGCACCCGGTCGATCGCATCCTGATCGAACCGCGGCTGCTGGATCGTGGTGCGCAGCAAGTCCACCGCCTGATCGCGATTTTCGGTCAGGAACTGGGCCGAGATCGCCACGCTGTCATCCGACGCGTCATAGCCGAAGGACGCCGCCAGCGACTCCAGCGCCCGCGCGTAGCTGCGCGCATCCATGTCTCCCGCACCTTCCTCCAGCAGGCCACTCATCAGGTAGACCGCGCCGCGCTTGTCGGGTTCGTCCAGCGAGGTACCCCCACGGAACCGCAACTCCAGCGCAGTGAACGGGATCGAGTGATCCTCGACCAGCCAGGCCCGGATGCCGCCAGGCGAGGTGACCTCTTGAATCTTGATTTCGGCCCAGGCGGGCAGCGCGAACAGCAGGGCAATCAGGGGGGCAAGGAAACGGATCATTGGGTCACCTCGTTATCACGCATCAGCCATCCGGTGACCGAAGCCTCGGGGCGCAGAACCTCGCGCGCGGCGGCGATGATGTCGTCGCCGGTGACGGCTTGCAGGATGTCGGGCCAGGCCTGCACGTCCTCGACCGTCAGACCGCTGGTCAGCGCCCGGCCATAGCGGTTGCCGATTCCGTCGACATTGTCGCGGGCATAGATCTGCGCGGCACGCAGTTGCAGCTTGATCCGGTCCAGATCCTCTTGCTTGACGCCCTCGGCGATGAAATCGGCCACCGCCTGATCCATCGCCTCCTCGGCCTGTTGCAGCGACACGCCCTGCGCAGGCACGACGATCAGGTCAAAGGTCGTGTCATCCAGCGACACCCCGCGATAGAACGCCCCGGCATAGACCGCCAATTGCTGCTCGAGCTGCAGCTTTTCGTTCAGGTAGGATGTGGTGCTACCGCCCAGCAGCTCGGCCAGCAAGTACAGCGCCGCGGCCTTCTCCTGCGCGCCAGCGTCGCGTTCGGGCGCCAGATAGCTGCGTTGGACATAAGGCTGCGACACCCGCGCATCCTTGAAGGTGAGGCGCCGGGCGGCGGTCTGAGGCGGCTCCTGCGAGCGGACCCGCTCGGGCAGGTCGGGGTTGGCCGGGATCACGCCGTAATAAGTCTCGGCAAGGGTCCTGACCTCGGCCGGGTCCACATCGCCGGTCACCACCAGGATCGCGTTGTTGGGCGCGTAATACGTCTGGTAGAAGGACAGCGCGTCCTCCATGTCCAGTTCTTCCATCTCGTGCTTCCAGCCGATCACCGGAACGCCGTAGCGGTGGTTGAGGTACTGCGCCGCGCTCATCTGTTCACCGAACAGGGCGCGGGGGTTGTTCTCGGTGCGCTGGTTGCGCTCTTCCAGGATCACGTCGCGTTCGGTTGCGATGTCCTCCTGCGAGAGCCTCAGGTTGCGCATCCGGTCGGCCTCCATCTTCATCATCAGGCCCAGCCGATCGGCGGCCACGCGCTGGAAATAGGCCGTATAGTCATACGAGGTGAATGCATTGTCATTGCCGCCATTGGCCGCGACGGTGGCCGACAGCTCGCCGGGGGCCATGCTGTCGGTGCCCTTGAACAGAAGATGTTCCAGGAAATGCGCCACGCCAGATGATCCCACCGGCTCGTCCGCCGATCCGGCCCGGTACCAGACCATGTGCTGCACGACCGGGGCGCGGTGATCCTCGATCACCACCACGTCCATGCCGTTGTCCAGGGTAAAGGTGGTCACGGCCTCGTGCCCGGTTCCGGCCAGAACCGGGGCTGCGGCTGTCAGTGCGGCGCAAAACGCCAGAACCCGAACCATGGGGCATCCTCCGTCTGTGTCGTTGGTTTTCAAACTACGGTGGCGCCGGGCGGGATCAAGAGCGATGACGGAAAGTTAAGGATTATTCATCCGGCGGGAAGGACGGGGTTTCATATCCCTGTCGACGGAAAGCTTCGGCCTGCTGCCCGGCGTCGATCGACTCGCGCTTGTAGACCTGCGAGTAGCGGTCAACCTTGAACAGGCGCAGACGGGTCCAGCGGGCCTGGCGCGTGCGGAAGGCCTCGTCCTCGGCGGCCAGCGCCTGCCGGGTGTCGGGCGCCACGCCATAGCGGCTGGAGGCCGTGACCAGCGCCGCATCCGACGACGGGATGCCGCCCGCGGGCTTCAGCGCCGCCGCATTGCCGCCCAGCGCGGCCACCGCGTCACCTTTGGGGTTGGGATCGGTCAGGTTCTCGCCGCCCGGTGTGGGGGCGGGCAGAAAGGCATAATCCTTGGGCTGGGTCAGCGGCTTGACCGGCATCACCGAAAACTCGTCAGGCCCCGAGCCGGGCGCTTCGAGATGGCGCAGGCCGATATCGGAACATCCCGCGGCAAGGGCGGCGAGTGTCAGGGCAATGGTTGCGCGCGGCATCCGCATCTTGGTCTCCAGCCTGTTTTAGGCGCTTTTATCGCATAACATCCGGCGCGTCACGAGGGCTTTTTGCCATCCAGCAGTATCAGCCCCAGCGCGCCGGCAAAGATGAACACGTCGGCCAGGTTGAACACATAGGGGTTGTTGATGCCGCAGCAGGACATGTTCAGGAAATCCAGAACATACCCGTACAGCACCCGGTCGACCACGTTGCCCAGCGCTCCGCCGATCAGCAAACCGCCGCAGATCACCATGCGGACGGGCTGCGCGCTGCGCCACAGCCAGATCGCCACGCCCGCGCAGACGGCCAGCGACACGGCCACCAACGCCCAGCGCGCGGCTTCGGAATTGCCCTGAAACAAGCCGAAATTGATTCCACGATTCTCGCCGTACCGAAAGGTCAGCAGCGGCGGCAGCACGTCGATACCGCCGGGCCGGTCGGCCACGCGCAACACGTGGACGACCAGATATTTGCTGAGCTGGTCGATCGCAAATGCGGCCAGCCCCGCCCAGAGCAGAACCCGGACCCGCATCAGTGACGGAAGTGCCGCATGCCGGTAAACACCATGGCTAGACCCGCCTCGTCGGCGGCGGCGATCACCTCGTCATCGCGCATCGACCCGCCCGGCTGGATCACGCAGGTTGCGCCTGCGGCAGCAGCCTCCATCAGCCCGTCGGGGAAGGGGAAGAACGCGTCCGAGGCTACGGCCGAGCCGATGGTCAGCGGTTCGGGCAGGCCCAGGGTTTCGGCCATGCGCTCGGCCTTCTTGGCAGCGATCAGCGCCGAATCCACCCGGCTCATCTGACCGGCGCCGACGCCCACCGTGGCCTCGTTCTTGACGTAGACGATGGCGTTCGACTTGACGTGCTTAGCCACTTTCCAGGCAAACAGCAGATCGCGCATCTGCTCGGGCGTGGGGGCCAGCTTGGTTACGACCTTCAGGTCATCCATCTCGACATGGCCGTTGTCCTTGTCCTGCACCAGCAGCCCGCTGGCCACCTGGCGGAAGGCCAGCCCGCCCGCGCGTGGGTCGGGCAGCGCCTCGGTGGTCAGCAGGCGCAGGTTCTTCTTGGCGGCAAAGATCGCTTTGGCCTCGTCTGTGGCGCCGGGGGCGATCACGACCTCGGTGAAGATACCGGTGATTTCGCGCGCGGTTTCCGCGTCCAGCGGCCGGTTCAGCGCCACGATCCCGCCAAAGGCCGAGGTTCGGTCGCAGTCGAACGCCGCCTTGTATGCCTCGAGCAACGTGGCACCCGTTGCAACGCCGCAGGGGTTCGCGTGCTTGATGATAGCGCAGGCGGCGCTGTCACGCGGGTCGAACTCGGCCACCAGTTCAAAGGCGGCGTCGGTGTCGTTGATGTTGTTGTAGCTCAGCTCTTTGCCCTGATGCTGCACGGCGGTGGCGACGCCGGGACGCCCCGAGCCATCGACATAGAACGCCGCCTGCTGGTGGCTGTTCTCGCCATAGCGCAGGGGTTGTTTCAACTCGCCGGCGAACACGCGGCGCTTGGGGGTGTCGATCTGCAGCGCGTCGGCCAGCCAGCTGGACACGGCCGCGTCATAGGCCCCGGTGCGGGCATAGGCCTTCTGCGCCAGCCACTGGCGGAAGCCCAGCGACGTCTTGCCGTAGTTTTCCTCGAGCTGATCCAGCAGGGCCGAGTAGTCTTCGACATCGACCACCACGTTGACGAAGGTGTGGTTCTTGGCCGCGGCGCGGATCATCGCGGGGCCGCCGATGTCGATGTTTTCGATGCATTCGTCATAGCCCGCGCCCTTGGCCGCCGTTTCCTCGAACGGGTAGAGGTTGACCACCAGCAGGTCGATCGGGCCGATGCCATGCTCCTGCATCGCCGCCACATGGGCGTCATTGTCGCGCAGCGCCAGCAGGCCACCATGCACCATCGGGTGCAGCGTCTTGACCCGGCCATCCATCATCTCGGGGAACCCCGTGACCTCGCTGACATCCTTGACCGCAAGCCCCGCATCACGCAGCGCCTTGGCGGTGCCGCCCGTCGACAGCAGCTCGACCCCGCGGTCGGCCAGGGCCTTGCCCAGATCGATCAATCCGGTCTTGTCGGAAACGGAAAGCAACGCGCGGCGCACGGGGTGAAGGTCGGTCATGGGTCCAAAGATCCTTTTGGCTCAGTCGAAATCGGGCTCGTCCCGGTGCACGTCGCGCACGGCATAGGCTGTATCCTGCGCCTTGCTCAGCGTCCACCGGATGCGCGTCGCATACTCGATTGCGCGGCCGGAGAGAACGATCTGTTTTGTCGCGCGGGGCTTCAGGCGGCCTTTTTCCAGGTAAACGCTTGGCTCAAGCGACAATTTTCCGGCGCCGTCATGGCGAAAAACCCAGATCTCGCCGCTTTTGAGCGCCATCGACACCGCAGTTCCCCCCAGATCCAGCGCGGCATCCACATCCGGATGAAGGTGAAACCGGATGTCAAAACCGATCCCTGACAGCTTGGATGCGTCAACCGCCCGGTCAAACTGGCGTTTTGCCTTGTCGGTGGCCGTCAGAAGGATGTCTTCACCGGTTACCTCGCGCCCGTCAAAGCGCAGCTCGATCGTACGGGCATGGGTAAGCCCGAACACCTTGGCGTACCCATCATGTCCCGCCATCACGCGCGCGCCTTCGAACGAATCCTCGAACTCCACCGGCACCTCGCTCGGGGCGTCCACCATTGCTTCGTTCGCGGTTCCCTTGGCCGGAGCGGCCAACCGGGCGCTGGAGTATCCATCCAGGCAAAGGGTCGAATGCGAAGGCGTGGCGCGCCCTGCCCGACGCCACTCCAACCCGAAGCTTTCGCCCGAACCGCAATTGACGATCAATGGCCGCCGCCCCGAGGTCAGTTCGAAAGCCAGTGTCGAGGCGTGCGCCATGTACGAGGCCGCCCCTTTGGCCGGGGGTGCTGCGTCGATGATCACCGTGGTGCGGGCGGCGGCCAGACGGGCATAGCCCATGGTCAGACCTTTGACGGGTTTGGGTTTGACCCCGCTTTGGGCAAGGGCCTGTTCCAACCGGCCTTCTACGCCGCGGCCACCGCCGTGAAACCGGGCCAGCCCGCCGTCGGCATGACGCAGGCTGCGCAGGGTCGGAGCAATCCGTTTGATTGCTGCCGTCTGAGCGGCGGGCGTGCCGCGCCCGACTTCGCTGAGCGCAGCGGATGTCCAGGCCAGCAGGGTGAAAACCTCAAGCAATTCCTCCGGGTTCCGTGTGGGAATGCCGCCTTGGGCGTCGATCTGGGCCTCGCATTCCCGCGCCAGGGCCCGAACGGCCGGGTCCGAGATGTCTTCCATCCCCTCCAGCGCCAATCCTGCCTGAACCAAGCCTGCCAAAGCCTCGAAGCGCGGCAATCCCGGTGTCGCCGCGTGCCAGCGTTTGGACAGGAACCATGTCTGCTGTGACAGAGATCGGAAAAACAGGCGGCTGTGGGCCTCGTCCGTACCGCACAGCAGAAACAGCGCGTGATTGATCCAGCGGATCAGGCGGCGTCCGGTCAGGTCCGGGGCCCAACCCGGACCCTGCCCCTTGCCGTGGGTCTCGATCCAACCCCAGACCCAGCGTTGCGCCTTTTCCCGCGCCGCGGCATCACCCACTGCTGCCAGATCGTCCAGCCAGGCAAATCCATGCCGTTCATCCTCGAACGCAGCGTTGGGGGCTTGAACCTCCCACAGGCCGGTATCGCGGGCCTCGACCAGAAAACCGGCAAACAAGAGATTTCCGGCCACCAGCTGCCGCCCGCGCGCAAATGAACCGACGGTGCGCGGCTCGGGCTGACCGGCAAAGCCGCTGACGGGCTTGCGGCGCTGGCTGAGACGCGCATACAGACGGTTCTGAAACCGCACCCATCGGTTGGCCATGGTGTCCGAATTCGACATGACGTGTGTTGCTCTGCCCCTGCCGCTCTGCTGGCGTTTGAACCAACGATAGCCGGGCCGGTTCGTCAAGTCATCGAAAAGCGACCGGTCAGGCCGATTTGTTCAGGCAGGCGATGTAGAACCCATCCATGCCGCCCAGATCGGGCCAATAATCGGGACGCAGGCGCAACCCGCCTTCATCGGTCAGCCAGTCGGGCTGAACGCCGGGCACCTGCAGCGCGGCGCGGTCCACCTGCATGTCGGGATATTGCGGCAGAGCCTCTTCGATCTGCACTTCGCCTTCGTCGGGCAGCAGCGAGCAGGTGCAATAAACCAGCCGCCCGCCGGGTTTCAGCAGGGTCCAGGCATGGGCCAGCATCCGGGCCTGCAATGCGATCAGGCCGCCGAATTCGGAGCCGTCCTTGGCAAAGGGCAGATCCGGGTGACGCCGGATGGTGCCGGTCGCCGAACAGGGCGCGTCCAGCAGGATCACATCGTACTGGCCCTGATGGTCCAGCGCGTCGCCGGCGACCACCCGGGCCGACAGCCCGGTCCGTTCGAGATTTTCCCGCACCCGCGACAGCCGGGCCTCGGAAATGTCCAGCGCGGTGATCTCTGCCCCCGCCGCCGCCAGTTGCAGCGTCTTGCCGCCGGGCGCGGCACACATGTCCAGAACCCGCTCGCCGGGCCGGGGGGCCAGAATCCGCGCCGGCAGGGCAGCGGCGGCATCCTGCACCCACCAGTCTCCGCTCGCATAACCCGGCAGGGCCGAGACCTGACCCGCGTCAGCAACCCGAACCGAGCCGGTCGGAAGTTCGATGCCCATGGGGATCGTTGCGCCGGGCTTTGGCGTCAGGTCCAGCGGCGCGCCGGCGAAATGGGCCTGCTCCATACCCTTGACCGCATCCGCACCCCACGCCGCGATCAGCGGTTCGCGCAGCCAGTCCGGCAGGCGGGGCACCCGCATCTTCGGCCAGGCCTCGGGGCCTTCGGCGGCGATCTTACGCAGAACCGCGTTGACCAGCCCCTTGAGCCGCCCGTGTTTGCGCGAGCGGCCGATGATCTCGACCATCGCGTTCACAACGCCATGCGCGGCCTCGCCGTGGCACAGTTCGACCGTTCCCAGACGCAGCGCGTTTTGGACGGTCAAAGCCGGTGTGCGCCGCAGATGCCCCTCCAGCAGGCGGTCGGCGCGTTCAAGCCCGCGCAAGGTCTCCAGCGTCAGCCGCTGCGCACGCGCGCGGTCTTCGGGGGCAAGGCGATCCAGCGCCCCGGCCGCCAGGCATTCGGACAGCAAGCGCCCCTCGCCCAGGATCTGATCCAGCAGATAGATGACGCTGCGCCGCGCCGCTGTCGGGGTGTTGGACATGAAACCGCCTTTGCAAGGTTTTCGCCCGCATTGCCATCAGCGGACGAGGGCGTATATCAAGGCCATGCACGGAAAGGAACCCGATGTCATGAGCGACGACCGCACAGACCTGCCGCCCGCCGCCCGGCGCGCCCTGGCCGAGGCCGAAGAGCGCCGGCGCAAGGCCGAAGCCGAGGCCAAACCCCTGCCCAAGGAACTTGGCGGGCGCGACGGCCCCGATCCCGCGCGCTATGGCGATTGGGAGAAGAAGGGCATCGCGATCGATTTCTGACCGCTCAGACTGCCGCGCGCAGGGCCTGCAGGAAATCGCCGATCAGGGCCTGCTGCTTTTTCGACTGCGCCCGGTCCCGCGGCCATGTCAGCCAGTATCCGTCGCGGGTTTCCAGGTCGAGACGCCCCAGCCGGATCAGGCGGCCCGAGGCCAGATCCACCGAGGCCAGGGCGACCGACCCCAGAACGACCCCCAGCCCCTGCCGCGCCGCGCTCAGGGCATGTTCCATCGAGTCACAGCTCAGACCGGCGCGTGGCAGGTCTGTATCGCCTGTCTTCTGCATCCAGTCCTGCCAGCCGGGCCGTTCGCCGCGCAGGTCGATCACCGGCGCGCCCCAGTCGACGCCCGGTGCCGCCATCGGGGTCAGAATCTCGGGCGCGATCAGGTCCGCGGCGCGCCCCGGCCAGTTGCCACGCCCATAGCGGATCTGAAGCCAGGTCCGCTCGTCCTCCAGCGAGGACCGCCGGGCCACCGAATCCGTGGTGACCTGCACCTCGGGCCGCAGGGCGCGAAAGCCCCCCAGGCTGGGCAACACCAGCGCCTGGATATGCGAGGACAGCCCGGCCACCCGCAGCGCGCGCGGGGCGGTGCCGAACAGATCCTCGGTGTTGCGTTCCAACGCGCGCAGGCTGTCCTGCACCAGCGGCAGATAGCTTTCGCCCTCGACCGTCAGCGACACGCCGCGCGCCTCGCGCACGAACAGGGACCGGCCCAGCCAGGATTCCAGATTGGCGATGCGCTGGCTGACCGCCGCCTGAGTCAGGCCGAACTCGCGCGCCGCGGCCGAAAATCCGCCCAGCCGCCCGGCCGCCTCGAACACGCGCAGCCAGTCCAGCGGGGGCAGGCCGACCTTTTTCTTGCTCATTAGATTTTCCAACCCTCAGAGGAAACAAGACTTAATTGCCGTAATGCCATATCGCGCGTATCTCCTCAATCAAAGCCTACGCTGAACAGGAGAGTCCCATGCTGCGCTACGCCACCCATGGCCCGGCGGTCGTTTCGGTTGAGTTCGAAGACGGCACCCGCGCCCGTTTCCACGCCATCTGGCTGCGCGACAATGCGCTGGACCCGCAGACGCGCGACCCCGGCAACGGCCAGCGCCTGATCACGATCGGCGACATTCCGGCAGAGATCGCGATTCAAGCGGCCGAGGTGGCGGGCGGTGACCTGCAGGTGACCTTCGCCCCCGAAGACAAGACCGTCAGCTTCCCCGCAAACTGGCTGGCCGCGCATGTCTATGATCGGGACCAGACCCGCCCGATGGGTTGGCTGTCGCCCGGCATCACCACTTGGGACGGCGGGTTCGCGGCCCCGGCCGGCGACTGGACGCAGGTGCATGAAATCCCCGCCGCCAAGCGCGACTGGCTGGCGGCGGTCGCCGAATACGGCTTTGCCAAGCTGACCAACGGCCCGACGGAACCCGGTTCGCTGCTGAAGGTCGCCGATCTGTTCGGCTATGTGCGCGAGACCAACTATGGCCCCTATTTCGAGGTTCGGACCGAGGTGAACCCGACCAACCTGGCCTATACCGGCCTTGGCCTGCAGGCGCATACCGACAATCCCTATCGCGACCCGGTCCCCACGTTGCAGATCCTCTATTGCCTGGAAAACAGCGCCGAAGGCGGGGAGTCGATCGTGGTCGACGGCTTTCGCGCGGCCCAGCGCCTGCGCGCCGAAAACCCCGAAGGCTTTGCCCTGCTGGCCGGCTATCCCGCGCGGTTCGAATACCGCGGTTCGGACGGGGTCTGCCTGCGCGCGCGCCGCCCGATGATCGAGCTGTCGCCCGATGGCGAATTGATCGGCATCCGCTTCAACAACCGGTCCTCGGCCCCGTTCGTGGATGTGCCCTTCGACCGGATGGAGGCCTATTACGCCGCCTACCGCCGTTTGGGCGAGATCATCGACGACCCAGCCATGGGCGTGGCGTTCAAGCTGGAACCGGGCGAGAGCTTCATCGTCGACAACACCCGCGTCCTGCATGCGCGTCTGGGATATTCGGGTGCCGGGTCGCGCTGGCTGCAGGGATGCTATGCCGACAAGGACGGGCTGCTGTCGACCCTCGCCGCTATGCGGATGGCGCAACCGGAGGCGGCGGAATGAAACCCGATTTTCAGACCCTGACCCGCGACAACATCGTGGCCTTCATCGCCGATATATTCGACCGGCGCGGAGGCGAGGAATACCTGGGCGAGCCGGTCACCATGGCCCAGCACATGCTGCAGGGCGCCACCATCGCCGAGCAGAACGGCATGCCCGAAGAGATCATCGTGGGCGCTCTGCTGCACGATATCGGACATTTCACCTCGGAATTCGGCACCTACCACCCCGACGACACCGAGGACCGCCACCACGAGGATGCCGGCGCCGAGATGCTGGAGCGGTTCTTTCCGTCGGTCATCACCGATTGCTGCCGCTATCACGTCGCGGCCAAGCGATATCTGTGTGCAACCAAGCCCGAGTATTTCAACCGCCTGTCGGCGGCCTCGGTCCATACGCTGGAATTGCAGGGCGGCCCGATGAGCGCCGAGGAAGTCGCCGCATTCGAGGCCAACCCGAACCTGACGGAAATCATCCAGGTCCGGTATCTGGACGAGGCCGGCAAACGGCCCGACATGGACACCCCCGGCTTCGACCATTTCGCGCCGATGGTTCAGCGCATGGTCGACCGGCATCTGGGCGAGGGTTAAAGCCCCAGCACATCCACCATGTCGTATTGGCCGGGGGCCTTGCCCTGCCCCCAAAGCGCCGCCTTCAGCGCGCCTCGGGCAAAGATCGCCCGGTCGGTCGCCACGTGGCGCAGCACGATCCGTTCGCCCGCCGCGGCGAACAGCACGTCGTGTTCGCCAACGATGTCGCCACCGCGGATGGCGTGAAAGCCGATATGGCCCCGCTGCCGGGCGCCGGTGATCCCGTCGCGGCCCCGGTCGGCGACATCGGCAAGGTCTACGCCCCGCCCCTCGGCCGCGGCCTCGCCCAGCATCAGAGCCGTCCCCGAAGGCGCATCGACCTTGTGATGGTGATGGGCCTCGATCACCTCGATGTCGAAATCCTCGTCCAGCGCGGCGGCAACCTTTTTGGTCAGCTGCACCAGCAGGTTCACGCCCAGGCTCATGTTGCCCGCCCGTACGATCACCGCATGGCGCGCGGCGGGTTCCAGCGCGGCGATCTGTTCGTCGCTCATGCCGGTTGTGCCGATCACATGCACGCAGCGCGCCTGCGCCGCCAGCGCGGCGAACTCCAGCGTCGCCTCGGGCGCGGTGAAGTCGATCACCGCCTGGGCCTGGGCAAAGGCATCGAGCGGATCGTCGGTGACGGTCACGCCCAGCGGCTGGCCGCCCATCGCGGTGCCCACGTCCTGGCCGATCCAGTCATGGCCCGTGCGCTCGACCGCGCCGACCAGCCGGGCCTGATCGTTGTCGGTGATGGTCTTGATCAGCATCTGCCCCATCCGGCCCGAAGCCCCGGTCACGACAATTCCCGGAATATGCGTCATTGCGCTGGTCCTTCTTCTGAAATTCGGCTCAAAGCCTCCTACCCGGTTCGGGGCCGCTTGGCAAAGCCCCGCTTTGCGCTTAGATCGGGGACATGGCTAAGAACAAATTCCACGACGGCCCCGGCCCCTCGCAACGGCAACTTCGCGTCGGCGAACTGATCCGCCGCACCCTGTCCGAGGTGCTGGCGCGCGGCGACGTGCACGACCCTGACCTGAACCGCCTGTCGATCACCGTGGGCGAAGTGCGCACCTCGCCCGACCTCAAGATCGCCACCGCCTATGTGCTGCCGCTGGGCGGCAAGGGGCAGGACACCGTGATCGAGCTGCTGGCCCGCAACAAGGGCGAGCTGCGCCGCATGGTCGGCAAGAAGGTCGGCCTGAAATTCGCCCCCGACCTGCGCTTCCGGCTGGACGACACGTTCGACCGCATGGACGACACCCGCCGGATGTTCGAACAGGACGCCGTGCGCCGGGACCTGGACGAGTGATCCGCAGGACCGCCGCTGTGATCGCATTGCTCTGGGCCGGACAGGCCGCGGCTGTGACGTGCGAGCGCGTGGCCCACGAAGACCGTCGCTATACCGTGTGCGAGGTCGATGCCACTACCGAGGACCTGCGCCTGTTCCTGTATGACGACGCGGGCCGGGTGCTGGGCCATTTCTCGTCGGTGAACGAGGAACTGGTCGGTTCGGGCCAGCGCCTGAGCTTTGCGATGAACGCCGGAATGTATCACGAGGACCGCTCGCCCGTGGGCCACTATGTCCAAGACGGGCAGGAACTCATGCGCGTGATTCCCAACGCCGGCCCCGGCAATTTCGGCCTGCTGCCCAACGGGGTGTTCTGCATCCGCCAAGGCCGCGCCGACGTGTTCGAGACGCTGGACTATCTTGATCGCAAACCCGATTGCCGCTTTGCCACCCAATCCGGCCCGATGCTGGTGATCGACGGCGAATTGCATCCACGGTTTCTCGAGGATTCGACCTCGCGCTATGTGCGCAACGGGGTGGGCACCAGCGCCGATGGCAGCCGTGCTGTGTTCGTGATCTCTGAGGACTATGTCACCTTCCATGAATTCGGTCGTCTGTTCCGCGACGTGCTGAACACGCCCAACGCGCTGTTTTTCGACGGCAACATCTCGCGTATGTATGACCGGGCGGCGAACCGGTCGGACGTGGGCTTCTCGCTGGGACCGATCGTCGGCGTGGTCGAGGACATCCCGGCAAATTGACAGCGTCGGACCGATCCGCTAGGTCGCGCGCCTTAACAGACGACAAGGTGCATCATGGGACGCAAACGCAAGGGTCGTGACATTTCCGGTTGGCTGGTGGTCGACAAGCCCGCGGGCATGACCTCGACCGCCGTGGTCAACAAAGTTCGCTGGGCGCTGGACGCCAGGAAGGCGGGCCACGCCGGTACGCTCGACCCCGAGGCCACCGGCGTTCTGGCCGTCGCTTTGGGCGAGGCCACCAAGACCGTTCCCTACATCACCGATGCGCTCAAGGCCTATACCTTTACCGTGCGGCTGGGTCAGGCCACCAATACCGACGATGCCGAGGGCGAAGTGATCGCGGAAAGCGACCTGCGCCCCACCGATGACGAGATCAAGCAGGCCTTGCTGCCCTTCGTGGGCGAGATCATGCAGGTGCCGCCCAAGTTCTCGGCGGTCAAGATCGACGGCCAGCGCGCCTACAAGCTGGCCCGCGACGGCGAGGATGTCGAACTGGCCGCCCGCCCACTATGGGTCGAGGAACTGGTGCTGGTCGACCGCCCCGATCCCGATCATGTCGTGCTGGAAATGACCTGCGGCAAGGGTGGCTATGTCCGCTCGATCGCCCGTGATCTGGGGTCGGCGCTGGGTTGCCATGGCCATGTCAAGGCGCTGCGCCGGATCTGGTCCGGCCCGTTCGACGTCGAAGACGGCCTGAGCATCGAGCAAATCGACGAGATGGCGAAAACCCCGGCGCTGGATGACTACCTGCGCCCGCTGGAAGAAGGGTTGACCGACCTTCCCGAGTTGAAATGCACCCCCGAAGGCGCCACCCGCCTGCGCAACGGCAACCCCGGCATGGTTCTGGCCAGCGACGTGGAATACGGCGACGAGGCCTGGGCCTCGTTCGACGGCAAGGCCGTAGCGGTGGGGATCTACAAATCCGGTGAGTTGCACCCCAGCCGGGTGTTCGCCGGTTAGGTCCCGTGCTAAGCGAAGGCGCATGATCACCCGCTCCCACACCAAGGGCGATGCGCCCTCAACAGCTGTCTATTCCGACTGCGAACGCTATCGCTACAGCCTGACCCGCATCTGGGATCCGGCCGGGCGGCGGGCGCTGTTCGTGATGCTGAACCCCTCGACCGCGACCGAGGTGCAGAACGACCCGACCGTCGAGCGTTGCGAGCGGCGCGCGCGGGCCTTGGGGTTCGGGGCGTTCCAAGTGACCAACATCTTTGCCTGGCGCGACACCGACCCGCGCAAGATGCGCGCAGCGGCCGATCCGGTGGGACCCGAAAACGACGCTGCCATCCTGGCCGGCGTGGACTGGGCCGATCAGGTGATCGCAGCCTGGGGCACCCATGGCGCGCATCTGGATCGCGGCCCGGCGGTCGAGCGCTTGCTGCGCGGCACCGGCCAGCCGCTTTTCCACCTTGGCCTGACCAAGGACGGCCACCCCAAGCACCCGCTTTACACCGCCTATTCGCAGCAACCGCAGCCCTGGGGCCGGTGACGAACGGTTAACCACAGAGTCAGCTAGCCTTTGACCAACCCCCTGATCGGGTGGGATATTTCACACTCGGAGCAATTTCCGCTCGGAGGGTTTCATGTTCCTGTTTGGCCTGCTTGGACTGGCCGCCATCGGCGCCGCCGCCTATGCCATGAGCGATGTCCTCTCGCCCTCGGAAGAGGACGAGACAGACACCGACGTGATCGATGACGAAGAGATCGACGACCTGTCCCAAGGCAACCTGCTCGAGATCGACGACGTGCCCAGCGAGGGCAACCTTGTCGAACCCGTCACGGCAACCGCGACTGACGAAATTGCGTCCGAGGACAGCGCGACGAATGCGGAGGAGACACCCTCTGCCGGCACCGTACTGTCCGACTATGACGGCAACCTGGTCATTGCCGGGACCGAAGGCGACGATGTTCTGGCCGGCGGTACAGGAAATGATCAGATCAACGGATACGGCGGCGACGATACCGTGGAAGGCGGCGACGGGGATGACGTTCTGTTCGGCGATCAGGGCGCAGACAGGCTGACCGGCGGCGCGGGCGACGACACCCTGCACGGGCAGGATGACGGCGACACTCTGGATGGCGGCACCGGCGACGACAGGCTGTTTGGCCATTACGGCGACGACAGGCTGACCGGCGGTTCCGGCGCGGACGAGCTGTATGGTGGGCAGGGTGACGACGGCTTGGTCGGTGATGCGGGTGAGGATTCGCTGCAGGGCGGCGATGGCGATGACCACCTGTCCGGCGGCGCGGGCGAGGATGCCCTGTTCGGCGGCGACGGTGACGACACGCTGGACGGGTCCGATGGCGAAGACACCCCGGACACCGATTTTCTGAACGGAGGAGACGGCGATGACACTATCCTGGCCGGCCCGGGCGACATCGCCACCGGCGGCGCGGGCAGCGACACGTTCATCTTCGACGGCGCCCCGGACGGGCCGGAAGTGACCGTCATGGATTTTGCCCACGGGCAGGACAAGCTGCTGGTGTCCTGGGACCAGCCCGAGGCGCCCGAGATCTCGATCGAACAGGATGCCGACAACCCGGACATGACGCAGGTGCTGGTCAACGGGCAGTTGGTGGCACAGCTGCTCGACGCCGAGGGGCTGACGCTGGACGATATCGAGCTGGTTTCGACCTTGACGAACTCCCAATCCACCGCCACCGGCTGACGGACCAGAATCCCTTTGCCATTTGCGCCAAATGCGCCTATACGCGCCCATCCGCATCGGAATCGGTGCGGTTTTCTCCATGGGCCTGTGCTGGACGACATCCCGGCCTGCGCCATCAACTCTAACCTGTAAAGGAGACCCCGATGTCGATCACTGCCGAAGAAAAAGCACGCGTCATGAAAGAATTCGCAACCAAGGACGGCGACACCGGTTCGCCGGAAGTCCAGGTTGCCATCCTGACCTCGCGCATCAACACCCTGACCGAGCACTTCAAGACCCACAAGAAAGACAACCACGGCCGCCGTGGTCTGCTGAAGATGGTCGCCCAGCGCCGCAAGCTGCTGGACTACCTGAAGGGCAAGAACGAAGCCCGGTACCAGGACCTGATCAAAAAGCTGGGCATCCGCCGCTAAGCGCGGAACACACCGCTTTCAAGTTCGAGACGCCCGCCATTTGGCGGGCGTTTTATTGTCAGAGGAGCACGGTGTTCAGTCCAGCGTATTCTTGTAGACCACACCGTCTTTCATGATCAGGTCGAAGTTTTCGTGTGGGTCGGCAACCAGATCGATGTCTTCTAGCGGGTTGCCATCCACAAGGATCAAATCGGCATAAGCGCCTTCTGTAATCTGGCCCAGCGGTCCTTGCTGATAAGGGTGCCGGGGGCCGGACAATTCCAGCAGTTCGGCATTGGTCGAAGTGGCCATCTGCAAAACCTCGTAAGGAGAGTACCACCGCTGCAGCTTGGCAAGAAACGCACCCTGCCGCTCGGCCAATTTCGGGTCGAACAGGATGTCGGTCCCGAAGGCGGTTTTGACCCCCACTTCCTTTGCGGTCTTGTAGGTGAAATCGGTGCCGTTGGTCACGTCGATCCACTTCTGTTGGCTGACGGGGTCATCAAAGGAAAACCCGTCTTCGTCATCCAGCAGCGGTTGCACGGACAGCCACACGTCATTGTCACGCATCATTTCCATGGTCTCACGGCTCATGAGGAAGCCATGCTCGATGGATTTCACACCGGCCTCGATCGCGATGCGCGCAGCATCGTCGGTGAAAAGATGAGAGGCAACATAGGTGTTGTAGGTGTCGGCCACTTCGACAAAGGCTTCGATTTCATCCTTTGTGTATTGGCGAACGTCCAGCGGGTCGTATGTGGACGACACACCGCCGCCGCCCGAAATCTTTAGCTGCGTGGCCCCCATACGCATGACTTCTCGGGCCCGCTTGGTGACTTCCGGGACGCCGTCTGCCTGCATCATCAGGCCAACGCTGTACCAATACCACAAAGCATCGCCTTCGTTTGTCGGCACCGCCTGATAAGGGCGGTAATCAAAATGCCCGCCCGTCTGCGTGATCGGCGGACCGGACGGCAGGATTCGCGGACCGGGGATTTCGCCGGCGTCGATCATCTTCTTGATGGCGAAGGAATTGCCGCCAACATCACGGACGCTCGTGAAGCCCCGCATCAGAGTGCCTTCGGACCCCAATGCGCCACGGATCGCCACACCCAAAATATCATCGGTCACAACCGAGCTTTGCGGGCTGCAACAATAGAGGGTGTGCCAGTGCACATCGATCAGACCCGGGATCAGGGTGCGCCCACCACCGTCGATCACATTTGCTCCTTCGGCCGAGATCGGGTCTGTCGACACAGCCGCAATCAGGTTGCCCTCGATCAGAACATTCGCGTTTTCGATGCGCCCGTCGTTGACGCCATCAAATACATGCACATTGGTGATCAGGGTCTGAGCCGGGTCTTGCTGCGCGGAAACCGAGGTGGCGGCAACCATCGCCACCAAAAGATGAATACGCATGAAGTATCTCCTGTCAAACACCGGCATCTTAGCAAATAATCCGATTTGTACATGCGGAATTTCACTCGAAAAGTTGAATACTAAGAAATCGTCAAAACAACCTGAAGGCGTATAGAATGATTGCTCTGATCCTCAATGCCTACCGTCTGCTCAAGGCGATCGTCCGATCCTGGGATGATCCGCATTTTCGGGGTGGTTTGCTGCTGTGTGTGCTTATTCTTCTGTCCGGCACGCTGTTCTACAGCAGCGTCGAGGGCTGGCATTGGGTGGACGCGCTGTATTTCAGCGCGACCACTCTGTCGACGGTCGGGTTCGGCGATCTGTCCCCGGCGACCAAGATCGGCAAGATCTTCACCGTGATCTACATTTTCGTCGGGGTCGGCGTATTCATCGCAATGTTCATTCAATTTGCGAAGGCTTTGTTGCGGCAATGACGCCAGCAACTCCAACCGCAGGGCAATTCGCCCGACTTCCCGGGGCGACCGGACGCGCACAGAAATGACTGCTTACCGTAAGGCTTCGTGTTTTTCGCAAGAGTCCAAGTCCGGGCGGGTTCCGGCGGAAATCCTATCGTTTCATTTTTTGCGGCGAACGAATTCTACCTCGTGACCAAACGACCGGTTGCGCAATATTGCAGTTTCGGTGCGATTTTCGCCGGCCCTCGACCGGCAGGATCAGTCCGAGGCCCCGCCGGTCTTGCGCCGGGCAGCGGCGCGCAGCCGTTCGGCGGCATCCTCGGTCGACGGCGCCGTCTGTGCCAACGGCTCGGCGTCCATCACATCAAGACGGAACGTAGCGCGCATCGGCATCAACCCGTCCACGACGACCATCTGCTGATCGGACGGGTCGATGACAAGCCGACCTGTCAGGCGGACCGGCTCGTGATTGAACGTGGGCACCCAGTCATCGGATAGCCGAACGCGGACCATCTGGTTCGGCGGCGGCGGCGGCATGTGGCTGCACATGCCGCGTTCGGGCACCAGATAAGCCACGGCGCGCCCGTCGGGATCCGGTGGCGCGGGGATCGCAAAGCCCGCCAAGGTCACGGTCTGACCGTCAAGCACGGGATTGCCCTGCGTGGCAGCGCGACGGCGGCGCTCAGTGACGACCGCGCGCTGATCCAACAACCAGTCCACATCGATCCCGTCGGCGGCCAGGGCGTCTTCGGTTTCATCCAGCAATTCCTGCCAGTTCTGGCGGTCCTCGGACGTGCCGCGATCCTGTTGCAGACGCCCGCGCAGGCGCACGGCAAACAGCACATCGTCGAACTGTTCGGGGCTGAGGTCGCGATAGGGGTCCTCGAACTGCTGCACCGAGGGGTCGCGCAGGTCGGACCAGTTCAGCGGCGCGGGTCCGGCCAAGGTCGCCTGAGCCGCCATCAGCAAGGCTGCCAACGGGGCCAACACTCGTCCGACTCGCATACCTGTCCCTCCGCTTGGGTCGATCCGACGACAACGGAACGCCTCCTTCCGCTACCCTAGCGCCGCGACCCCGGTGCGTCCATAGCCCCACTTGCCCGTGCGGGCCGGGGCCGTTCGGTTTCTCTTTCAATCCGGCGGATTCTATTGTATGCGCGCAGCATCTGAGACGTTGTGCCCTGACCCCGGCACTCGAAACAAGGATGAATGGGGTCGGCGGCAATGGGGCCGCCACGCAAACGGGAGACCCGGGATGGGCCTGGGAGAGCTCCCTTCTAGGATACGCAAATGTTTGATGTAACGAAGAAATCAATTCAGTGGGGCGAAGAGACGCTGACACTGGAAACCGGCAAGGTTGCCCGTCAGGCCGACGGCAGCGTGATTGCCACCCTGGGCGAAACCAGTGTCATGGCCAACGTGACCTTCGCCAAGGAACAGAAGCCCGGTCAGGACTTTTTCCCGCTGACCGTGCACTATCAGGAAAAATACTATGCTGCCGGCAAGGTGCCGGGTGGCTTCTTCAAGCGCGAGGCGCGTCCGACCGAGAAAGAGACGCTGACCGCGCGCCTGATCGACCGTCCGATCCGCCCGCTGTTCGTTGACGGGTTTAAGAACGAAGTTCTGGTGATGTGCACCGTCCTGAGCCACGATCTGGTCAACGACCCCGACATCGTGGCGATGATCGCCGCCTCGGCCGCTCTGACCATCTCAGGCGCACCGTTCATGGGTCCGATCGCCGGCTGCCGCGTGGGCTACACCAACGGCGAATACGTCCTGAACCCGACCGTTGACGACATGCAGGACCTGCGCCTGAACCCCGAGCAGCGCCTGGACCTGGTTGTTGCCGGCACCAAGGACGCTGTGATGATGGTGGAATCGGAAGCCTACGAGCTGTCCGAAGCCGAGATGCTGGGCGCAGTGACTTTCGCGCATCAGCAGATCCAGCCGGTGATCGACCTGATCATCAGCCTGGCCGAAGAAGCCGCGAAAGAGCCGTTCGAATTCACCCCGCCGGACTATTCCGCGCTGTACGACGCCGTGAAGGCCGCCGGTGAAGAGCAGATGCGCGCCGCATTCGCGATCACCGACAAGCAGGAGCGCACCGCAGCCGTGGCCGCCGCGCGCGAGGCCATCAAGGCCGCCCTGACCGAAGAGCAGCTGGAAGACCCGAATCTCGGCTCGGCGATGAAAAAGCTCGAAGCCGGCATCCTGCGCGGCGACGTGGTGAAAGGCGGCAAGCGGATCGACGGTCGTTCGACCACCGATGTGCGCCCGATCGTGGCCGAAACCGGCCTGCTGCCGCGCACCCACGGTTCGGCCTTGTTCACCCGTGGCGAAACTCAGGCGCTGGCCGTGACCACGCTGGGCACCGGTGACGATGAACAGTTCATCGACGCGCTGCACGGCAACTTCAAATCGAACTTCCTGCTGCACTACAACTTCCCGCCCTACTCGGTCGGTGAAGTGGGTCGCGTTGGCCCTCCGGGCCGCCGCGAAGTGGGCCACGGCAAGCTGGCCTGGCGCGCGCTGCAGGCGGTTCTGCCGGCGCCGACCGACTTCCCCTACACCATCCGCGTTGTGTCCGAGATCACCGAGTCGAATGGCTCGTCCTCGATGGCATCGGTCTGCGGCGGCTCGCTGTCGATGATGGATGCGGGCGTTCCGCTCAAGGCGCCGGTGGCCGGTGTGGCCATGGGCCTGATCCTGGAAGAAGACGGCTCTTACGCCGTTCTGACCGACATCCTGGGTGACGAAGACCACCTGGGCGACATGGACTTCAAGGTGGCGGGCACCGAAAACGGCATCACCTCGCTGCAGATGGACATCAAGGTCGCGGGCATCACGCCCGAGATCATGGAGAAGGCCCTGGCCCAGGCCAAGGACGGCCGCCTGCACATTCTGGGCGAGATGGGCAAGGCGCTGAGCGAGACCGCCGAGTTCTCGGTCCACGCCCCGCGCATCGAAACCATGCAGATCCCGACCGACAAGATCCGCGAAGTGATCGGTTCGGGCGGTAAGGTGATCCGCGAGATCGTGGAAACCAGCGGCGCCAAGGTCGACATCAACGACGACGGCATCATCAAGATCGCCTCGCCGAACGCCGAAGCCATCCAGAAGGCTTATGACATGATCCATTCGATCGTGGCCGAGCCGGAAGAGGGCAAGATCTATACCGGCAAGGTCGTGAAGATCGTCGATTTCGGCGCCTTCGTGAACTTCTTTGGCAAGCGCGACGGTCTGGTCCACGTGTCCCAGATCGAGAACCGCCGCCTGAACCATCCATCTGACGTTCTGAAGGAAGGCCAGGAAGTGAAGGTCAAGCTCTTGGGCTTTGACGATCGCGGCAAGGTGCGCCTGTCGATGAAATGCGTCGATCAGGAAACCGGCGAAGAGATCGTGCCCGAGAAGAAGGAAAAGAAAGAGGAAAGCGCGGAATAATCCGCCCTGCCCCTTGCTTGATCCAAGACCCCGGTTCCGGCCGGGGTCTTTTTTGTTTGCCCGGGGCCTTTCCCGGGCCGCGCCCCTGTTTTATGCACGGTACCATGCGATCCTTCGTCATACACATGTCGTCCAGCACCGCGCGCCGCCCGAATGCCGAGAAACTCTGCGCCGAGCTGCCCAATGCCGAACTGATCGAAGCGGTCGACGGGCGGGATCCAGCGCAGATTGCCGGGGTCACACTGCACCCGGGAAACCTGCATCGCCCGCGCTACCCCTTCGCCCTGCGCCCGGCCGAAATCGGCGTGTTCGAAAGCCACCGCCGAATCTGGCGCAAGATGGTCGATGAGGGGATCGATCTGGCCATCACCGCCGAGGATGACCTGCGTATCGATCCCGACCGGATGTCAGCGGCGCTGGAACTGCTACGCCCGATCGCAACGCCTGACCACTATATCCGCATCCCGGTCAAGCAGCGCGAAACCGCTGCCCAAACCTTGGCCGAGCGCGACGGTTTGCGCCTGATCCTGCCCAAGGTCATCGGCCTGCAATGCTGCTGTCAGGTGGTGGGGCGGAATGCCGCCGAACGCCTACTCGCCGCCACCGACCAGATTGACCGCCCGGTGGACACGTTTCTGCAAATGCACTGGATCACGGGCCAGCCCGTCCATGCTCTGTTGGGCAGCGGCAACCGGGAGGTGGCCGGCGAAATCGGCGGCTCGACGATCCAGGCGAAACCGCCTCTGACCGACAAACTGACCCGCGAATTCAAGCGCGCCGCCTACCGAGCACAACTGCATCTGCATCCACAGCGCGCGCCTGCTTCATCTGGCTGAAAATATCCTCGGGGGAATCGCGCCCCTTGGGGCGCGATGGGGGCAGACAGCCCCCGACCCGGTCGCCGTCAGGCCGGCGCCTTGGTCTTGCGCAGATAGGGGAAGATCGTCTCGAACTCGCCGAACTTCTCCTTCGCGTCTTCGTCCGAAACCGAAGGCGGAATGATCACGTCTTCGCCCGGCACCCAGTTGGCCGGGGTGGCCACACCCTTGGCGCTCATCTGCAACCCGTCCAGCGCGCGCAGGATCTCGGCAAAATTCCGGCCCACGGTCATCGGATAGGTCATCGACAGTTTCAGCTGCTTGTCCGGCCCGATGATAAAGACCGAGCGCACCGTTGCACTGTCTGCTGGGGTGCGGCCGTCGGGCAGATATGCCTCGGCCGGCAGCATGTCGAAGGCCTTGGACACTGCCAGTCCGTCATCGGCTATGATCGGAAAGCCGGGGTTGGCCTTGCCATAGGCCTCGATGTCCTTTTTCCACTTCTTGTGGTCCTCAACACCATCGACTGATACGCCGATCACCTTGGTGTTGCGCTTGGCCCATTCATCGTTCAATTGCGCGACGGCCGAGAACTCGGTGGTGCAGACCGGAGTGAAGTCCTTGGGGTGCGAGAACAGGATCGCCCAGCTGTCGCCGATCCAGTCGTGGAACTGGATGGTGCCCTGGTCCGTTTCAGCGGTGAAATTGGGGACGGTATCGTTGATGCGCAAACCCATGATGCATCTCCTTTCCTGTGAAAACCCGAGTCGGTTGGTGCAAACCTAATCACTTTGCCCACAGGTTAAACCATTGATGTGGCACAGCGGCAAAAAACGTGCGATCAATAATTTGATCAAATTCCCAGAATTGCCTTGCCCCAAGGGGGCCGCAATGACAGAGTGCCCGAGAAAACCGACCGCGCGGTCGAATGAATGCGGATCAAGAGGACACGCCATGATCGAGAAACGCGACTTTTACATCAACGGCCAGTGGGTCGCCCCCAGCCAGCCCAATGATTTTCAAGTGATCGACCCCTCGACCGAGGAGCCCTGCACGGTGATCTCGCTGGGCGGTCAGGCCGATACCGACGCGGCCGTGGCGGCGGCCAAGGCGGCGCTGCCGGGCTGGATGGCCACGCCGGTCGAAGAGCGCATCGCGCTGGTGGAAAAGCTGATCGAGATCTATCCCACCCGTGCCGAAGACCTCGCGCAGGCGATGTCGATGGAGATGGGTGCGCCGATCGACATGTCGCGCACCCAGCAGGTGGGCGCCGGCATCTGGCACCTGAAGAATTTCGTGCGTGCGGCCAAGAACTTCCAGTTCGAACGCCCCTTGGGCGATCACGCCCCCAATGACCGGATCATCTATGAGGCGGTCGGCGTCGCCGCGCTGATCACCCCTTGGAACTGGCCGATGAACCAGATCACGCTCAAGGTGGGCGCGGCGGCCATCGCAGGCTGCACCATGGTTCTGAAACCCTCCGAGCAAAGCCCGCTTAACGCGATGATCTTTGCCGAGATGATGCATGAGGCGGGCTTCCCAGCCGGTGTCTTCAACCTTGTGAACGGCGACGGCGTGGGCGTGGGCTCGCAACTGTCGGGCCACCCCGACGTTGACATGGTCAGCTTTACCGGCTCGACCCGCGCGGGCACGGCGATTTCCAAGAACGCCGCCGACACGCTGAAGAAGGTGCATCTGGAGCTAGGCGGCAAGGGCGCCAACGTGATCTTTGCCGATGCCGATGACAAGGCGGTCAAGCGTGGCGTGCTGCACATGATGAACAACACCGGTCAGAGCTGCAACGCGCCCAGCCGGATGCTGGTGCAGCGTCCGATCTATGACCAAGCGGTGGAAACCGCGGCCGAGGTAGCGAACAAGGTCACCGTGGGCCCGGCGATGCAGGAAGGCCGCCATATCGGCCCCGTCGTGAACGAGCTGCAATGGACCAAGATCCAGGCCCTGATCACGAAAGGCATCGACGAGGGTGCGCGCCTGGTCGCCGGCGGTCCCGGTCGCCCTGAAGGGTTCAACAAAGGCTATTTCGTGCGCCCCACCGTGTTTGCCGACGCCAACAACCAGATGACCATCGCGCGCGAGGAGATCTTTGGCCCGGTCCTGACCATGATCCCCTTCGATACCGAGGAAGAGGCCATCGAGATCGCCAATGACACGCCCTATGGCCTGACCAACTATGTCCAGACGCAGGACGGCGCCCGCGCCAACCGCATGGCGCGCAAACTGCGCTCGGGCATGGTCGAGATGAACGGCCAGTCGCGCGCCGCCGGGTCGCCCTTTGGCGGCATGAAACAGTCCGGCAACGGGCGCGAAGGCGGTGTCTGGGGGCTGGAGGACTTTTTGGAGGTCAAGGCCGTCAGCGGCTGGACCCCGGAATAACCCCGGCACAGGAACGTTCAAAATGCGGGGCAAGGCGCGGGCAGGCACCTTGCCCCGTTTTCGTCAGGCCGGGCGTACCACCAGCTGCGGTTCGCCGTTCGACGTATGGCGGGCTGACCGACCGTCCCAGCCTATCTGACCGCTGACGCGCTGGCGAAAGGCCGAAAAGCTGTCAAAGGTCACCACGTCGACCGGGGTGTCGAACTGCAGGGTGATCCGCCGCTGCGCGCCGTCGCCCAGCATCGTCAGGCCGCGGATTTCCCCGGTGAAGGGCTGGCCCAGATAGGTACCCCGCACGCGGTCTCCGACCTTCAGGTGCAGCCGGTTTCCGGCCATCGCGTGCATCGTATTCCAGTCGCGTGCGCCATGCTGATGGGCGATCATCTCAAGCGATTGCGCATGGCTCAGGGCCACGCCGGCGCCACGCAGTTTCTCGCGCAGGCGTTTGGCCTGCACTTTCAGCTCGCCCACGGGGGCGATGGTTCGGATCTGTGTCATGTCTTGCCTCGTTTCCAGAAACGGGCGCGAGTATTGGACGGGGCTCGCCTTGCCATCCGCGCGCCGGGAAAGGGCAACAGATGTGGTTTGAACCGGGTTTCACCAAAGCCAAAGGGCCGCGAGCGGCAGGAGACCCGAACCTGCGCGCCTTTTGGCAGGCGCGAGACCCCCAGTCAATCAGGCATCGGCCTGCGCCGCCTCGTAGGCCAGCATGGCGCGTTTGACGGGCAACCCCCAGTGATAGCCGCCCAGGCCCCCCGATTTGCGCAGCGCGCGGTGGCAGGGGATCAGCCAACTGACCGGGTTGCGGCCCACCGCCGTGCCCACTGCCCGCACCGCCTGCGGCGTGCCCACGGCCTGCGCGATCTGGGAATAGGTCGTCACCTGGCCCGAGGGGATCTGCATCAGCGCCTCCCACACCTTGATCTGCAAGGGTGAGCCGATCAGGTACAACGGCGTAGGCTCCAGCCGGTCGCTGGCCGCGCCGAAGGCCGACAGGACCCACGGGCGCAGGCGCATCGGATCCTCGACGTATTCCGCCAGGGGCCAGCGCGACAGCATGTCCTGCATCGCGGCCTCTTCGCCGGTTTCGGCGGCAAAGGCCATGCCGCAGATGCCCTTGGCCGTGCCCATCACTAGCGCCGGGCCAAAGGGGCTTTCGAACCAGCCCCAATAGATGGTCAGCCCGGCGCCCTTGCGGGCGTATTCGCCGGGGCTCATCGCCTCCCATTTCAAGAACAGGTCGTGTAGGCGGCCACTGCCGGACAGGCCGACACTGTGCGCGATCTCCAGCGTGGTGAACCGCTCGCGCAGCAGCGCCTTGGCATGGCCCAGCGTCAGATATTGTTGGTAGCGTTTCGGCGACACGCCTGTCCAGCGCGAGAACAGGCGCTGGAAATGCGCAGGGCTCATGTCCATCTGGCGGGCCAGTTCTTCCAGCGACAGGGACTCGCCGCCCCGGTCGATCAGCTCGATCGCTCGCCGCATCACGTTGTAGTGGTACCCGGATTCGGATGTTTGGACGTTCATGGCATTCACCTTGCTGTGGCTTGCACCATCCTAGCCGGGCCGGGCCCGACGGGGCGACCCGAAACTTGCGCATTGCCGGTGCAGCGGGCTTTGGGCTTGTCACCCGGCACCGCGGGCGGCATTAAGGCCCGGATGGCAAAGCAGCTTGATTATCACACGATCCGCGAGATCTTTACCCGGTTCCAGCAGGCCGACCCCGAACCCAAGGGCGAGCTGGAGCATGTGAACGCCTATACCCTCGTCGTCGCCGTTGCGCTGTCGGCGCAGGCGACCGATGCGGGCGTCAACAAGGCCACCCGCGCGCTGTTCAAGATCGCCGATACCCCGCAGAAGATGCTCGACCTCGGCGAAGAGGGGCTGATCGAGCACATCAAGACCATCGGCCTGTTCCGGCAGAAGGCCAAGAACGTCATCAAGATGTCGCGCATCCTGGTCGAACAGTACGGCGGCGAGGTGCCCAACTCGCGCGCGGCGCTGCAGTCGCTGCCGGGCGTTGGGCGCAAGACCGCCAACGTGGTTCTGAACATGTGGTGGCGGCACCCGGCGCAGGCGGTGGACACCCATATCTTTCGCGTCGGCAACCGCACCGGCATCTGCCCCGGCAAGGACGTGGACGCCGTGGAACGCGCCATCGAAGACAACATTCCGGTCGATTTCCAGCTGCACGCCCATCACTGGCTGATCTTGCACGGCCGCTATCACTGCAAGGCGCGCAAACCGATGTGCGCCACCTGCATCATCCGCGACCTGTGCCAATTCGAGGACAAGAATCTATGAAAACCTACCAGCTTGTCGGCATCGGCAATGCCGTCGTCGATGTCATCAGCACATGCAGCGACGATTTCCTCGAGATGATGGATATCGAGAAGGGCATCATGCAGTTGATCGAGCGCGAGCGGGCCGAGCTGCTTTATGCCTCGATGGAGAACCGGGTGCAGACGCCGGGCGGCTCGGTCGCCAACACCATTGCGGGCGCGGGCGCGTTGGGGCTGGACGCGGCCTTTATCGGGCGGGTGCATGACGACCGGCTGGGGCATTTCTATGCCGACGCGATGAACGAGGACGGGGTGGATTTCGTCAACCCGCCGGTACAGGATGGCGAGCTGCCGACCTCGCGGTCAATGATCTTCGTCTCGCCCGATGGCGAGCGGTCGATGAACACCTATCTGGGGATTTCCTCGGAGCTGAGTTCCGCCGACGTGCCGCGCGAGGTGGCGGGCAACGCGCAGATCATGTTCCTCGAGGGCTACCTGTTCGACAAGGACAAGGGCAAAACCGCGTTCCTCGAGGCCGCGCGCGACTGCCGCGAGGGCGGCGGCAAGACCGGCATCGCCATTTCCGACCCGTTCTGCGTGGAACGCCATCGCGCCGATTTCCTGTCGCTGATCGAGAACGAGCTGGATTTCGTGATCGGCAACGAGGCCGAGATCAAGTCACTCTTCGAGACCGACGATCTGGAAGAGGCGCTGCGGCGCACGGCGGCGATCTGCCCGCTGGTGGTCTGCACCCGCTCGGGCGACGGGGTGACGGTGCTGAGCGACGAGGGCCGCATCGACGTGCCGGTCGAGAAGATCGTGCCGGTGGACGCCACCGGAGCGGGCGACCAGTTCGCAGCAGGCTTTCTGTTCGGCATGGCGACGGACCGCGACCTGGAAACCTGCGCCCGCATCGGCAATGTCTGCGCCCGTGAGGTGATCAGCCATATCGGCCCGCGGCCGGATACCAACGTGCTGGAGTTGTTGCGGGAAGAAGGGTTGGTTTGAGGTCAAACCTACCTTTTCGGTTCTTTCGCAATCACAGTGGTCAAGGTGCGTGTCGTTCGGCTTCGGGTGATTCCAATCGCACCAAGAACCAAAGCGCAGGCTATGGCTTGGGGCGCCGTGATTGCTTCGCCAAAAGCAACAAATCCGACCACGAACATCGTTGGCAATTCTATGCTTCCGACGACCGCGGTTTGAGAGGCGCCGATCAAGGGCGAGCAGATCGTGTAGATGAGCTGTGGCACAAGCGCCGTGACCAGGCCAATTCCGACGATCAAGATCCAGTCGGATTGCCCCTCCGGGAGCAGCTGTCGCACATCGGCACTCAGCATCAGCGGCAAGAGCCCAAGAACCGATCCCAAGGAAACCGAGGCTATGCGCGCAAGCGGCGCGATGCGGGACAGCCTGTGGACCAAAACACAAATACCGAAACCAAAACCGAACGGGGCCGCCAGTGCCACCAATAGAGTTGGTATGTGTTGTGGTGACACGGATGCGGGCGAACCAGCAATGATTGCAGCCAGAACGATAAGGCCAGAAGCGAGCAAGGCGCTCCGCGTGGGTGCATCAGAGAAAAGCACCCAGGCGATGACCAATGTAAAAACCGGATAGGTCATGTAGAGCACGCCTACGGTTGACGCGGGCAAGGTCTCCAACGCCGTCACGTATCCAATCCACCCAAGTCCCATCACGGCTCCTGCCGAGAGGCCCCAACAAATCTCGCGCCAAGCTTTGCGGTGCATGACGAGAACGGGCAGCAGCAGAATTGCCGCGACGATGTAGCGGTAGAATGCTACGGCATAAGGCGCGACACCCTGCTGCGTCAGCCCTCTGCTGAAATAGGGCACCAGCCCAAAGCAGATCGACGCGAAAAGAACGCCTGCAACCGCAAGCGCAAAGGGAATAGCCGGTCCGGTTTGTGTCGAGGTCTTTGCCATGACCAAGGCCTAACACAGGTTCGCGAATTTCATAGCAGAGAACCATGGGCTGGGCACTTTGTGCGCAAGGCGGAACCCACTCGACCGGGGTCTAGTTCACCCCAAATACCCCCGAAACGCCTCCATCACCCGCTCGTAGACCGCGCGCTTGAATGGCACGATCTCGGCGATCAGGCGGTCGGGGTCCTGCCATTTCCAGCGGGTGAACTCGGGGTGCTCGGTCTGAATGTCGATCTGGTCGTCGGTCCCCAGAAACCGCATCAGGAACCATTTCTGCTGCTGCCCGCGAAAGCGGCCCTTCCAGATGTGGGGCACGATGTCGTGCGGCAGGTCGTAGGGCAGCCAGCCGTCGGTCTCGGCCACGATTTCCACGAGGTCGGGGGTGACGCCGATTTCCTCCTGCAACTCGCGCAGGGCCGCCGCGCGCGCGTCTTCGCCCTCATCCACGCCGCCCTGGGGCATCTGCCAGGCGTCCTCGAACCGGTCGTTGCGCTGGCCGACGAAGATCTGGCCCTGGTCATTCATCAGCATCAGGCCGACGCAGGGGCGGTAGGGCAGTTTGGCGATCTGTTCGGGGGTCATGGGGGTCTCCGGGCTTGATGTCGCCCCATTCCTAATCGGTCGTTGCGTCAGTGCAAGGGTCTGACGCGGCGTTTGGCGTGACATGACCTGCGCGTAAAGCAATGGTGCGCGCAAGCAAGGGAGATTCTGATGACCGACTACCCACACCTGCTGGCCCCGCTGGATCTGGGCTTTACCACGTTGAAGAACCGGGTCCTGATGGGCTCGATGCATACCGGGTTGGAGGAAACCGGCGACTGGAACCGGGTGGCCGAGTTCTATGCTGCCCGCGCGCGCGGTGGTGTGGCGCTGATGGTGACGGGCGGCATCGGGCCAAACCTCGAAGGCTCGGTCCTGCCGGGTGCTGCGATGATGACCAGTGACAAAGACGTGGCGAACCATTCCGTCGTCACCGATCGGGTGCATCAGGCGGGCGGCAAGATCGCCATGCAGATCCTGCATGCGGGCCGCTATGCCTATGGGCCGAAATGCGTGGCGCCCAGCCCGGTGAAGTCGCCGATCTCGCCTTTCCCGCCGACCGAGCTGGACGAGGACGGCATCGAGAAACAGATCAGCGACATCGTGAACGCCGCCGTGCTGGCCCAGAAGGCGGGCTATGACGGGGTCGAGATCATGGGGTCCGAGGGGTATTTCATCAACCAGTTCCTCGTGACCCACACCAACAAGCGCACCGACCGCTGGGGCGGGTCCTATGAGAACCGGATGCGTCTGCCGCTGGAAATCGTCCGCCGCACCCGCGCGGCGGTGGGTACCGATTTCATCATCATCTACCGGCTGTCGATGATCGACCTTGTGCCGAATGGTTCGACTCATGAAGAAGTGGTGCAGCTAGCGCAAGCGGTCGAAAAGGCCGGGGCGACGATAATCAATACCGGCATCGGCTGGCACGAGGCGCGGATCCCGACCATCGCCACCAGCGTCCCGCGCGCGGCCTTTGCCTGGGTGACGAAGAAGCTGATGGGCAAGGTGGGGATTCCGGTCATCACCTCGAACCGGATCAACACGCCCGAAGTGGCCGAGCAGGTGCTGGCCGAGGGCTGCGCCGACATGGTCTCTCTGGCGCGGCCGATGCTGGCGGATGCGGATTTCGTGACCAAGGCGATGGCCGGAGAGTCAGCCAAGATCGCGCCCTGCATCGCCTGCAACCAGGCCTGTCTGGATCACACCTTCAGCGGAAAGCTGACCTCGTGCCTTGTGAACCCGCGCGCCTGCCACGAGACCGAACTGGTGATCGAAAAGGCCGCCACGCCCAAGCGCGTGGCCATCGTGGGTGCGGGTCCGGCGGGCTTGTCCACGGCGATGACCGCCGCCCAGCGCGGCCATGACGTGACCGTGTTCGACAAGGCCGACGAGATCGGCGGCCAGCTGAACATGGCCAAGCAGGTGCCTGGCAAGGAAGAGTTCTGGGGCTTGGTGGACTGGTATCGCACCATGCTGGACGATCTGAGCGTCAAGGTCGAACTGGGCCGCGAGGTTGGCGCCGACGATCTGGCCGGGTTCGACGAGGTGGTGATCGCCACCGGCGTCAACCCGCGCGACCCGCAGATCCCGGGCGAGGACCGCGACAATGTCGTGAACTATATCGACGTGCTGCGCGACAAGGCTCCGGTAGGAAAATCGGTGGCGGTGATCGGCGCGGGCGGCATCGGCTTTGACGTGTCGGAATACCTGCTGGAGGAGGGCCATTCGCCCACCACCGACCTGCCCCTGTGGATGAAGGAATGGGGCGTCGCCGACCCCGAACAACACCGCTCAGGCCTCGCACCCGAAGGCCCTCAGCCCGAGGCACCCAAGCGGCAGGTCACGCTGCTGCAGCGCAAGAAACAGGCGCATGGCAAGGGGTTGGGCAAGACCACCGGCTGGATCCACCGCGCGACGCTGAAGATGAAGGACGTGAACTTCGTCGGCGGCGTGAACTATGAGCGCATCGATGATGAGGGGCTGCATGTCTCGTTCGGAGAAGAGCGCGCCGACCCGACCGTCATCAAGGCCGATACGATCGTTCTGTGCGCCGGACAGGTGCCCGAGCGGTCGCTGGCAGATGCGCTGATCGAACGCGGGATCACCCCGCATGTGATCGGCGGCGCGGATGTGGCCGCGGAACTGGACGCCAAGCGGGCGATCAACCAAGGCACCCGGCTGGCCGCTGCGCTCTGAGCGCGGCCGTCGGTCACTCCTCGACGGTGATCGTGATCACCTCGGACAAGACCGGCGGGGAGTGCGGCACATGCCCGGCGTCGCCCAGAACCAGTTGCAGCGTATGCGGGCCGGGGGCTAGGTCCAGCGTTACCTCGGTCTGGCCGCCGCCGAAATGCATGTGATGCGCGTCTGACGGCAGGCCATTGGACAGTTCGTCGGACCCGTCTTCGCCCTGCCCCAGCGGCGGGCGGTCGATCAGCAGGTGATGATGGCCGGTGTTCTCCTTCTCGGTCCCGGCCGGTGCGACCCCCATGCCGCTGAGACCGAAGACGATGGTCACCGGCGACGTCACCGCGTCGCCATCGGATGGATCCACGAAATAGACCTTGGCGTCGGGATTAGATGCGGTTGGCCCTCCGGCCTGCGCGACCGATGCCACAAGACAGAATATGCACGCGAATATGATCTTCATCATCATCTCCCTGGTCAAGGAATTGCCGATCCCAGCGTAACATGCGCGGGCAAATGCTCCAAAAACCGCCGGAACATCAGGGCGTCATACGCCCAAGACACCACTGTTTCCGCGTTTCCGAAGCGCAAACGATCCAATTCGAAACCCTGATATTATCCCATGTCTGCCCCGTTTCCGCCCAGATTCAAGGCCATGGTCGGACAACGAACAGAAGACCTGGGGAACGAGAATGGACCGACTGACCGAAATGGAGGCCTTTGCCAATGTGGTGGACCAAGGTGGTTTCACCGATGCGGCCAAGAAGATGGGCATTTCCAAATCAGCCGTGTCAAAGCATGTGTCGAGCCTCGAGGCCCGGCTGGGCGCGCGGCTGCTGAACCGCACGACGCGCCGCGTTTCGCCGACCGAGATCGGGCTGGCCTACTACGACCGCGCCCGCCGTGTGTTGAACGACGCCGGAGAGGCCGACGCGCTGGTGACCTCGATGCAATCGGCGCCGTCGGGCCTGCTGCGGATCTCGGTCGCGACGGATTTCGGCGTGAATCACCTGTCGCCGGTCCTGTCTGAATTCCTGGCCGCCTATCCCGACATCACCGTGAACATGGTGTTGAACAACCGCTATGTCGAGCTGATCTCGGAAGGGTTCGACGTGGCCGTCCGAATCGGCGAACTGGAAGACAGCACCCTGCGCGCCCGCAAGCTGACGGAAACGGTCAAACGCATGGTGGCCGCCCCCAGTTATGTGGAACGCTTTGGGCTGCCCGCAAAGATCGACGATCTGAACGAACACAAGCTGCTGCATTACTCCAGCCAGTCCTCGGGCAATGTCTGGAAACTGACGGCGCCGTCGGGCGAAAAGCGGCAGGTGCGCACGGCCGGATGGCTGAGCGTGAATGACGGGCAGTCGCTGCTGAACGCGGCGATCTCGGGGTTGGGTATCGCCTATCTGCCCAGCTATCTGTATGCGGATGCGCTGAAATCGGGCAAGGTGGTGGACGCTATGCCGTCGCTGCCGGACGAGGTACAGGGCATCTATGCGGTGTACCCGCCGGGCCGGTTTACCCAGCCCAAGGTGCGCGCCTTCATTGATTTTCTTGTCGACTCCTTCGCTGAAAAGGGGCCGATGGACTGGTAATTCTCCCGGTGGCACCTGAACGGCCCGCGCGTCCTGCGTGGGCCATTTTTTTGGCAAGGCTCAGTTGACCAGCAGCACCGCCTCGACCCGGCGGTTCAGTTCGCGGCCTTCCGGGGTGGCGTTCGACGTCAACGGCGCCAGATATCCCACCCCTTGCGCCTGTACCCGATCGGGGGCAACGCCGTGCCGTTCGATCAGGCGGGTTCGCACGGCCTGGGCACGGCGGGTGCTGACATCGATATTGGCCTGCAGGTCTCCGGTGTCGTCGGTGTGGCCGACCAACGCTAGCCGCGCCCCCGGATTGTCCGCCAGATAGGCGGCCAACAAGGCCAACGAGGCAAACGGACCTTCGCCCAGAGCGACGGCGCCGGATTCGAAACTCAGATCATCCAGGATAACATGGCCATCGCGCGTCAGATCGGACAGAAGGCCGCCTGCGCCCTGAACCGTCTCTTCGACCACCAGGGGCGGCGGTTTTGCGCCTTGGGGTGTGACGCGGATCATCTGCAGATACCCATCGGGTGGGCTGCGGCTGACCAGCAGGGTTAGCACTTCTTCGCCGCGCGTCGCGGACAGAAAGCGATAATCGTTGATGGACACGTTCATGTCGGGGGTCGGCACCACCTCGATGGCAAAGCGGAAATCGAAACCGCCGCAGTTGCGGGCCTCGCATTCGAACACGATGTCATAGCCCTGTGCCTTCAGATGGTCACGCAGCGGCGCCAGCAACTGCAGCGTGGTGCTGGACCCCGCCTGCAGGCGCCAGGTGATCCGCTCGACCCGCCCTTCGACCGGACGCACCGGCACCGAGCCGTCGGCAAAAGGCCCGATCGGCATGTCATAGCTGTCCAAGGGGCTGATGCGTTCGCTGACCTGCCGGGCGCTGTCAGGCAGCGTCAGGGTCTGGGCCGCAACCGGCCCGCCCAGCAGCCAGATCAGCAAGGCGGCACGGCGGATCATCGCGACTGGGCGTGGTAGCCGTCATTGGGCTGCATCGCCGTTGCGCTGGCCACCCGGTTGGTCATGTTGAAGAACCCGGCCACGTTGGCGATGTCCCAGATGTCGCGATCCGAGAACCCCACGTCGCGCAGGCGCTGGCGGTCGGGCTCCTCGATCTCGGCGCTGGCGGTGGTCATCTTGGCCGCAAAGTCCAGCATCGCACGCTGGCGGTCATCCAGAGGCGCCACACGGTAGTTCATCACCAGCATCTCGCCCAGTTTGGGATCGCCCGACATCTGCCGCACTGCCGCGCCATGCGCCACCAGGCAATAGAAGCAGCGGTTGATCGACGACACTACGACCGCGATCATCTCACGCTCGAGCTTGGAGAGGTTGCTGTCGGCCAGCATCAGGTCGTTGTACATGGCCGTGAAGGCATTCAGCTTGTCGATGTCAAAGGCATAGGCCTTCAGCACGTTGGGAATCATGCCCAGCTTTTCGGTGCAGATGTCAAAGTACTTCTGCGTTTCGGGTGGCAGCGGGTCCACCATCGGCAGGTTCAGCGCGGTGGGCATGTCGGTGTCGGTCACGGCTGTCTTTCTCCTCTCAGACCAGCTGGCGGTAGTGGTACTCTCCGACGTGTTCCATCCCCAGAGAGCGGTAGAGCGCGTTGGCCCCCTCATTCGCCTTGGTACAGATCACGCTAAGGGTATGGGCGCCATTGTCCAGCGCCCAAAAGGCCGCGGCGCGCATCGCCCAGCGGCCCAGCCCCTGCCGGCGATGGGCCGGCACGATCTCGAGCGCATGCAGCATGGCGATGCCGTCGTGGATGGCCACGAAGGCGGTGCCCGCCGGCTGATCGCGGTGGCGCAGCAACAGGCCGGTCTTGGGGCCGGAGGCGCGCTCCATCACCGCAAGGCGTTCGGGGCCGATGCCCCCCTGCGCCCAGATCTCGCGCATGATGGCCAGCGGCTCCCACAGGGTAAAGACGGTCACCGGCGGCACCGGCTGCTCGGTCAGCCGCGCGACCGGGCAGGCATAGATGTTGACCGGATCGAGGATCTCATAGCCCCGCGCGGCCAGCATTTCGTCCAGTGCCTCATCACCCGGGCGCAGGCAAAAGATGCGTTTCTGGCCCATCGCCTGCATGGCCGCCTCGGCCGCGTCGATATCCGGCGGGGTGACCGGGCCGACACGGCTGGCCGCGGACACGCGCGAGCCGCCTCCCAGCCCTTCGCGCAGCAGGAAAGGACCCAGTTGCGTGTACCGCGCGGCGGGCCATGTGCCGTCGACGACGGCGGCCCAGTCGGGCCTCACAGGTCAAGCTCCCTTGCC
Source organism: Ruegeria sp. BHSC026 (assembly GCF_059613065.1). NCBI lineage: Bacteria > Pseudomonadati > Pseudomonadota > Alphaproteobacteria > Rhodobacterales > Roseobacteraceae > Ruegeria > Ruegeria sp. BHSC026. The sequence continues at coordinate 56,377 of NZ_JBXWRV010000004.1, read as the reverse complement.
AGGCGGGTGATGGCGGCGTCAATACGGGCGCCGTCGGTGCCGCGCACCACCACGTTGGCGCCGAACACGCCGTTGATCTGAAACGGGTAGCAACCGATCGACAAGTCGTCGAAATCCTGCGCCAGGGCCGACAGATTGGTGGCGATGTCGCCCTCTCCCCGATTCACGCGCAGGGTCTGCGACAACAATGGCTTGCCTCCGGTCAGGGTGGGCAGCACGCTGGCCACCATCGCCCGGAACACCGAGGGCACCCCGGCCATCACGTGGACGTTGCCCAGGGTAAATCCCGGCGCGGTCGAGACCGGGTTGTCGATCAGCGTCGCGCCATCGGGGATGCGCGCCATGCGCAGCCGTGCGGCGTTCAGCTCCAACCCGGCCTGGTCGTAATGCGCCTGCAGCAGGGCACGGGCATCATCGCGCACGTCAATATGGGCCCCGAAGGCGCGGGCGATGCAATCGGCGGTGATGTCGTCATGGGTCGGGCCGATGCCCCCGCTGGTGAACACATGGTCATAGGCCTGCGACAGCGCCTTGACGGCGGTTTCGATGGCCTCGGCGTCATCGCTGACGATGCGGACCTCTTTCAGGTCGATGCCATGCTTGGTCAATTCCTGCGCCAGAAAGTGCATGTTCGCGTCGCGGGTGCGGCCCGACAGGATTTCATCCCCGATCACCAGCATTGCGGCGGTTGGGTTGGGCATGGCGCGCTCTCCTCTTGATCGACATTTGAGGCAGGTATAGGCCCGTAACCATGCGCTTTCAAACCCCTCTTGTTCCCGCCCGCCTGATCCGCCGCTACAAACGCTTTCTGGCCGATTGCGTACTGGAGGACGGGCGCGAGGTGACGGCCCATTGCGCCAATCCCGGTTCGATGATGGGACTGGCCGAGCCGGGCATGAAAATCTGGCTGGAACCCAATGACGACCCCAGGAAGAAACTGAAATTCGGCTGGCGGCTGGTCGAGCACGAGAACGGCCATTTCACCGGGGTCGATACCTCGGTGCCCAATCGCGCGCTGCGGGCCGCGCTTGAGGCGGGCGAGATCCCCGAACTGGCCGCCTATGGCACCGTCCGGCCCGAGGTGAAATACGGCGAAAACAGCCGTGTCGATTTCCTGTTGAGCGAGGCGGGGTTGCCGGACGCCTATGTCGAAGTGAAAAGCGTGACCCTGTCGCGCCAGCCCGGTCTGGCCGAATTTCCCGACAGCGTGACCGCACGCGGCACCAAGCATCTGGGCGAACTGGCGGCGATGGCCGAGGCCGGGTACCGAGCCGTCATGCTGTATCTGGTGCAACGCACCGACTGCAAGCGTTTCGAGCTGGCCGCCGATATCGACCCGGCCTATGCGGCGCAATTTGACGCTGCGGCAGCGAATGGGGTTGAACGGCTGGTCTATGCGACCCAAATCACGCCCAAAGGCGTCTGGATCGGCAACAAACTCTGACGCCCGCCACCGCGCGCCCTCTGGCACTTTCTGCACAAGCAGCGTAAAGAGGGTATCGCGCGCAACAATTGGAGCCCCGCGTTGATGAAGGAACATCGTGGCCGCCTGACGAAGGACGGCATCCGCATTTACGAACAGGCTGACTTTGCCGGCATGCACGCGGCAGGGGCGGTTGCGGCGCGGATTCTGGATGACATCGCCGAGCATGTCTTTCCGGGCCAGACCACGGGCGAGATCGACCGGATCATCACCCGGATGGTCGAGGATGCCGGCGCCAAGTCGGCCACCATCGGCTACAAGGGCTATCAGCACGCCAGCTGCATCAGCGTGAACCACGTGGTCTGCCACGGGATCCCGGGCGAGAAGAAGCTGAAGGATGGCGACATCCTGAACATCGACGTGACGGTGATCGTCGATGGCTGGTTCGGAGACACCAGCCGCATGTATGTGGCAGGCAAGCTGCCGCGCAAGGCCGAGCGGCTGATCCAGGTGACTCATGACGCCCTGTTCAAAGGGATCGAGATGGTCAAGCCGGGCAACACCTTTGGTGATATCGGCCATGCCATCCAGTCCTACGTCGAATCGCATCGCATGAGCGTCGTGCGCGATTTCTGCGGGCACGGGCTGGGCCGGGTGTTCCACGCACCGCCCAACGTGCTGCATTACGGCCGCCCCGGCACCGGCGCGGTTCTGGAAGAGGGCATGTTCTTTACCATCGAGCCGATGGTGAATCTGGGCCGCCCCGAGACCAAGACGCTGTCGGATGACTGGACGGCCGTGACACGCGACAAGTCGCTGTCCGCGCAGTTCGAACATTCCGTGGGTGTCACCGCGGACGGGGTCGAGATCTTTACCCTGTCACCGGGCGGCAAGTTCCACCCGACCTACTGATCTTGATCCTGCTGTGCGCGCCATAGGGCGAGCAACAGCGTCTCTTGCCCCCATGGCGTCACCGCGTCCTGGATGAAGACGGGCGCGCGGCGCGGTTTGGGTTCGGGTCCGGTCGTGGCCTCGGCACTCTGCGCGGGAACCAGCGGAAAAATGGGCATGGCGTGGTCCATGACCCGCAACATAGCACGGCGCGGCCCCGGGTCCAAAAAAGGGCGGTTCAGCCCCGCCACATCAGCGAGATATGGGTGTCGCCGTATTTGCGCGCATCGTGCAGCGTGAAGCCCTCGGGCGGGGCCATCGGGGCGTTCTCTTCCCAGACCACCAGCGCATCATCGGCCAGCCAACCGCCCTTGAGCGCCGCGGCAAGCGCCTTTTGCCCCATTCCCTTGCCATAAGGCGGATCGAGGAAGATCAGGTCGAACGGCGCGCCGGGATTGTCGCCCAGCCGTGTCGCGTCGCGGCGGATCAGGGCGGTGCGGTCGGCGCTGCGGGTCAGGTCGATATTCTTGCGGATCAGCCCCTGCGCCACCCGCCCATCATCAACCAAGGTGACATGCGCCGCACCGCGCGACAGCGCCTCGAGCCCCAAGGCACCAGTGCCGGCGAACAGGTCCAGCACCCGCAGCCGATCGAAGTCGACAAGGTGGTTCAGCACGTTGAACAGGCTTTCGCGCACCCGGTCGGTGGTGGGGCGCAGATGCGCACCCGCGTCCCCCTTGCCGACCGAGGCCAGCGCCCGGCCCCGGAAATCTCCGGCGATGATCCTCACGCCTTGAGCAGCGGCTTCAGATCCGCTGCGGAATCGGCCACCACTGCCGGATCGGCGGTTTTGCCCGCGTCGATCAGGCGCTTACCGACCATATAGGCGCGCGGGTCGTTCATCGCGTCCACCGCCAGCAACTGATCGCCCCAGTAATACCAGAACGAGGTGGTCGCCCCCTCGCCCTTGCGGGTGACGACGTGGTCATAGCCCGTGTTCAGCCCGGCGATCTGCAGTTTCACGTCATACTGGTCCGACCAGAACCAAGGCGTGGCCACGTAATCCTTGCCCGCGCCCAGCATGTTCTGCGCCACCACCTCGGCCTGGTCGATCGCGTTGGGCACGCTTTCCAGACGGATGCGTCGGCCCTTGTAGGGGAACGAGGCACAATCGCCCGCCGCCCAGATATCGGAGGCAGAGGTGCGGCCCTGCGCGTCGGTCTTGATGCCGTTCTCGATGGCAAGCCCGGCCATCTCGGCCAGTTCGGTAGCCGGGGTGATGCCCACGCCGACCACCACGAAATCAACCGCCAGTTCCGTCCCGTCGCCAAGCACCGCGCCGGTGACCTTGCCATTCTCACCGGTGATCCGTTCCAGCCCGACGCCTTCTCGGATGTCCACGCCATGGGTGCCGTGCAGCGCGCGGAAATAGTCGCTGGTCTCGGGCGCGGCGACACGCTGCAGGATACGGTCGGCCATCTCGACCAGCGTCACCTGCACGCCGCGCTTGGCACAGACGGCTGCGGCCTCGAGCCCGATATAGCCGCCGCCGACGATCAGCGCCCGCGCGCCTTCGATCACTGCGGGGGCCATCGCGTCCACATCGGCCAGCGTGCGCACCACATGCACGCCCGCTAGGTCTCCGCCGATCGCGGCGGGCAGCCGGCGCGGATGCGAGCCGGTGGTCAGGGCAAGCTGGTCGTAGGAGATCACCTCGTCGCCGATGGTCACGGTCTTGGCCGCCGGGTCGATCGCCGTCACCTGCTGACCCAGCCGCAGGGTAATGTTGTTTTCGGCATAGAAACTCTCGGGGCGCAGGAACAGCCGTTCCAGCTCCATCTCGCCCAGCAGGTAGGCCTTGGACAGCGGCGGGCGTTGATAGGGCAGCACGGGCTCAGCCCCGATCAGGGTGATCGCCCCGTCAAACCCGCCCTTGCGCAGCCCGGCCACCAGTGACGACCCCGCCTGTCCGGCTCCGATCACGACGATATGGCTCATCTGGTCCGCCCCCTGTCGATTTCCCGTGGCTTGTGCCACCCGCCCACCTATATTGCGGCAAGGAGCGAGTTTGCAATTTCAAACGACAGGAGCATGAAGATGATTTCAACCGGCGACACCCTGCCCGAAGCAACCCTGATCCAGATGGGCGAAAACGGACCGGAAGAGGTGCGGCTCTCCAGCAAGGTCAAGGGCCGCAAAGTGGTGATCTTTGCCGTGCCCGGCGCGTTCACCCCCACCTGCCACTCGGCCCATGTCCCCAGCTTCATGCGCACCAAGGACCAGTTCGCGGCCAAGGGCGTTGACGAGATCATCTGCGTGTCGGTCAACGACCCCTTCGTGATGAAGGCCTGGGGCGAGGCCACGGGTGCGACCGCGGCAGGGCTGACCATGCTGGCCGATCCGGCCTCGGAATTCACCAAGGCGATCAGCATGGATTTCGACGCCCCGCCCGCCGGCCTGATCGCGCGCTCCAAGCGCTATGCGATGCTGGTCGAAGACGGCAAGGTCGTGGCGCTGAACCTCGAGGAAAGCCCCGGTGCCTGCGAGATTTCGGCCGGAGAAGGCCTGCTGGCGGTTATCTGACCGCTAAAAGGAAACCCAACCGCAGGTGCCCGCCCGGGCGCCTGCAAATGGCCGGATAAACGGCAAGGAGGATCTTGATGGCCTACATGAAAACACTGGCTGGGATCGGCGCCATGGTCGCTCTGACTGCCTGCGAGGTGCCACAGTCCCCTGTCGTTACTGGCCCCGACGGGCAGGCCCGCATCCAGATCAACACATCGGGTCTGACCTGCTATCAGACGCGCTGCCTCGACATCAATCCGGCCGCGCGCAGCGTTCGGATGGTGGGCAACCGCACCACAGGCATTCCGCGCGAAATAGATGTCAGCGATGGCACCGTGACCCCGGCCGAGTTCCAGCGGCTGGGTGAGGTTGCCCTGCTGGCCGGCGGAATGGGGTCGCGCGGCGACCGCGGCTAAAGCAGGCTGTCCATCTTGCGCGCCAGCTTGGCGTCCTGAGACGACAGGCCGCCCACGTCATGGGTGGTCAGAACCACCTCGACCGTGCGATAGACGTTGGACCATTCGGGGTGGTGGTTCCACTTTTCGGCAAAGATAGCCACCTTGGTCATCCAGCCAAAGGCATCGACGAAATCGTCGAAGATGAAGGTCTTGGTGATCGCGTCGCGGTCCTCGACCATGGTCCAGCCGTTCCTGAACAGCGGGTCCAGCAGCGGGCCGCGGGTCTCGGTGGACAGAAGTTCGCTCATTGCCGTTCCTCCGGGTTGGCTTTTCTGAACGGGCCGTAATCCGTCAGAATCTCGATCTCTTCGCCTACCGCCTGGGCCTCGGCCTGAAGGTACCGCGCCACGACGTCGGCAAAGCCGGGATCGGTGATCCAGTGCAGGCTATGCGTGCGCGTGGGCAGATAGCCGCGCGCCAGCTTGTGTTCGCCCTGCGCGCCGGCCTCGACTCGGGCCAGCCCCTGCGCGATGGCAAAGTCGATCGCCCTATAGTAGCACAGTTCGAAATGCAGGCAGGGATGATGTTCGGTGCAGCCCCAATAGCGCCCGAACAAGGTTTCGCGCCCGATGAAGTTCAGCGCGCCGGCCACCGGGTATCCGCCCCGCTCGGCCAGCACCAGCGCCACGTCATCGGCCATGGTTTCGTGAACGATGTCAAAGAATTGCCGCGTCAGATAGGGCGAGCCCCACTTGCGCGCGCCGGTATCCTGATAGAAGTCCCAGAACGCGTCCCAGTGTTCGGGGCGCAGATCGGCGCCGGTCAGGGTTCGGATCTCGCCGCCGAAGGCGTTGGCCTGCGCCCTTTCCTTGCGGATGTTCTTGCGCTTGCGCGAGGACAGGGCGGCGAGGAAATCGTCGAAATCGGCGTAGCCATCGTTCAGCCAGTGAAACTGCTGCGAATCGCGCGCCAGTAGGCCCATCTGCTGCCCGGCCAGCGCCTCGTCCTGGGTGCAGAAGGTGATGTGCAGCGACGACAGGCGGTTGTCGGCGGCCAGTTGCACCGCCCCCTGCACCAGCGCCGACATGGCAATCCCGTCATAGCCGGGCCGTGTCAGAAACCGCCGCCCGGTGGCCGGGGTGAAGGGCACCGCGATCTGCAATTTGGGGTAATACCGCCCGCCCGCGTTTTCATAGGCATGGGCCCAACTGTGATCGAAAATGTATTCGCCCTGGCTGTGCGACTTGGCATACATCGGCGCGGCCCCGATCAGCAGGCCGTCCAGATAGGCGGTCAGGTATTGCGGCTGCCAGCCGGTGCCCCGCCCGACCGATCCGCTGTCTTCCAGCGCGCGCAGGAACCGGTGCGTGGTGAACGGGTCCAGCGGGCGGGTGCCGTCGGCGGCCTCGGGGCAGGCGCAACTGTCCCATTCGGCCGCCGGGATCTGATCCAGCGTCGACAGAACCCGGATCTCGATCTGTGACTGGTCCATGTGCCCTCCTGCGTCCCCCTGAACTATCTGTGACGCCGGCAGCCGGGTTCAACCCGGAATGGCGGCCAGATAGTTTTCGAAGGTCACGTTGTCGGCCACCTTTCGCGCCTCGGCCTCCTGTTCGGCCGAGCGCACCGTCCAGCACAGGATCGGCACGCCTTGCGCCTTCAACTCGGCGACGCGGGGTCGGGCCAGGTCCTGCACCTCGTGGCTGATGAAGCTGGCGCCAACCCGGTTGAGATCGGGGATGTCGCGCAGGTGGTCGCAGACCTCGGCCGGCAGATGCTCGACTTCGGGCTTGTAGGAACAGGTCGTCAGCCCACGCGGAATCTCCGGCGCCAGCCGGGCCAGCTCGGCCACGGAGTTGGGGTTGAACGACATCAGCGCGACCGGACCGTCATAGGACTTCAGCAGCGCGACCGCATCCCGTTCCAGCCGCCCGTCCACAGGCCCCATCGCACCGTGCTGATCCTTGAACTCGATCAGCAACGGCACGCGGCCCGCCACCAGTTGCAGAACTTCCTCAAGCGAGGGGATCCCCTCGTCCCCGTGCAGCAGCGGAAGGTCCGCGGCCTCGGCCCGGGTGATCTGCTGGATCGCGCCGGACTGGCCGGTCAGGCGCGTCAGGTCATAGTCGTGGAAAACCATGGCATGGCCGTCCGACGTCAGCTGCAGGTCAATCTCGATCCCGTAGCCCGCAGCAATGGCGGCCCGGATGGCCGCCCGGCTGTTTTCCGGGCGGGTCTGGCGAATGTCATGCAGCGCCCGATGCGCAATCGGCGCGCCCATGAACACACGAGGCAGAGACGGTGTCATTGGATCTCGAAAATCCCTTCGATCTCAACCGCGACGCCCAGCGGCAGCGACGCGGCGCTGACGGCCGAACGCGAATGGCGGCCCGCCTCGCCCAGCGCCTCGACCAGGAAATCGGACGCGCCGTTGATCACCTGCGGCTGGTCGGTGAAATCGGCGGTCGAGTTCACGAAACCGGTCAGCTTGATCACACGCACCAGCTTGTCGATGTCCCCGCCGCAGGCCGCCTTGACCTGGGCCAGCAGGTTGATGGCACAGACCCGAGCCGCCGCTGCACCGGCCGCGACATCCATGTCGGCGCCCAGCTTGCCGGTGATCAACGCATCGTCCTTCGAGATCTGGCCCGAGACATAAACGATGTTGCCTACCCGCACGAACGGCACGTAATTGGCCGCCGGCGCCGGGGCGTCCGGCAGGGTCACGCCCATGGATTCCAGTTTTGCCGCGATGCTCATGTTCTTGTCCTCAGCTTCCGGTCTGTTTTCGGGACGCTAACCGGGAACGGGATTCGCGAAAAGACGCAAAACCGTCATTTCCCCGCCAGTCTGCGAAACGGCGCGTTTTCTCTTGTCCCCGAGGTGTTGAACGCCGGCCACTTTACCTTGCGGATGTGCGCAGGTAACACGCTAGGAGTTTCATTTCGGGCAGAAAGCAACTATCTGCCGGAGAATTGGGCCGGTGCGAACAGGCCAAGAGTATTGATTGAGTGTCCGGTTGCCTTACATCCGGGCGAACGGGAGTGAATGAGACCGTGTCGAGCCGGATCCGTTTCAGACATGTCGCCCTTGCCGCGTTTTTGGCGGTGCTGTCGGCTTGCGCCAGCCAGCCACAGGATGCCGCGACGCGGGGCGAGGTTTTCGACCCCTACGAAAAAACCAATCGGGGCATACACAAGTTCAACCTGGGCGTGGACCGATTTCTGTTCCGCCCGGCGTCCAAGGGCTATGTCAAGATCGTGCCCGACCCGATGGTGACCAGTTTCAACAACTTCGCCGAGAACATCACCTTGCCCGGGCAGGCCGTCGATTACCTGCTTCAGGGCAATCTGAAACAGTCCGGAAACGCCCTGCTGCGCTTCGTGATCAACTCAACTGTCGGTGGGTTCGGCCTGTCCAAACCGGCGGACGAGCTAAACCTGCCGCAGGTCGATACCGATTTCGGCGAAACCTTGCATGTCTGGGGTTTCGGCGAGGGCGCCTATGTCGAGCTGCCCTTCTACGGCCCGTCCACCACGCGCGACGCGGTCGGCGTGGTGGTGAACCTGTTCACCAACCCGATCGACCTGGCGCCGACCCGCCCAGCCGACAACCTAGGCCTCTATGCCGAGGTCGTGCGCCGGATGGGCGATCGGGGCAGGTTCTCGGACACTGTCGATTCTATCCTCTATGAAAGCGCCGACAGCTATGCGCAGGCGCGCCTGATCTATCTGCAGAACCGCCGGTTCGAACTGGCACGTGACGATGAAGATACCTATCTGGATCTGTACTCGGACCCCTATGCCGACCTTGATGGCGATCCGGCTGCGGACGCCTATCTTGACCCCTACGAGGACCCCTATGCCGAATGACACATTGACCCGCCGCGGTTTCGTTTCCACCGCCCTGGCCGGCGTGGCGGCAGCCACCCTTCCCCTGCCCGCGCTGGCCCTGACCGAGGCATCGGCCAAGGTCCTGGTCGACAAGGTGGTGGCCGAGATCAACCGCGTCATCGAATCGGGCAAATCCGAAAGCGCGATGCTGCGCGATTTCGAGAATATTTTCGTGCAATACGCCGATGTGCCGATCATGGCGCGCTATGCGCTGGGGGCGGATGCGCGCAGCGCCAGCCAGGCGCAACTGCGCGAATTCACCAAAGCGTTCCAGGGCTATATCTCGCGCAAATATGGCCGCCGGTTCCGCGAGTTCATCGGCGGTCAGGTCACTGTGAAATCGGCCCGCAAGATCAAGGCCGGATACGAGGTGCGCAGCACCGTCAAGCTGCGCGGCGAAGCCCCGTTTGAGGTAACCTTCCTGGTGTCGGACAAATCGGGCCGCGACAAGTTTTACAACATGTTCATCGAAGGGGTGAACCTGCTGCTGACCGAGCGCACCGAGATCGGCGCGATGCTGGATGCCCGCAAGGGTAATCTGGATCAGTTGATCCGCGACCTGAAAACCACCGGCTGACCCCGCCGGACCGAACCGCAAAAACGCCGCGCATCCGATATGCGCGGCATTTTCGTGCCCGAATAAGCGGCTCAGTTCAGCCGCTCGCCCGTGTCCTTGGCGAAATACGACACCTTGCTCATGTCAAAGGCCAGGTTCAGCATCTGCCCGGCCCTGGCGCTGGTTTCGGCATGCAGACGCGCGGTCACTTGTTTGCCGCCCAGTTCCGAAACGACATAGGTGTCCGCCCCCGCCGGCTCGACCATATCGACCAGGCAGGCAGCCTCCTGCACGCCGGCGCCGGCGCGGAACCCGGCCTCGGCGATGTCCTCGGGGCGCAGGCCCAGGATCACCTCTTCAGGCAGGTGCAGATCGCGCGTGTCCGTCAGCACGATCGGATCGCCCCCCGCACGCGCGATTGCGACCTGCGTGCCGGTCCCGTTGCGCTGGACCCGCGCCGGGATCAAATTCATTGCCGGCGACCCCATGAAATCGGCCACGAACAGGTTGGCGGGGCGGTTGTAGATCTCGGCCGGGGTACCGATCTGCTGCACCACGCCGCCCTTCAACACCACGATCTTGGTGGCCAGGGTCATCGCTTCGATCTGATCATGGGTCACATAGACGATCGAGGCATCCAGCGTCTGATGCAGCTTCTTGATCTCGGTCCGCATCTCGACCCGCAGCTTGGCGTCGAGGTTCGACAACGGTTCGTCGAACAGGAACAGCTTGGGGTCGCGCACCAGCGCCCGGCCCATCGCCACACGTTGCCGCTGGCCACCCGACAATTGGCTGGGGCGACGGTTCAGCAACGGCTCGATCTGCAGAAGCGCGGCGACCTCTTTCAGCTTGGCGTCTTGTGTCGCCTGATCGACCCCGCGCACCTTCATGCCAAAGGTGATGTTCTTGGCCACCGACATGGTCGGGTACAGGGCGTAAGACTGAAACACCATCGCGATGTCGCGGTCCTTGGGGCTGACATGGGTCATGTCCTTGCCGCCGATCGACAGCGTCCCGCCCGAGATCGGCTCGAGCCCGGCGATGCAGTTCAGCAGGGTCGACTTGCCGCAGCCCGACGGCCCGACCAGCACCAGGAAATCGCCCGGTTCGATCGAGATGTTGATGTCCTTGAGAATCTCGGTTGCGCCGTAATTCTTGTACAGGTTTTTGATATCGAGGATGGGAGCCATGGGTTATCCCTTCACGGAACCGGCGGTCAGGCCGCGGATGAAATACTTGCCGGCAACGACATAGACGAGCAGCGTCGGCAACCCCGCGATGATCGCGGCGGCCATGTCGACGTTGTACTCTTTGACGCCGGTGGTTGAGTTGACGATGTTGTTGAGTGCCACGGTCACGGGCTGCGTGCCCGCTTGGCTGAACGAAACGCCGAACAGGAAGTCGTTCCAGATCTGGGTGAACTGCCAGATCACCGTCACCACGATGATGGGCAGCGACAGCGGCAGGAAGATCGACCAAAAGATCCGCAGGAACCCGGCCCCATCCACCCGCGCCGCCTTGGTCAGCTCGGCCGGAATGGTGACATAGTAATTGCGGAAAAACAGCGTGGTGAAGCCCAGCCCATAGATCACGTGGACGAAGATCAGGCCCGGAATGGTGCCCGCAAGCCCCATCAGCCCCAGCAGCCGCGCCATCGGCAGCAGCACAACCTGGAACGGGATGAAGCAGCCAAACAGCATCAGCGAAAAGATGATGTTGGCCCCACGGAACCGCCACTGCGCCACGACATACCCGTTCAGCGCGCCCAGCAGGGTCGACAGGATCACCGCCGGCACCGCGATCAGCACCGAGTTCCAGAAATAGGGCCGCAACCCTTCGCACTGAATCCCGGTGCAGGCACTGGACCAGGCGGTTTTCCACGCCTCGAGCGTGACGTCGCGGGGCAGTGCGATCAGGCTGCCGGTGCGGATTTCCTCGAGGCTTTTCAGCGAGGTCGTGACCATCACGAACAGCGGCATCAGGTAATACAGCGCGAACAGGCCCAGCAGGATATACAGCAGCCAGCGCAGCGCGGTCTTGCCGGCCGTGCCCTGCGCACGGGTTCGGGGCATCGACAGATCAGTCATTTTTCGCCCTCAGTTCTGAGTAAAGGTAAGGAACCACGATCGCAAAGACGACCAGCATCATGATCATCGCCGACGCCGCCGCCTGGCCGATGTCGCCCCGCGAAAACGCCATGGCGTACATGTAGGTGGCCGGCAGATCGGTGGCATAGCCGGGGCCGCCGCCGGTCAAGGCGATGACCAGGTCAAAACTCTTGATCGCAAGGTGGGCTAGCACGATGAAGGCCGACAGGAAGATCGGCGCCATCGACGGGATGATGATTGCCGTGTAGATCCGCCAGGTGGGGATGCCGTCGACCTGCGCGGCCTTGATGATCTCGCCATCGACCGAGCGCAGCCCGGCCAGGAACAGCGCCATCACGAAGCCCGAGCTTTGCCAGACCGCCGCCATCACGATCGTATAAATCGCGAAATCGGGGTTCACCAGCCAGTCGAAGGTGAAGTTTTCAAACCCCCAGCCCCGAACGGTGGCTTCAATCCCCAGACCGGGGTTCAGGATCCATTTCCACGCGGTGCCGGTGACGATCATCGACAGCGCCATCGGGTACAGGTAGATCGTGCGGATGAACCCTTCGACGCGGATCTTCTGATCCAGCAGGATGGCCAGCGCCAGGCCCAGTACCATCGCGATCACGATGAACAGCGCGCCAAAGATGTACAGGTTGTTGATTGCCGTGTCCCAGCGGGGCGAGTCGAACAGGCGTTCGTATTGCACGAAGCCCTTGATCTCGTATTTCGGCAGCAGTTTCGAGCGGGTCAGCGATACCCAGGCCGTCCATCCGATGAAACCGTAGACAAAGATCAATACGGCGATGAACGAGGGTGCCAGCACCACCTTGGGCAGGTGGTTTTCCAGCCATTCCGACATTTGAGCCTCCGGGGAGAAAGGTGCCCTGCCCGCGCATGGGGGCAGGGCGGGTTGGAGATCAGTAGCTGTTGGCCACTGCGTCAGCCAGTTGTTGCACGGCCTCTTGCGAGGACATGTCCGAGTTGAAATGCGCGGTCACCACGTCGGTGATCGCACCGGCCTGTGACCCGCGCAGCGCCATGCCGTGGGCATAGGACGGCAGCAGCGAGCCGTTTTCGGACGAGGTCGCCATGTCTTCGGCCGAGATGTTGGCGCACATGTCGAATTTGTCCAGCGACACGTCGGTCCGGGCCGGGATCGACCCCTTGTTCAGGTTGAACACTTCCTGGAACTTGGGCGCGACGATCAGCTTGGCCAGCAATTCCTGCCCGGCGCGCTTGTCGTCACCTTCCACGTCAAACATGGCAAAGCTGTCTACGTTGTACAGATATCCGTCGCCGGGGGTCGAGGCGCACAGGAAATCCTTGCCCGGTTCCTTGCCTGCAGCCAGGAATTCGCCCTTGGCCCAGTCGCCCATGATCTGGAAGGCGGCCTCGCCGTTCATGACCATGGCGGTGGCCAGGTTCCAGTCGCGGCCCGAGAAGTTCTCGTCAACGAAACCACGCAGAGTGCGCATCTGGTCGAACACCTTGACCATCGTGTCCGAGGTCAGCGCCTCGGCGTCCAGCTCGACCAGCGCCTTGTTGTAGAATTCGGGGCCGCCAAGGCCCAGAACGACCGTTTCGAACACGGTCGCGTCCTGCCAGGCTTGGCCGCCATGGGCCAGCGGGATCACACCCGCGGCCTGCAGCTTCTCGGCGGCGGCGTTGAATTCGTCCCAAGTGGTCGGCATCTCGATGCCATTGGCCGCCAGCACGTCGGCATTGGCCCAGATCCAGTCGACCCGGTGCACGTTCACCGGCGCTGCACACCAGGTGCCCTCGCACTTCATGTGCCCCGCGATCGAAGCGGGCAGAACCTTGTCCCAGCCCTCGGCCTCGGCCACGTTCGAGATGTCGGCCAGAACGCCTTCTTCGTACCATTCCTGGATCGCCGGGCCCTTAAGTTGAACCGCGGTCGGCGCGTTGCCAGCCAGAACCCGGGCGCGCAGCGCGGTCATTGCCGCGTCGCCGCCACCGCCCGCGACGGGCATGTCCGTCCAGGTGCCGCCATTGGCCGCGAATTCCTCCTGCAGAACGGCGACCGACTTGGCCTCGCCCCCCGATGTCCACCAGTGCAGAACTTCGGCCTGCGGCTCGGCCATGACCGAGGACGCGGCCAGAACGGCCAGCGACGACGCCGTGGCGAATGCAAAACGTTTCATGTTCGGTATCCTCCCAGAACCTATGTCATACCGCCGTTTGGGCGGCGATGCCGAATATTACCGGAAACAAACCGTCATCAGGCAACGGAAAATCTGGCCCGGACCCGGCGCCGGAGGCAATTTTTCCCGGCTTTTGTTACAGCATGTTACGTTGATCTTGAATCCGTTGCAGTCCGTTACAATTGAGGGCAGCGTCGTAGGGAAACTCAGGGAGGACGAACGTGAGCATTCCACGTTTGCTGGTTGTCGACGACGATCCGGAGATCCGGTCGATGCTGACCCAGTTCTTTCAGCAGAACGGGTTCATCGCCCTGCCGGCCGCAACCGAGGACCAGGTGCGTGCGCACCTGAAATCGGACCGCATCGACCTGATCCTGCTGGACGTGATGCTGGGTGACGAGAACGGGGTCGAGATCTGTGCCCGCCTGCGCCGAGAACAGGACGTCCCGATCATCTTCGTGTCGGCCCTGTCGGCCGATCACCAGCGCATGGCCGGCTACGAAGTGGGCGCCGATGACTACATCGCCAAGCCGTTCAACCCGCAGCTGCTACTGGCGCGCGTGCGGGCGGTGATGCAGCGCGCGCGGCGCACGCCGTCTCTGGCCTATCGCCGGAGGATCCGTACGTTCCGCTTCGGCGGCTGGGTCTATGACGGAAAACGCGACGAGGTGCATGCCCCCGACGGCTATCAAGTGTCTCTTTCGCAGCGGGAAACCGCGCTGCTCAAGGTGCTGTTGGCCAATCCCCACATCCCCCTGACCCGCGACGAGATCGCCGCCGCGCTGGACGTGACCGGCAGCGGCGACAAGCCCGAGGCTCAGGGCCGCGCCATCGATGTTCTGGTCGGGCGTTTGCGCTCCAAGATCGAGGCCAACCCCAAGGATCCCCAGATGCTGCGCACCGCGCGCGGGGTGGGATACGTCTTTGCCTGCGACGTGGCCGTGGAAGACGAGGCATGACCCTGCGCCTGCGCAGTCTCGGCTGGGTCTGGGCCATCGGAGCCTTCGCCGCCGGATTGCTTGCGGCAGGGCTGTGGTTTGCTTCGGCCCGCAACTGGGACCGTTACCTGACCCGGGCCTACGCGGCCGGGTTTGCCGTCTACGAGAATTTGCGTACTGGGCGCGGCGCCCTGCCTGACATCACGACCACGCCGCTGTCTCCGCAGGCCGCACGGCTGGCAGAGGCCGGCGAGTTCGAACAGCTGCCTGGCCTGCAGGAGCGGCGCTTCGTAACCAACCTGTCGATCCTGACCGACAGTTCCGCGCCGCTGGGTGGGCGCGAATTGACACTGGCCGTGATGTCCGACCGGCTGGTCTATCCGGTGTCCGACATCGTTTCAGGCAGCGATCAGACCGGTCCGCAGAAAATGGGAAACCTGACCCGGCTGCTGGCCACCTATTGCAGCGAACCGGTCCTGATCGCCCGTTACGGCCGTGGTGCTTGGCAGCAGGTGGACGGAACAAGGGTCTGGGGGTGCGGTGCCGCGCCGACCGATCTGCGCTTGCCGGCGATCCTGGCGGCGGTCGTAGCCTTGGCCGCCATCCTCACATCGATCGGCAATGCCACCGACAGTTTCGCCCGCTTCGCACAGGCGCTGCGCGACCGGCGCCGGCATGGCGGTCCCCAAAGCTATGACATTGCCGGCCCGGCCGAGCTGCGCGACATCGTCTCGGCCGTGAACGACTATCTTCAGGATGAACGCGCACAGCTGGAAAAACGCGCCACGGTCCTGTCGGGGGTCAGCCACGATCTGGGCACCCCTGCCGCGCGGGTGCGGCTGCGCGCGGCCTTGATCCCCGACCCCGACCTGCGCGACAAGCTGGAATCGGACGTCGACCAGATGACCGGGATGATCGAAAGCGTGCTGACCTATACCCGGTCGGAGTTGAGCGTCGAGGAACCGCGGCAGATCTCACTGACCTCGCTGGTCGAGTCGCTGGTGGCCGACTACCAGGACATGGACCTGCCGGTGAATCTGCAGCAGATCGCCCCGGTCGAAGTCGAAGGCGCCTCCTCTTTGTTCATGTCCCGGCGCGGCCACGCCAGCCTGCCGGAGAGCCGGCGCATCCTGGTGATGGCCCGCCCGATCTCGCTGCGGCGGGCGCTGACCAACCTGATCGACAACGCGCTGAAATACGGTCGGCACGCCAGGGTTGCGCTGGAGACCGATGCCGAAACCGCCACGGTCATCGTCGAGGACAAGGGCACCGACCTGACGGTCACCGATATCGAGGCGCTGATGGCCCCTTTCCGGCGCGGGTCCAACACCGGCTCGTCGGACGGGTTCGGCCTTGGCCTGACCATCGTCGCGACTGTGGCCGAACAACACGGCGGCTCCCTGCGGTTCGAGGCCGGCGAACAGGGGTTGCGCGCCCGGTTCACGATCCTGAGGTGACGCTCCGCCTCACGAGTAGCTGCGCACCAGCGCTCCCGCGATCAACGACCACCCGTCGGCGATGACGAAGAACGCCAGCTTGAACGGAAGCGACACCGTAGCCGGGGGAACC
Organism: Ruegeria sp. BHSC026; assembly: GCF_059613065.1. Taxonomy (NCBI): domain Bacteria; kingdom Pseudomonadati; phylum Pseudomonadota; class Alphaproteobacteria; order Rhodobacterales; family Roseobacteraceae; genus Ruegeria; species Ruegeria sp. BHSC026. Next base: position 39,889 of record NZ_JBXWRV010000004.1, on the reverse strand, counting down.
ATCATCATACCCATCGACATCAGCACCGCGGCTACCACCAGATCGATGATCAGGAACGGCAGGAAGATCAGGAACCCCATCTGAAACGCGCGGGCGATCTCGGACAGCATGAAGGACGGCATCAGCACCGACAGAGGCGCCTGCGGCGACAGCTCCAACGTTTCGCCATTCGGCCGCAGGGCAGCCATCGCCCGGAACGTATCGGCATCCAGCCGCGCGGCCATAAACTCGCGAAACGGCACCAGCGCACGCTCCAACGCAGGCTCGACGTCCATCGTTTCCTCGACCATCGGCCGGATTCCGTCGTCCCAGGCCTGTGTGAAAACCGGTTCCATGATGAAATAGGTCAGGAACATCGCCAGGCTGACGATCAGCATGTTGGGCGGCGACTGTTGCAGCCCGATCCCCTGCCGCAGAATTGCCAAAACCGTCACGAGAAACGGAAAACAGGTGACCATGATCGCCAGCCCAGGCGCCAGGCTGAGCACGGTGATCAGAAGAATCAACTGGATCGTGCGCGCCGATATCGAGCCGCCCTCGCCCAGAGACAGCGACAGCTCCTGGGCCGAAGCCAGTGCCGGCGCCAGCAACACCGCCGCGAGGATCAGCCAGAATCCGCCGCGCATCATCCCAGCCCGGTCTTGAAATCCGATATCTCGGTCAGGCGCACGGCAAGCTGGCCGGCATGCTCCCCCTCCATCTCTTCCAGCAGACCACGCGCAACCAGTTGATCGCCGACATACAGGTCGACCGGATCCTCGACACGTTTGTCCAGCGTCAGAACCGCGTTTTCGCCCATGTTCAGCAGGTCGCGAACCAACGGACGCGCCCGGCCGACCGAGACGGTCACTTCGATCGGCACCGTCTCGAACGGGTTGTGTTTTTCCGGTTTGGGGGGCGGGTTTTCACTCATTTGCCAAAGCCTCTTTTGCCTCGAATACATACGCGTTGAACGCTGCGGCGATCGTCTCCAACAGCGCCGCGCAATCGACCTCGGCGCGGGCCATGCCGACCTGCAACCGCGCCTGACCCGGCTGCAGCGCCGGGTCCTCGACCACCTTGGGTGCGGGGTCGATGCCGCCGGGCAACAGCGCCGAGACGTCCTCGGCCGCGCCCGGAGGCACGACCAGGTGCACCGGCTGGGCGACCTGTTCACGTGACAGTTCGCACAACTGTTCGACTACGCGCGCGGCAAAACCCTGATCGATGGCCTGCGGCAGAACCACCTGCACGAGCGACTGGAACATCGGCTCGAGCGACAAGGTCATGCGGGTCAGCGCCTCGTGATAGCTGAAAGACAGGTCCGCGAAGGCGGCGCGCAACTCTTCGGTCAGGGCAGCCCGGCCCTGCCCCTGAGCCTGCAACGCGTCCTCCCAGCCGGCCCCGTATCCCTTTTCAAAGGCTGCGAACCGTTCTTCCTCCAACGCTTCCTCGTCCAGAAGGCGCATCGGGGCGCCTTCGGCCTGGGCGGTGAAATCCTCGAGCAGATGGGCTATCGACATCACACCTTCTCCTCGCTTTCCTCAAGCCAGCTGCGCAGGATTTCGACCGTTTCCTCCTGCTTGTCGCCGATCATGCTGCGCAGACGCGCGACCGCATCCTCGGACGTGGCTTGCGCAATTGCGGGGACCGCACCTTGGTCGGCGGCCGGGGCAAGCGGCGCGAAATCCTGATCCTGGCCGTCGGCGATCTCGCCGACCAGATATTGGGCATCCGGTGCCGTCGACCGCTCGGCCGCCGGCGGCAATGCCGCGACCGGAGCGGTGGTCAGGATCGGACGGATCACGAACAGCCCCATCACCAGCGACACGATCGCCAATACCGCCATCTGGATCAACGACATCGTGTCCAGATGAATGTTCTGCCAGATCGAGGCCGTGGCCAGGGTTCCCTGCGGCTCCACCTGCGGCAATTCCATCGACTTGAGCGTGATCACGTCCCCGCGTTCGGCATCGAAGCCGACCGCCGAGGCCACCAGTTCGCGCAGGGCCTCAAGCTCGGTGTCGGGCATCGGCTGGAACACCGACGCTCCCGACGCATCCACCGTGCGCGTGCCGTTCACCATGACCGCCACGGTCAGGCGCTTGATCGCCCCCGGGGCGCGATGCACTTCCAATTCGGTCTCGGACACCTCGTAGTTCACACGCTCGCGGGTCTGGGTCGCGGTCGAATTCGACTCGTCCCCGCCGGCGGCATCGCCATCCGGCAGGTTCGACGCCACGGTGACGTCCGAAGACTGGTTACGCGAGCTGTCCGAGCGTTCCTCGATATCGGTGCTGATGGCAACGCGGCCCTTGGGATCGAACCGCCGCTCGCGGATCGACTCGGTCTCGGTCACGGTATCGACGCTCACCTCGACCACGGCATTTCCGGGGCCAACGCGTGCCTCGACCAGGCGCAACACCCGCTCGCGCAGCTGCTTGGCCTTGTCGTCGGCCGTATCGGCAGCGACCGTGGCCTCTTGCGGGCCGACGACCGCGCCGTTGGAATCGATCACCGCAACATCCTCGGGCGCCAATCCGGTCACCGCCGAGGCGACCAGGAATCGGATTGCCTTGGCCTGCTCGGCCGTCACCCGGGCGCCAGCCGGCACAAGATAGACCGAGGCCGTGGGGGCGACCGACCGCTGGAACGGGTTGGACGACCCGTTCGCGATATGCACCCGCGCCTGGCTGACATGGGGACTGCTGACGATGGTGCGGGCCAGTTCACCCTCTTTCGCGCGCCAATAGGCGGCGTCAAACATCTGCGACGTGGTGCCGAACCCGCTGAGCGAATCGAGCAGTTCATAGCCCCGATTGCCATTGGCCGGCAGGCCCTCGGACGCCAGCGTCATGCGCAGTTCATCCCGCTGGGAGGCTGGCACATAGATCGAACCGCCCCGGATCTCATATGCGACGCCGCGTTGATCCAGTGCGCGAACGATGTCGCCCGCCGCGCCGCTTTCCAGCCCGGCATACAACAGGGTCATCGATGGAGAAGTCACCAGCCGCGACATGGCCAGCACACTCAGGAATACCAGGATCGCGGCGCCCGCCACGATGATTTGCTTGCGCCTGTCCAAACTTGCCCAGACAGTTCCGATCTGCTGCACGCTCACCTCCGACTCGCCGACATTCTGTGCGGCTCGTCCCTTGTTTGGACGATTGCCCTTAACAATCGGTTAGTCCCTGCAGGGTTATGACGGTGTCCGAACGCAAGAATGAGGACGCCATGACGGACGCGACTGCAGAACAGGCAGAAGTCCCTGAAAAATCGGGTAAAGCAGGGCTGATCGTTGGGCTCGTGCTGGCCTTGGCTGGCGCTGCCGGCGGGTACTTTATGACCAGTTCAGGGCTGTTGCCGCTGGGCCGAGATTCGCATGAAGAAACGGCGGAAAAGTCCCCCGCCGGCCATGCGGCGCCGAACGTTCAGTTCGTCGACCTGCCGGAGGTCATCGTTGCGGTAACCACCGGCGATTCGCGACACCTGAAATTCCATGCTCAGCTCGAGGTCGAGGCCGGATATGCCTCGGAAGTCGAGGCGATGAAACCCCGAATCGTGGATGTCATGAACAGCTATCTGCGCGCAGTCGATCTGTCGGACCTCGAGGACTCGCTGGCGTTGGTGCGGATTCGCGGCCACTTGCTGCGGCGCATCGGCATGGTCGTGGGCGAGGGCCGGGTGCGTGACGTTCTGGTCATGGAATTCGTGTTGAACTAGGAGGCGAAATTGGAGCTGATTGCGGACATTCTTCTGGCGGCAGGCGCGCTTGGGGCGGGCTTGTACTGTTTCGTTCTGGCCCGGCGACTCAAGCGGTTCACCGACCTTGAGAAAGGGGTCGGCGGGGCGGTTTCCGTGCTGTCCGCCCAGGCGGAAGAGCTGAGAAAATCCCTGGACGCGGCGCGAGCGGCCTCGGATCAGTCTGGGCAGCGACTGCAAGGCCTGACCGAACGCGCGGAATCGGTTGCCAAACGGCTAGAGCTGATCATGGCCTCGATGCACGATGTGGTGCCCGCGACTGGCTCGGATACCGAAAAAAAGAACGAACCGCCGCAACCTGACGACCTGGTTCGACCTGACGAACCGCCCACGGCACCGGCCGAACCGGAATTCAACGAGTCCGAAGCGGGCGTAGCCGACGCAGGAAGCGGCGAAACAGAAAATGGCGCGAGCGCAGGTGAAGAGACAGCGAAAGACGCCTCGGGCGGAGGTGATACCGAGCCGAACGACGAGCCTGACGCAAGGGGCGGTTCGGAGAAGGGCGCCGAGGAGGCAAAAGCGATGCCCAAAGGCGTCCTGTTCTTCCGTCATACGACTCAACGCGGCGAGGCGCGACAATGACCTCCGCCCCGCAACACGCGCAACCGCGGGCGCGCGGAGGGGTATTGACCCTGATCTCCGCCTTGATGATCGGGTCCGCCGTCATCCGATTGGGGCTTGAGGCGGGGCCCGCCCTTGCCCGCGCACCCAAAGCTGCGGCCGAGCACCACGATCCACAACCCCAAGCCTCGGACTTGAACGCGCTTCTGGCCGAGCTGTCGCAGCGGGAAACCGCGCTCCGACAGCGGGAGAACATGCTGCGCGAGAAGGAAAAGGTAGTCGAGATCGCGGAAAAGACGATCTCACAGCGCCTCGCCGATCTGCGTAAGGCCGAAGAGTCGCTGCGGGAAACTCTGGCCGTTGCCGACCAGGCGGCCGAGCGGGATCTGGCGCGTCTGACCGCTGTCTACCAGAACATGAAGCCGAAGGATGCCGCAAAGTTGTTCGAAACGATGGACCCTGTATTCGCCGCGGGTTTCCTGGCGCGCATGCCCTCGGATACCGCCGCCGGCATCATGGCCGGGCTGAACCCTCAGGTGGCCTATACGATCAGTGTCGTCTTGGCAGGCCGCAATGCCAACGCACCTACGGAGTAGGCCGTTGCCCCACCACTCCAAATGTCGCCCTGTCGGAGAGCAAGCATGATTGGAATTCTTGGTATTGTCGTCATTTTTGCGATGGTTTTCGGCGGTTATCTTGCCGCCGGCGGCAAGATGGCCATCATCCTGAAATCCCTGCCTTTCGAGATGATGATGATCGGTGGGGCCGCCGTCGGCGCTTTCCTGATCAGCAACGACATGTCCGCGGTCAAGCATACGGTCAAGGATCTGGGAAAGGTGTTCAAGGGCCCAAAATGGAAACCCGAAGACTATCGGGACCTGTTGTGCTTGTTATTTTCGCTGATCCGGCTGGCCCGGTCCAACCCGGTCGAGGTCGAGGGGCATATCGAGGATCCGGAAAACTCCTCTCTGTTCGCGGCGTATCCCAAGATTCAGGCCGACAAGGAGGCCGTCGACCTGATCTGCGACACCTTGCGGTCTGCGGCGATGAACTATGATGACCCGCACCAGGTCGAAGAGGTTCTGGAGAAACGCATGGAAGCCAATTTTCACCATGCCATGCATTCCAGCCACGCTCTTCAGACGGTTGCCGACGGCCTGCCGGCCTTGGGAATCGTTGCTGCGGTTCTGGGTGTGATCAAGACCATGGGGTCGATCGACCAGCCGCCGGAGGTTCTGGGCAAGTTGATCGGGGGCGCATTGGTCGGGACCTTCCTGGGGGTGTTTTTGGCTTATGGCCTAGTCGGCCCGTTCGCCGGAAAGCTGAAAGCGGTCGTCGAGGAAGACAACCATTTCTACCAACTGATCAAGGAAGTTTTGGTCGCCAACCTTCACAACCACAACGCGGCGATGTGTATCGAGGTCGGACGGCAGAACACGCCGACCCACAACCGGCCGAATTTCACTGAACTGGAAGAAGCACTAAAGGAAATCAAGCAGGCGGCGGCATGATGCGAAGGCTGGCTCTGGTATTTGCTTTTCTGGGCTTCGCGACCGGAGGAGCAGTGGCGCAAACCACCATTCCGGTGCGATCGGGCGAACATGATGGCTATACCCGGCTGGTGGTGCAAGTTCCGACCGGAACCTCCTGGCGGCTGACACATCGCAAGAAGGGGGCCACCCTTTCGCTGGCCCTGACCGACGTGGTGTTCGACATGAAATCGGTATTTACACGCCTGTCGGGCAACCGGCTTTCGGGCCTCACGCAAGCGCAGCCGGGCGCGCCGCTGGAATTGGAATTCGGCTGCGACTGTGCGGCAACCGCTTTTCTGTTCAAGGACACGATGGTCGTGGTGGACATCGCTCCGGGGAAGGCGCTGCCCTTGCCCGATCTCGATATCCCGCCACCGGTTCTTCCCCGCGTGGACCAGGCGACACCGGCCAAAGACCTGCCTTTGACCCATCTGGCCGAACCTTTACTGCGCCTGAGCCGGCAAGACATCGAAGACCGTCTAGCCACCCGCTTCCTGCAGAGTGCCGACCGCGAGATCGTCGATCTCGACCTGTCGGGCGTCGGGCCGCGCGCCTCGACGCCGCCTCCGCCGACTTTGCTTGGGTCCGACCTGTCACCAAACCTGGCGATAACCTCGGTTTTGGACGAGTTGGGCTTCATGGCGAATTTACCATTGCCAATTCTGGAACCTGGGCCGGCCTGCATCTCGGACGCCGCATTGGACTTCGAGTCCTGGACAGATGGCCGTCCGTTCCATCAGCAGGTGGCAGACCTACGCCGCGCCCTGTTCCAAGAGTTCGATCGCATCGATCCAGACGCCGTGATCAGGCTTGCCGAGGTCCTGACCTATTTCGGCTTCGGAGCCGAAGCGGTACAAACGTTGGGCCTGCTCTCCCAGGTTCCCGAGGAAGCAGAGTGGGTTGCCGGCATTGCGACGGTCATCGATGCGCTTCCATCCGACGGGCCGCCACCATTCGAGGGGTTGCAACGTTGTGACGGTGCAATAGCGCTTTGGGCCGCGCTCGCCCAAGGAGAGTTGCAGCCCGAGGCTCGGCCGGAAACAGTCGAGCAATCGTTCCAACGGTTGCCCGAACATCTGCGGCGCCATCTTGGTCCCAGATTGGCGCAGGTCTTCACGAAGGCCGAAGAACAGGAGGCTGCCCGCAGGATTCTGCGCTCGGTGGAGCGCATCGAGCCAGAAGTCAGCGCCGAAACCAACTTGGCAAAGGCCCAAGTCGCCTCAGCCGCGGAAGACGCGCAAAGCAGCAGAACGTTGCTGAGCAGGGTGATCGAGGATCCCAAGGCGCGGGTCGAAGCTCCGTTGGCTCTGGCAAGGCTGATCGAGCAGCAATGGGCCGACCGTGGCGCGATCACCCAAAGACAGCTGGACCTTGCCGGGGCCTATGCCGTTGAACTGAAGAACTCGGAACTCGGGCCCGTCATGGCTCGCAGCCATGCCGTAGCGCTGAGCCTGTTCAACGAGTTTGAACCGGCATTCCGGCTTTCCACGGCTCATGTGGGGGACGCCGATTGGGATGGCACTCAGAACCGTATCCTGCAGTTGATGGCAGAACGGGCGGATGACGGTACTTTCGTCCGCATGACCTTCGCGATGGATCCGTCGCTGGTTCAACGCCTCAGCACCGACACCGCCCTGGCCCTGGCCGAGCGATATGCCGATCTGGGTTTTTCCTCGCAAGTCCGGCGGCTGGTCGACAAAGGGCAAGACCGGACCCGCCAGCGCGACCGAGCATGGCTGCGCGCCCGCGTCGCTATGATGGAAGGCCAGCCGCGACAGGCGCTGGAAGAACTGGCAGACGACCGATCCGAGCGGACCCAGCGTCTGCGGGCCGCGGCACTGACCGAGCTGGGCGAATTTGAGGAAGCCGCAGGGATCCTGACCGAGTTGGGAGAGGATGTCGAGGCCGCCCGGCTGTCGTGGTTTGCGGGTTCGCCAAGGGCGCAGATCGACCTTTCGGACGGTCGAGTGGGCCGGTTGATGGCCTTGAGCGCTGAACTGGATAACGCGGCGGAACGGTCACCGGAATCGCCCTTGAAGGACGCGCGGGAACTGTTGGAGACCAGCACCGGAACGCGCGAAAAAATCCGAGATCTGCTGGCTCTTGTCGAAACGGACGCAGAATGACGACCTTGAACCGACCATGGGCGTCGCGCCGAGGCTTGCAAAGTTCGTCCGCCAGCTCAAGATGGGCTGACCGAAATACAAACCCATGAGACAGGCCCCGAACCGGCCTGTCAGGTCTGGACGAAATGCGCAGTTTTCTGGCCATTCCCGCAACGCCGGACCTGGTGCGGTACTGCCGCGCCCTACAATCCGGCTTTTCCGGAGGTCGCCCGGTTGTGGCGGAGAATCTGCATGTCACACTGGTTTTTCTGGGGGACACGCCGGAAGAACAACTTTCCGTTCTGCATGTCGAATTGGAGCGCGTTCAGCACCCTGCCTTTTGCATCCGGTTCGACGGTTTGGGAATGTTTGGAAACACCATACACTTGGCCGTTGCGAAAAACCCGTCCTTGCAGGAATTGCAGACGAAAACTCTGCAACTGGCGCGAAGGGCGGGCATCGACGTACCGCGGCGCAGATTTCGGCCGCACATCACCATCCAGCGCGGCGCGAATCCGGCTCTGCTCAAGGGTTTTTCCGGGTTCTTGCCGGATGCGCCAGACATGCCGGTAGACCGGTTCGCGCTTTTCTCCTCGACCCTGACTCCGCAGGGATCGCGGTATGATCGGCTTGCCGACTATCCCCTGCTGCCCGACACCTGACATCGGGCGGGGCGAGCGTTACCGGTCAAGGCCCGGGTAGAGAAAGCTGGCAACTCGGTCGAACCGCGCATCGGGGTCGACCAGGTCGAGAACAGCCTCGGCCAGCGTCTTGGCATCGCCCCCGATCTGCGGCGTCGCGAATTCCCGGAATTTGCCAATGACATCCTGGCGCGACATCGGCGCTTCGGGGCCACCCCGGGCATGCGTGTCCCCCGAGTGCAACAACCGGCCGTCGCGTGTCGTGACCGAGACGTCCGCCCAGCGTCCGGCTGGAAACCGGGCCGAGTGCCGATCGCATGTTCGAACCGAAATTCGTGACATGAACCCGACCACGTCCGTGTCAGCTAGCCCCGACCCCATCAAGTGTTCCACTCCGATCCGGCCGTGCACCGCTTGCACCGCAACGGCGAAGGGCAGCGAGTACTGAGCCTGAGACGTCGTCTGCGGCACGCCGGAAAACAGCTGGCATGCCTCATGAAAGGTATTGATATCAACATGGGCGATCCGGTCATGGGTCAGACCGTGTGTGTGCATCACCGTGCGCAGCCCGTCTATGGCGGCATGGGCCCAGCGGCAGATCGGATAGGGTTTCACATATTGATGTTCCATCTGCCAAAACGTGCCGAGGTCCTGCCAATAGGGTGCGGCGCGGTCCTCCTCGATGGTGATGGCAGGGGCGCCGGTAAAGCCGCGCTCGGCCAGAATTGCCGCCGACATTCCCACCAGCGCGCCCCAGCCCGAGCCGTCATGCAGCATGGTTGGGTTGGCGATCTCGCGCATCATCTGGCTGCGGGGGCCGTGATATTCGGCAATGCCAAGGCCTTGGCGCAACTGGTCGGATGAATGGCCCCGCAAGCGGGCCGCCATCGCCGCGACGCCCAGTGCGTTCCACGCCCCCGAGGTGTGATAGTCACTGACGGTGGCGTGCAACGTGATACCCGCGCGGCCCGCGATTTCGTAGCCGGTGATGACGGCCGCCAAGGCATCGGGTCCGGACAGGTCAGGGCAGTGCTCGGCCAATGCGCACAGCGCGGGTATTGCCACGACACCGATATGCCCCTTGGTCGGGTTGTAGCCGTCGTGCCCGTCGAGATTGTCAGTCTGCGTGGCGGCCGCGTAAGCTGCGCCCGCCAGACTGACCCGGCGCCCATCGCACAGCATCCGCGCCGAGAACGCATGATCGGTCGTTCCGTACAGCAATGCCGCAGTGTCGCGGGCGATCACGCCTGCCTCCATCGGGGTCGAGGCGACCACGATGCCCAAAGTATCCAGCAGCATCAGGGCCGCCGCTTCGCGCGCGCTGTCGGGCATCTGGTCCGCCGGGCGGTTTAGAACAAACTCGGCAACGCGGGCGAAGGTTTCGGTCACTTGGCGCCCTCCATCACCGGTTTTTGGTCACGCAATCGCAAGCCCTTGGGGTCGAACGGAGGCGCATGCAAGATCCGTGCCCTGTGCGGCTTACCCAGGATGAAGACATGCACCTCGTCACCCGGCTGGGCGACATCAGGGTTGGCGTATCCGATGGCCAGCGACTTGCCGACTGTGTAGCCATAGGCACCCGAGGTGACGCGCCCGACGGGCGTACCATCTGGGGTAAAGATCGGCTCGCCCCCGCTGGCATCGGCATCGTGGGTGACATTGACCTCGAAAATCGACAGCACCTCGCGCGCGGGATTGTCCTTGATCGCCAGCCAGGCCTCCTTGTGCAGGAAATCCTTGTCTGGCTTGATCAACCCATCCAGACCGACCTCGTGCGGCCAGTACTCCTGAGAATACTCACGACCCCACGAGCCATAACCCTTTTCGATCCGCAATGCGCCCAGAGCCCGGCTGCCGACCGGCCCACCACCGCAGGCGCGGACAGCATCCAGAAGCGCTGTATAGAGTCTGATCTGGTCACTTTCGGCGCAGTGCAGCTCCCACCCCAGATCGCCGGTGAAGCTGACACGGATGGCCAGACAGGTGACCCCGGCAACCTCGATCGTGGCCGAGCGCATGAAGCGGAACGCCGCGTTCGACAGGTCGGCGTTGGTCAGCCGTTGCAAGGCCTCGCGCGATTTCGGGCCAGCGACGTTGACGCCTGCGATGCGGTTGGTGGCGACTTCGAAGGTGGTGCCTTCGGGCAGGTCCACCATGTTGAAGAACCGCTGGTGATAGCGTTCGGCCATGCCCGAGCCGATCATCATATATTCGTCCTCGGCGGTCTTGGTGATGGTGAAATCCCCCGCCACGCCTCCGCGCACCGAGATCAGCGGGGTCAGGCACGAACGTCCCACCTCGGTCGGAACTCGGTTGGCCACCAGCCGGTCGAGCCAGTCATGCGCGCCCGGCCCCTTGATGACGTAGTTGGCAAAGTTCGAGATGTCGATCACGCCCACGCTCTCGCGCAGCAACCGGGCCTCCTGGCCCACCGGTTCGAACCAATTCTGGCGGGTGAAGCCGGTGGTCTCGATTGTTCCAGGCTGATCGGCAAACCACAGCGGGTGTTCCCAGCCGCAATTCAGGCCGAAGACCGCGCCCATCTGCTTCTGCATCTCGTAGGCAGGGCGCACACGAGCGGGGCGGCCGGCGCTGCGTTCCTCGTTCGGGAAATGGATGGCAAAGCGGTGGGAATATTGGTCCGCGACCCGCGCCTTGGTGAAGTTCTTGTCGGCCCAGTCGCCGAACCGCGCCAGATCCCAGGCGAACATGTCGTATTGCGGCTCGCCCTCGATCATCCATTGCGCGGCCAACAGCCCCAGCCCGCCCGATTGCGAGAATCCGGGGATAATACCGGTGCAGCAGAAATAGTTGCGCAGCTCGGGCACCGGCCCCCAGATGGCGTTGGAATCCGGCGACCAGATCATCGGGCCGTTGATCACCCGTTTCACGCCTGCGGTCGCGGCCACCGGCACACGCTCGGTCGCGCGGATCACGTTCTCCATGATCCGGTCCAAATCGTCGGGAAACAGGTCATGGGCGAAATCCAGCGGCGTGCCGTCCTCGGCCCAGAAACGCATGTCTTTCTCATAGGCGCCGATCAGCAACCCGTTGCCTTCCTGCCGGAAGTAATATTCGCCGTCGCGGTCGGCGATCGAGGGCAGCCGGCGGCCGAGAGCTGCCACCTGGTCAATCGCTTCGGTCACGAAATACTGGTGTTCGGTCGGTTGCAGCGGCAGCTCCAGCCCGGCCAGCGCGGCCACTTCGCGCCCCCACAACCCGGCTGCGTTGACCACCCATTGCGTGTGGATGTCGCCCTTTTCCGTGCGCACGATCCACGAGCCGTCAGGCTGCTGTTCAGTCCCTATTACAGGGCAAAACCGCTGAATCTCGGCCCCCAGCGCGCGCGCTCCGGCGGCATAGGCATGGGTTACGCCCGAGGGGTCCACGTTGCCGCCGTCGGGTTCGTACATGATGCAACGGATGTCGTCGAACTGCGCCAGTGGGTGCAGCTCCATCGCCTGTTCGCGGCTGATTTCATAGAAGTTCAGGCCGTAAAACCGCGCCTTGGCCTCTTGCAAACGCAGTTGGTGCTCGCGCGCTTCGGTCTGGGCCAGATACAGCGATCCCGGCTGGAACACGCCGCAGCCCTGCCCGGTTTCCTTTTCCAGCTGCTTGTACAGGTTCATCGTGTAGTGCTGGATGCGGGTGACGTTGTTGTTGTCGTGCAGCCCGTGGATGTTGGCCGCCGCGTGCCACGTTGAACCGCTGGTCAGCTCGTCCCGCTCCAGCAGGATCACGTCGGTCCAGCCCAGCTTGGCAAGATGGTAGAGGATCGAACAACCGACAAGGCCCCCTCCGATCACGACGGCCTGTGCATGGGTTCTCATTGGGCTTCTCTCCTGACTGGCGGGGGCGCGTCACCCCTCTGCTTCAGAAGTCAGCCACAGTGTGCGGACACCGTATGCTCTGTTCCCGACCCCAAATGTCGGGAACAGGGCAAGTTGGACGGAATCCCGGTTTGGGATCGTCTAGTAAGGCGCCTCGACGTCGTTCATCGAAACATAGACGGTTTTCATTTCCGAATAGTGGTTGATCGCCAGCTTCGAGTTCTCGCGCCCGACGCCCGACATTTTCGACCCACCGAACGGCGCCTCGACCGGGGCCAGGTTGTAGGTGTTGATGTAGCAGGTGCCTGCCTCGAAACCGGCCACCACGCGATGGGCGCGGGTCAGGTCGTTGGTGAACACGCCGGCGGCCAGGCCGAACTCGGTGGCGTTGGCGCGGGCCATCACCTCGTCTTCGGTTTCGAAATCCAGCACCGACATGACGGGGCCGAAGATTTCCTCGCGGGCGATGGTCATGTCGTCGGTCACGTCGGCAAAGACCGTTGGCTGAAGGTAGAAGCCCGGGCGATCCAGCCGCGCGCCGCCATGGACCAGCCGTGCGCCCTCGGCCTTGCCCTTCTCGATATAGCCCAGAACGATGTTCATCTGGTTCTCGCTGACCATCGGGCCGAAATTCACGGCCTCATCCATCGGGTCGCCGATCTTCACCTTGGCCAGACGTTCGGTCAGTCGGGTCAGAAAGGCCTCTTTGATGCCTTTCTGAACGAAGACCCGGGTGCCGTTGGAACAGACCTGGCCCGAGGAATAGAAATTGCCCAGGATCGCACCCGAGACGGCGTTTTCGATATCGGCGTCGTCGAACACGATCAGGGGCGACTTGCCGCCCAGTTCCATCGTGACGTGTTTCATGCCCTCGGCGGCGGCGGCATAGACCTTGCGGCCCGTGGGCACCGATCCGGTCAGCGACACCTTGGCCACGCGCGGGTCGGTGACCAGCGCGGCGCCCACATCGCCATAGCCCTGAACCACGTTGTAGATGCCCTTGGGCGCGCCGGCCTCGATCAGGATCTCGGCCACTTTCAGCGCTGACAGGGGCGTGGTTTCCGAGGGTTTGAACACCATCGCATTGCCACATGCCAGCGCCGGGGCACCCTTCCAGCAGGCGATCTGGGTGGGGTAGTTCCACGCGCCGATGCCGACGCAGACGCCCAGCGCCTCGCGGATGGTATAGACGAAATCACCGCTGCCCAGCGGGATATGCTCGCCGGTCAGCGACCCGGCCAGTCCGCCGAAATATTCCAGCGCGTCCGCGCCCGAGGTCGCATCGGCCACCAGCGTTTCCTGCAACGGCTTGCCGGTGTCATGGGTTTCGAGGATCGACAACTCGCGGTTGCGCTCGCGCATGATGTCGGCGGCGCGGCGCAGGATGCGGCCGCGCTCGGTCCCGGTCATCGCCGCCCAGGTCTTTTGAGCGCGTTTTGCACTGTTTAGAGCCTGTTCAATGATCTGCGGCGTCGCCGAATGCAGGCGGGCGATGACCTCGCCCGTAGCCGGATAGATCACGTCGATCGGGGTGCCTGCGGTGTCTTCGACATATTCGCCATCGATGAAATGGCTGGCCGTGGGCTGAAATTTCATGGCGGATCCTTTTCTTGCGGGGCCGCCGGTCAGGCCAGCGGCAAATGGGTTCCAACCGCAGTTAAGGGTTGTTGATTGGTCAGTCAATAAAACACTGGCATCGGCCAGTTTCCGCCGCTGAATCCGCAAGGAAACTTGAAAAATTTTGTTAATGTTCTATTTATGTTCCATATGATCGGAGGATTGCACGATGCAACGATCCCGGCAGATTACGGCCCGGATGGAGCCCACAAACGACTATCACCTAATGCCGGTCACGGATCGGCAGATGCGCTATGCCCGCGCGATCGCCCATCAGGCCGCGCTGGAGATTCCCGTCGAAGCGCAGCGTGACCGACGGTCAATGTCCGATTGGATTTCAGCACACAAACCAAGGGACACGTCGCCCTTTGCAAACTATCCCACCGGCAAGCAGGTGGTATTTGCCGAACGTATTTCGCGCAGCAAGCGCCGCCCGATCCCGGATGAGTGCTTTCGCGACAAACGTGCCATGTCACAGTGGATCGACCGCAACAAGTAAGCGTCAGTGGTTTCGCCGGGCGCGATGGGTGCTGCCGTACAGGCCCACGGCGGCGGCCACGAACAGGCCCAGCAGGATATATCCGGTGATGGCCTCGGCCACGGCCAGGGCCCGGCAGACGCCGATGGGCCGCAGGTCGCCGAACCCGACCGTAGTGAAGGTGACATACGAGAAATACAGCACATCGCTGGGGCGGCGCGCGCCCTCGACACACAGGTCGTGATACCCATATGACCCATAGACGGCTGCAAACAGGAACGGCACCGCCTGAATGAACGAGATCCCCATCAGCAGCAGCTGCCGCTTGGGGTTGCGGACCCGAGTCATGTAGTACCAGGTCTGCCACACCAGCAAAAACGCCAGCCCGATCGTCGTGGCGGTCCCGATCGTGGTGCCCGCGGTCGCCTCGTTCAGATGCGACAGCAGATACCAGGCCATCGTGCTGACAAGAATCAGCCCCAGCGCGGCCAGCAATGTGGGCTTCCAGTCCTCGAAGGTGGTTGGGTCGGCGGGCATCTGTCATCCTCGGCGGTTCGGCTTCGGTCATCCTTCACCGAAGCGTCCGCCATCACAAGCGCTTTCGCGGTTCTCTATTGACCGCCCAGATGCTCTTCGCCTCGCGCCCGCGCCAGCGCGATCTGTTTCTGCCGTTCGCGGAACCGCGCCTTGTCGGCCTCGGACGTCTCGTGGATGCATTGGTGGCAAGACACGCCATGCTCGTATTCAGGGCGCTCCATGTCCTGGGGCAGGATCGGGCGGCGGCAGCCATGACACAGCTGGTGCGGCCCCTCGACCAGCCCGTGCCCCACCGACACGCGGTTGTCGAACACGAAGCATTCACCCTTCCAGGTGCTGTCTTCGGGCGGGACCTCCTCGAGATAGCGCAGGATGCCGCCCTTCAGGTGGTAGACATCCTCGACCCCCTGCCCAAGCAGATAGTTGGTGGATTTCTCGCAGCGAATGCCGCCGGTGCAGAACATGGCGACGCGCTTGTTGTGGAACCTATGCTTGTTCTGCTCCCACCAAGCGGGAAAATCGCGGAAACTGTCCGTTTTAGGGTCGATTGCGCCTTCGAATGTGCCGATCGACACCTCATAGTCGTTGCGCGTGTCGATAACCACCACATCATCCGAGCGGATCAGATCGTTCCAGTCCTGCGGCTCGACATAATGGCCGGTGCGGGCGCGCGGATCGACATCCGGCTGGCCCATGGTCACGATCTCTTTCTTCAGGCGCACCTTCATCTTGCCAAACGGCGGCTGGCTGGCGGTGGCCTCTTTCCATTCCAGGTTGGCACAGCCCGGCAGCGCCCGGATATGCGCCAGCACCGCGTCGATCCCGGCGCGGGGGCCGGCGATGGTGCCGTTGATGCCTTCATGCGCCAGAAGCAGCGTGCCCTTGACCGACTGCGCGCGGCACAGCTCCAACAGCGGCGCGCGCAGGGCGTCCGGGTCGGCAAAACGGGTGAAGTGATACAGTGCGGCGATCGTGTACATGGCCGCGATCTAATGCGCGGCCCCCCGCAACGCAAGAGACCGCATTGACGACCACCGCCCGCCCCCCTACCGATAGCACACGCAAAGGAGGCTGCCATGACCCATGCCCTGATCGTGATCGATGTCCAGAACGATTTCTGCCCCGGCGGCGCGCTGGCGGTTCCCAACGGGGATGAGATCGTTGCCCCGATCAATGCCATGATGCCAGATTTCGACGCGGTGATCCTGACGCAAGACTGGCACCCGGCAGGTCATTCCTCGTTCGCGTCATCCCATCTGGGCAAGGCACCTTATGATCTGGTCGAAATGCCCTATGGCCCACAGGTCCTGTGGCCCGACCATTGCGTGCAGGGCACACTCGGCGCCGAATTCCACCCCGACCTGCGCACCGATGCCGACCTGATCCTGCGAAAGGGCTTCCGGAGCGCGATCGACAGCTATTCGGCCTTCTTCGAAAACGACCGGACCACACCCACCGGGCTGGAAGGCTATCTGCGCACGCGTGGGATAGACCGGTTGACGCTGGTGGGCCTGGCGACCGATTTCTGCGTGCATTATTCGGCGGTGGATGCGGCCCGGCTGGGCTTTGACGTGACCGTCAGAACCGACGCCTGCCGGGCGATCGACCTAGACGGGTCGCTGGCTACGGCCGAGCAAGCCATGCAAACGGCAGGTGTGGCGCTGCTCTGATCAGGGCGTCGCCCCGGTGGCCGCCAGATATTTCAGCACGACGAAAAGGATGACTGCCAGCCCCAGCGCGAACCCGACCCGGCCCACGATCGAGCGGCGGGCGGTCTTCTTCGCGTCGGCACCGGCCCGGGCCGGCTTTGGTCTCTCTTGGACCGGCCTGCGGGGCAGCGGCTGCGCACGACGTACATGTTGCAGAAACGCCAGGATGTCGAACGTGCCGCAATACTGGCCCTGAACGCCCCGGTTCCGAATGTTGTCGAACAACCGGCGCAGGATGAGCGCGCGCGCCTCGGCATCTTCTGCCGGGTACAGATCGCGCTCGAGCCCGGTCCGTCTGGATTCCAGACTGAAACCGGCATCCACGAAAATCCTGCGGATTCTGGGCGAGGCCCGGCGCAGCGCATCCGCCGTGCGGATATCGCGAAACACGGCATAGACATGCCGCCCCGCCACCTGGGCACCGGCCTCAGGGTTTTCCGTCTCGGATTCTTCAGCAATCGTTACAATATCAAAATCGTACGTCAGACTCATTCACCACTTACAAACTTCTGGTCCCATCCCACCCCCCTCACTAGATCGCGAAAGGATCGGACTTTATGCCCGGATTGTGACCTGTCCTTGGCATTGTTAACAGATCCGGGACTCTTGCCAATCACCGCACCGATTGATCTAACAACGGAAATGGCAGGAGCTCCCCATGGTCGACATCGCGACCCGTGTCTACAATCACAAATGGAAGATCGACCCGATCGTGCGGTCATTGATCGACACGGATTTCTACAAACTGCTGATGTGCCAGTCAGTGTTTCGCAACAAGCCCCAAACGACGGTCGTGTTTTCTCTGATCAACCGGTCGAATCACGTTCCGCTGGCCAAGCTGATCGACGAGGGCGAGCTGCGCGAACAGCTCGATCATATCCGCTCGCTCAGCCTCAGCCGGGGTGAAAGCACTTGGCTGCGGGGCAACACCTTCTACGGCAAGCGCCAGATGTTCCGCCCCGATTTCATGGAATGGTTCGAGAATCTGCGCCTGCCGCCCTATCACCTCGAACGCCGCGGCGATCAGTACGAGCTGACCTTCGAGGGCAAATGGCACGAGGTCATGCTGTGGGAGATTCCGGCCCTGGCGGTGCTGATGGAGCTCCGCTCACGCGCGGTGCTGAACGACATGCGCCGGTTCGAGTTGCAGGTTCTTTATGCCCGCGCCATGACCCGCGTCTGGGAAAAGATCGAAAAACTGCGCGCGATCGAAGGCCTCAGCATCGCCGATTTCGGCACCCGACGGCGGCATTCCTTCCTGTGGCAGGACTGGTGCGTGCAGGCGATGATCGAGGGGCTGGGCCCGGCTTTCACGGGAACGTCGAACTGCCTGATCGCCATGCGGCGCGAGGTCGAGGCGATCGGCACCAATGCGCATGAACTGCCGATGGTCTATTCGGCGCTGGCCGAAACCGACGAAGAACTGGCCCGCGCGCCCTATGACGTGCTGAGCGACTGGCATGACGAACATGACGGCAACCTGCGGATCATCCTGCCCGACACCTATGGCACCAAGGGGTTTCTGGACCGCGCACCCGACTGGCTGGCCGGCTGGACCGGCATCCGCATTGACAGCGGCGATCCGGCCAGAGGCGCCGAGATCGCCATAAACTGGTGGAAATCGCGCGGCGAGGATCCAAGCCAGAAGCGGATCATTTTCTCGGACGGGCTCGATGTGGACAAGATCCGCGAATTGCAGGGCCAATTCGCGGGTCGGGTGAAGGTCTCGTTCGGGTGGGGCACCTTGCTGACCAACGATTTCCGCGGTCTGGTGCCGGGGGATGCGCTGGCGCCGTTCTCGCTGGTGTGCAAGGCAGTCTCGGCCAATGGGCGGCCGACGGTGAAACTGTCCGACAACCCCGAAAAGGCGATGGGGCCGAAAGACGAAATCGAGCGTTACAAGCGCGTCTTTGGCGTGGGCGAACAAGAGGCGATCGAAGTGATCGTCTAGCCCGGCTCAGCCGTGATGGGCGGCTACGGTTTTCAGCTGGGAAAAACCGTACAGCGCCTCGAACCCCTTTTCGCGGCCATGGCCCGATTTTCCGACCCCGCCGAACGGCAGCTCGACCCCGCCGCCCGCGCCGTAATTGTTGATGAACACCTGCCCCGCGCGCAGCCGTTTGGCCAGCCGCATCTGCCGCGCGCCATCCCGCGTCCAGACCCCGGCCACCAGCCCATAGTCGGTGCCGTTGGCGATTCGAATGGCCTGTTCCTCGGTGTCGAAAGGGATCAGAACCTGCACCGGGCCAAAGATTTCCTGCTGCGCCAGCGGATGATCGGGCCGCACGTCACCAAACAGCGTTGGGCGCACATAGGCCCCGCCCGGCGGCGCGTGATCCACGATCCGGCCCTGTGCGGCGATCTCAAGATCGCCCCCCTGCGCCAGAAAGCCGGTCACGATCTGCTTCTGCCGATCCGAAATCAGCGGCCCGACGCACAGATCCTCGGTCGCGGGGCCGACGGTCAGGTCGGCATAGGCGGCGGCCATGCGCGCCTTGACCTCGGCATAGACGCCGCGCTGAACCAAAACACGCGACCCGGCCGAGCAGGTCTGACCCGCGTTCTGGATGCCCGCATTCACCAGAAACGGCAACGCGGCCTCCAGATCGGCATCATCGAACACCAGTTGCGGAGATTTCCCGCCCAGTTCCAGCGTCACCGGCACCACATTGCGTCCGGCCGCCTGCTGCACCAGCGCGCCCGTCGCCACGGATCCGGTGAACGAGATATGATGCACACCCGGATGCGCCGACAGGGCCGCGCCCGCCTCGGCCCCGATGCCGGGAACCACGTTCAACGCCCCGGGCGGCAGCCCGGCCTCGGTTGCCAGATGGGCAAAGGCCAGCGCGGTAAGACAGGCCTCTTCCGCCGGTTTCAGAACGCAGGCATTGCCCATGGCCAGCGCCGCCCCGACCGAGCGGCCGATGATTTGCATCGGGTAGTTCCAAGGCACGATATGGCCGGTCACCCCGTGCGGCTCACGCAGGGTATAGACGGTGTAGCCGTCGAGATAGGGGATGGTCTCGCCCATCACCTTGTCCGCCGCACCGCCGTAGAACTCGCAATAGCGCGCCAGCGCCAGAGCGTCGGCGCGCGCCTGGGTCAGCGGTTTTCCAACATCCAACGCTTCGAGCAGCGCAAGCTCCTCGATCCTGTCCTGCACCAACTGTCCAAGACGGGTCAGGATGCGGCCCCGCTCCAGCGCGGTCATCCGGCCCCAGTCGCCGTCCAGCGCGGCCTGCGCGGCCTGCACGGCGGCATCGATCTGCGGCGCCCCACCGCGCGCAATTCGGCCGAGCGGCGTGCCGTCGGACGGGTTGGTCAGATCAAGCGTGTCATCGCTCGCGACCCAATAGCCGCCGATCAGGCACAAGGTAGAATCAAACCAGATGGGATTTTGCATATCTGCCTCCAAAACAGGCTC
Organism: Ruegeria sp. BHSC026; assembly: GCF_059613065.1. Classification (NCBI taxonomy): domain Bacteria; kingdom Pseudomonadati; phylum Pseudomonadota; class Alphaproteobacteria; order Rhodobacterales; family Roseobacteraceae; genus Ruegeria; species Ruegeria sp. BHSC026. The sequence goes on along the minus strand of NZ_JBXWRV010000004.1, from coordinate 19,714 downwards.
TAACAAAGAGGTTTCATGCTGCGCCTTGCCCGAGATCGGGCAATTTCGGCACGGCTTGGATCAGGGTTTGCGTATAGGGGTGCTGCGGGTCCGAGAACACGCGCTCGGTCTCACCCTGCTCGACGATCCGACCCGACTGCATCACCATCACCCGGTCGGTAATGGTGCGCACCACGCTCAGGTCATGGCTGATGAACAGGTAGGTCAGGTCATAGGTCGCACACAGCTCGGCCAGCAGGTCGAGGATCCGTGCCCGGACCGAGACATCCAGCGCCGAGACGGCCTCGTCGAACAAGATCAGCTCGGGCCGGATAATCAGCGCGCGGGCGATGGCGATGCGCTGGCGCTGCCCGCCCGAGAATTCGTGGATGTATTTCCACGCATCGTCGGGCGACAGGCCCACGGCGGTCAGCATCTCGGCGATGCGATCCTGCCGTTCCGACCCGGTGGGCGGGGTTTCCAGCAGGTGAAAAGGTTCGGTGATCAGGCGGGCAACCCGGTGCCGGGGGTTGAAGCTGCCGAACGGGTCCTGGAACACCACCTGCATCTTGCGGCGCACGGCCAGGTTGGGTTTGTGCCCGGTGAACACCGGCTGGCCGTCCAGCAGAATTTGCCCGCCCTGCACCTCCTCGAGCCCTAAAATGGCCCGCGTTAGAGTCGATTTTCCGCAACCGGACTCGCCCACAAGCCCAAGGCGTTCGCCCCTATTCAGCGTGAAACTCACATTGTCCACGGCGCGATGATGGCCGGGCTTTTCGAACAGCCGCACACGCGGCAGGCGATAGTCGCGCACCACCTCCGAGACCGAAAGCAGAGGCGCCGGGGCCGCCGGGGCGGGCAGTTCGACTTGGTGGTTCGAGGCGTCGAACAGCATCCGCGTGTAGGGATGCTGCATGTTGGTCAGCAGCTGACCCGTAGGCCCGGCCTCGACCACTTCGCCGTTGCGCATCACCACGATCCGGTCGGCCATGTCCGCCACCACCGCCAGATCATGGGTGATCATCAACAGGCCCATGCCGTATTCCGTGACCAGACCCTTGAGCAGATCGAGGATCTGCGCCTGCGTGGTCACGTCCAGCGCCGTCGTCGGCTCGTCCGCGATCAGCAGCCGGGGGCGCAGCGCGATGGCCATGGCGATCACCACCCGCTGTCGCTGCCCGCCCGACAACTCGTGCGGGTAGCGGTCCAGCGGGAACCTCTCGGGCGGCAGGCCGACGCGGGTCAAAACCTCGCGAGCACGGGCCTCGGCCTGATCGGGCGGCATCGCCTTGTGGATCAGGATGGTCTCCATCACCTGCGCCCCGATGGTCTGGACCGGGTTGAGCGCCGTCATCGGCTCCTGGAACACCATGCCGATCGCCGCCCCGCGCAGGGCGCACATCTCGGCCTCGGGCAGGCCCAGCAGGTCCTGCCCGTCCAGTCGCAGCGCCCCCGATATCCGCGCCCCGTTGGGCAAAAGCTGCATCACCGCCAGCGCCGTCATCGACTTGCCCGAACCGCTCTCGCCGGTGACGGCCACGATCTGTCCGGGATCGACGGACAGGCTTACGTCCTTGAGGATGCCGACGGCGTGGATCGACAGCGACAGGTTATGGATTTCCAGCAAGCTCATGCGCGCGCCACCCGGATGCGGGGGTCGAGCCAGTCGCGCAGCCCGTCACCCATCAGGTTCAGCCCCAGCACCGTGACGATGATCGCCAGCCCCGGAATCAGAGCCAAATGCGGGGCAAAACTGACCATTGTCTGCGCGTCGGCCAGCATCCGGCCCCAGCTGGGCGTGGGAGGCTGCGCGCCCAGACCGACATAGGACAGACCCGCCTCGGCCAGAATACCCAGAGAGAACTGGATGGTGCCCTGCACGATCAACAGGTTGGCGACGTTGGGCAGGATGTGCTCGGCCGAGATCCGCGCCGCGCCCTTGCCCGCGACACGGGCCGCCAGGATAAACTCGCGCTCCCACAGGGACAGGGCCGCGCCGCGGGTGATGCGGGCAAAGACGGGGATGTTGAAGATGCCGATCGCGATGATCGCGTTGATCGCGCCCGCGCCGAAGACGGCGGTGATCAGGATGGCGATGACCAGCGAGGGAAAGGCAAAGACCAGATCGTTGCCGCGCATGATCAGCTCGTCCAGCCAAGACCCCTTGCACGCCGCCGCCGTCAGGCCCAGCGGCACGCCCAGCGCCATGCCGATGCCCACCGCCACCAGCGCCACCGCGATAGAGGTGCGCGCTCCCACCATGATCATCGAGAACAGATCGCGCCCGAAATGATCGGTGCCGAACCAGTGCTGCGCGTTGGGTTGTTGCAGCTTGTCAGGAATGTTCAGTGCGGCGTGGTCATAGGGCGTCCAGACAAAGGACACGAGCGCTGCGAGAACCACCAGAGACGACAGGCATGCGCCGAGGATCAGGTTGCGGCTCATGTGCGGCTCCTCAGCCGGGGATCGACGGCGGCATAGGCCAGATCGACCAGGAAATTGACGGTGATGACCGCGAAGACAAGCAGCATGACCACCGACTCGACCACGATCAGGTCGCGCGACGAGATCGCCTGAAACACCAGCCGCCCGAGACCGGGCAGGTAGAAGACCTGTTCGATGATGATCGCCCCGGCCAGCAGGAAGGAAAACTGCAGCCCGATGATCGTCAGCACCGGGATCAGCGCGTTGCGCACCCCGTGCCGCCACAGCGCCTGACGGCGGCTGAGGCCCTTGGCGCGGGCAGTGCGCATGAAATCCTCGCCCAGTATGTCCAGCAGGGCCGAGCGCATCACCCGCGCCAGGATCGCCGCCTGCGGCAGTGCCAGCGCGATGGCCGGCAGGGTCAGCGAATGCAGGCCGGTCCAGATGCCGTTTTCCCACCCGGCAAAGCCGCCCGCGTTGAACAGGCGCAGATTGATCGCAAAGATCAGCACCAGCATCATCGCGAACCAGAAATTCGGCACCGCGATGCCCAGCTGGGTGGCGCCCATCACCGTGATGTCCCCGGGCCGGCCGCGCCGCGAGGCCGCATAGATGCCCGCCGGAAAGGCGATGGCCGTCGACAGCGTGAGCGCATAGAGCGCCAGCGGCAGAGACACCCACATCCGGTCCGCGATCATGGTCGAAACCGGTGTGCGGTAGGTGTAGGAGGTGCCGAAATCGCCGGTCAGCATCCCGCCGACCCAAGTGAAATAGCGCTCGATCTTGGGCACATCCAGGCCAAGCTCGGCGCGCAAGGCCGCCAGCGTGTCGGGCTGCGCGTTCACCCCCAGCATGAAGGATGCCGGATCGCCGGGTGCCACCTCGATCACCGCGAAGATGACCACCGAGGCGACCGCAAGGCTGAGAACCAGCGAAATCAGGCGTTTGAACGCATAGCGAAGCATCAGTGCCACGTTAGGCGCGGTTTTGCCCTGGGTCCAGCGCCTAAGATGCTAGCAGATAGGCATAAACCGCCCAGCCCACGATCGCGGCATAGCCCAGCGGATAGATCCACTTGATAACGTAATTGTCGAGTTTGCGGGCGAGGTCGTCGCGCCCCGAAATCTTGATCTTTCGCAGCACCACGTTGAAGACAATGATCGCGCCCGTGACCAAAAACATCCACTGCAGGATGAAGTCGACGAAGGTGAGATACCCCAGTTTGGGCAGGTCGGCCGAGATCGCCCAGTTGAAGGCGATGAAAACCAGCAGGTTGGCCCCGGACATCTCGATCCGCTTGCGGTATTCATCCAGAAAAAACAAAGCCCAGCTGACGGTGATCAGAACCAGCATCGGCAGGAAGACCCGGATGATGTAATAGGTCAGGTGCCGCTTGCCTTCGAAGACCAGATCCACCTGGTCGCTGATCCGCCCCGATACGCCGATGACGTGGTTCTTCTCCATCCTGTCGTTGCCAAGGATCCACTCTTCCTCTCCCAGCTGATCCCCCAGCCCCGAAAATTCGCGTAGCGGCACGAAGGACACGAATTCAGACGGCAGGATCGATTCCACCTTGAAGTGGAACTCCTGGGTGTCGAACGGGTATTTCAGAAAGTTGAAATGGGGTGCCTGCAACGTCAGGGACGATTTCTCGACATAGATGACCCGGCCGTCGCTATAGACCGCGGCCACGGATTCGTGGATCCAGCGGTTGGACTGCTGGTTCTGGATGACGAAGACGGGAATGACCGTTCCGATGGAGGTCGCGTAATCGGCAAGCTTCTTTGGATCGACCACCAGAACCTCTCGCCCTCTTTCTTCCGGATCGAAGGCCAGTGCCGGATCTTTCCATTCTCCACGAATGACCACCACGGCGCCATAGTTTTCGGCTTTCTGGTCGACGCCGGTGATCTGGTCGATATGGATGCCGATGCCGACCTGCAAGGGTTCGTCGGGGATTTCCACCTTTGTCGCAAAGCCTTCGGACAACAGATCCTGAGCGCTGGCCGGACCGAGCGAATGGCACAGCCCGGCGAGCAGCAGGGCGAAGTTGAAGATCAAAAGACGCGAAAGGCGCAGAAAATACATGCGGACCACCACTTTGGGGTGAATGCGGAGGCCCGGGCACCCGGGCCTTCTGCCTTTGCGGTCACTCGGACCAGGAAATCGCGGCAAGGTCGGTCGCCGCCGTCGGCGCATTGACCCACAGGCCCTTGACGCCGGCCTTGGCCACGCTCAGCGCCGCCAGCTGGAACAGGTATCCGTTGACGTAATCCTCGGCGATGATCCGCTGCGCCTGCTGCAGCAACTCGGTCCGCTTGGCCTCGTCTGTCGTGGCGTTGAGCGTTTCCATCAGCTTCTGGAACTCGGGATTGTCATACTGGAAATAGTAGTCCGGCCGGGCATAGATGCCGATGTCCATCGGCTCGGTATGGCTGACGATGGTCAGGCCGTAATCCTTGCCCTTAAACGCGCTTTCCAGCCACTGCGCCCATTCGACGTTGATGATCTCGGCCTTGATGCCGACTTCGGCCAGCTGCGCGGCGATGATCTCGCCCCCGCGCCGTGCATAGGAAGGCGGCGGCAGGTGCAGGGTGGTCTCGAACCCGTCCGGGAACCCTGCCTCGGCCAGCAGGGCCTTGGACTGTTCTGGGTCATAAGCCGAGTTGCCGGTCAGGTCGACATAGGCCGGGTGGTGCGGCGCGAAATGGGTGCCGATCGGGGTGCCGTAGCCGAACATCGCGCCGTCGATGATGGCCTGCCGGTCGATGGCATGGGCCAGTGCCTTGCGCACGCGGACATCGTCGAACGGCGGCCGCTTGTTGTTGGTGGACAGGATCGTTTCGCCCTCGGTCGAGCCGACCAGCACCTGGAACCGCGGATCGGCCTCGAATTGCGGCAGGTTTTCGGGGGCCGGGAAGCCGGTGAACACGTCCACGTCCTCGGCCATCACGGCGGCAAAGGCGGCGGTCGGGTCCGAGATGAACTTGAAGGTCGCCTTTTCCAGCGCCGGCTGCTCGCCCCAGTAATCGGGGTTGCGCCGCAAGACGACGCGATCGCCCTGCACCCATTCGGCAAAGGTGTAGGGGCCGGTGCCGATCGGGTTGGTCTTGATGTTCTCGATGCTTTCCGGCGCCACGATCACCGCGTCGCCCCACGCCAGGTTGAACAGGAAATTGCCGTTCGGTTCCGTCAGGGTGATCTTGACGGTCAGCGGGTCCACGGCCTCGACGGACTCGATCCCGGCGAACAGGGCCTTCTGCGCATTGGCGCTGTCCTCGGCGGTGGCGCGGTCGAGGCTGAACTTCACGTCCTCGGCATCCATCGTGGTGCCATCGTGAAAGGTCACGCCATTGTGCAGCTTGAAGGTGTAGGTCTTGCCATCCTCGGAGATGTCCCAGCTTTCGGCCAGCGACGGCACGATCGAGCCATCCCCCATGAAGCGGGTCAGACCCTGGAACACGTTCGCATAGACCACCGAGTCGATGGCCTGCGCGGCGGCGCTGGTCGGGTCCAGATGCGGCGGCTCCAGCTGCATGGCGATGGTGATGTCCGACTGCGCCCAGCCCTGGGTCGCAAACAGGCTGGCGCCCACCGCCAAGGCGGACGCAAAGGCGCGATACCTTGATTTCGTCATGAAAATTCCCTCCCCTATGCTTACGTCGCAGCCCGGTATTTCGCGGCCGCCTGCAATCACTGTTCCCCCAAACCTCAGGTCAATCAAGGAATTGTTGGCGCAACCGGTCTTTGAAAACGGAGACGCTCTCTGCTATGCCGCGCTGCAACATGACTTGTCCACAGGACCCAAGATGAGCGCGACAGCCCGCAAGAAAGCCCCGAACGCTGAGGATATCCGAGCAAGAAAGGGCGGCGAGCCACTGGTCAGCCTGACCGCTTACACGACACCGATGGCACGGCTGATGGATGCCCATTGCGATTTCGTCCTGGTGGGCGACAGCGTCGGCATGGTGCTGCATGGGCTGACCTCGACCCTTGGCGTGACGATGGAGATGATGATCCTGCACGGCCAGGCCGTCGCCCGCGGGCTGGAGAAGGCGATGATGGTCATCGACATGCCTTTTGCCAGCTACGAGGAAGGTCCCGCGCAGGCCTTCCGCAACGCGGCCCGGTTGATGGCCGAAACCGGGGCGGGCGCGGTCAAGCTGGAAGGCGGGGTCGAGATGGCCGAGACCATCCGCTTTCTCGTCAAGCGCGGCATCCCGGTGATGGCGCATGTGGGTCTGACGCCGCAGTCGATCAACACGCTGGGCGGCTACAAGGTGCAGGGCCGCGACGAACAGGCCGAGGCGGTGCTGGCCGACGCCCGCGCCGTGGCCGAGGCCGGGGCGTTTTCCGTCGTGCTCGAGAAGGTTCCGCAGGGACTTGCCGACCGCATCACCGCCGAGGTGCCCATTCCCACCATTGGCATCGGCGCCTCGGCGGGCTGTGACGGTCAGATCCTCGTGGTCGATGACATGCTGGGCTTCTTCACCGCATTCAAGCCGAAATTCGTCAAACGCTATGCCGATCTGGGCCCGCTGGCCGAGGCCGCCATCGCCGAATACGCCGCCGAGGTGCGTGCCCGCACCTTCCCGGCCGCCGAGCATGTGTTTGCCGATCAGGCTCCCGCCAAGGGGGGCAAGGCATGACCGCGCCCATCCTGCGCACCCTGCCGGACCTGCGCGCCATGACCCAGGCCTGGCGCCGGGCAGGCCAGACCATCGGCGTGGTGCCCACCATGGGCGCGCTGCATCAGGGGCACCTGTCGCTGGCTCAGGCGGCGCGGGCCGATTGCGACCGGGTGATCGTGACGATCTTCGTCAACCCCAAACAGTTCAACAATCCCGAGGATCTGGCCAAGTACCCCCGCACCGAGCAGGACGACGCGGCCAAGCTGGCGCCGCTGGGGGTCGACGCGATCTATGTCCCCGACCCAGACCAGATCTATCCCGACGGATTCGCCACCACTGTGTCCGTCGCCGGCCTCACCGACGTGATGGAGGGCGAATTCCGCCCCGGACATTTCGACGGCGTGGCGACCGTCGTGGCGAAACTGTTCCTGCAGACGCAGGCGGACCGAGCCTATTTCGGCGAAAAGGACTATCAGCAGTTGATGGTCGTGCGCCGCATGGCCCGCGATCTGGACATCCCGATCGAAGTGATCGGTTGCCCCACCGTGCGCGAGCCCTCGGGGCTGGCGATGTCCTCACGCAACCTGCGTCTGTCGGACCAGGGGCTGGTGACCGGGGCGCGGATGCATGCGGTGATGCAGGACATGGCCGGGCAACTGGCGCAGGGCGCCGCGTTCGCGGATCTGGTGGGGCCGGCCCGCGACACGCTGCTGGCGGCAGGCTTTTCCGAAGTGGAGTATATCGACCTGCGCTGCGCCGAAACGCTTACGCCGCTGACCGCCGCCACCCGCCCCGCGCGCCTGTTCGCCACCGCTTGGCTGGAGGGCGTGCGCCTAATCGACAATATCGACGTGCCGGTGGCCTGAAACTGGGGTCTGGAACGGCCCTGACCAATCGCCTAATGTCCCCTGAAAATGACGACAGGGGGAGCACGGGCATGACCTATATTCTGGCAATCGATCAAGGCACCACGTCCTCGCGCGCGATCCTGTTCGACGCGCAGATGCAGCGCGTGGGCACCGCACAGCAGGAATTCACCCAGTATTTCCCGCAGGAAGGCTGGGTCGAGCACGACCCCGAGGAAATCTGGGACAGCGTCCTGAACGTCTGCCGGCAGGTGATGGACGAGGTCGGTGCCTCGGCCGACCAGATCGCCGGGATCGGCATCACCAACCAGCGCGAAACCACCGTGGTCTGGGACAAGACGACCGGCAAGGCCATCCACAACGCCATCGTCTGGCAGGACCGCCGCACCGCCGAGATCTGCCGGCGGTTCCGCGACGCGGGCTGCGAGGATGACGTGACCGCCCAAACCGGCCTGCTGCTCGACCCGTATTTCTCGGGCACCAAGGTCAAGTGGATACTGGACACCGTACCCGGCGCGCGCGACCGGGCCGAGGCGGGCGAGCTGCTGTTCGGCACCATCGACAGTTTCCTGATCTGGCGCCTGACCGAGGGCCGCGTCCACGCCACCGACGCCACCAACGCCGCGCGCACCCTGTTGTTCGACATCCACAAGGGCAACTGGAGCGCCGAGATCTGCGATCTTCTGGACGTGCCGCTGTCGATGCTGCCCGAGGTGCACGACTGCGCGGCCGATTTCGGCCAGGCCAGCCTGTTTGGCGGGGCGATCCCGATTCTGGGCGTGGCCGGTGACCAGCAGGCCGCCACGATCGGGCAGGCCTGTTTCCAGCCGGGCATGATGAAATCCACTTATGGCACGGGCTGTTTTGCGCTGCTGAACACCGGCACGCAGACGGTGGAGTCGAAAAACCGCCTGCTGACCACCATCGCCTATCAGCTGGACGGTCAGCGGACCTATGCGCTGGAAGGCTCGATCTTCATCGCGGGCGCGGCGGTGCAGTGGCTGCGCGACGCGCTGCAGATCATCGACTCGGCCCCGCAAAGCGGCGAACTGGCCGCGCAGTCCGACCCCAACCAGCATGTCGTGCTGGTGCCCGCCTTCACCGGGCTGGGTGCGCCCTATTGGAAGCCCGACTGCCGCGGCGCCATGTTCGGTCTGACCCGCAACTCGGGTCGGGCCGAGATCGCACGGGCCACGCTGGAAAGCATCGCCTTCCAGACCCGCGACCTGTGGCACGCGATGCAGGGCGATTGGGGCGCCGACGCGGACGTGATCCTGCGGGTCGATGGCGGGATGAGCGCGTCCGACTGGGCGATGCAGGGTCTGTCGGACATCCTGGGCGCGCCGGTCGACCGGCCGGTGATGCAGGAAACCACGGCGCTGGGCGCGGCCTGGTTGGCGGGGATGAAGGCCGGGGTCTATCCCGATCAGGCCGGATTTGCCGACACCTGGGCGCTGGACCAACGGTTCGAACCGATCCTGCCCGAGGCTGACCGCGAAGCGGCCTATGCGCGCTGGAAACGGGCGGTGCAGGCCACCATGGCGTTCTGATCCACTCTGACCCGCGGCGCAGCCCGGGTCAGCCGTGATCCTTCAGCAGACGCTGTTTCTGGCGCGACCAATCGCGCTTGGCCTGAGTTTCGCGCTTGTCGTGGATCTTCTTGCCCTTGGCGATGCCGATCTTCAGTTTGGCCCGGCCCTTGTGATTGAAATACAGCAACAGCGGCACCAGCGTCATGCCCTTGCGCTGGGTGGCGGCCCACAGGTTCGACAGCTCCTTGCGGGAGACCAGCAACTTGCGCCGGCGGCGCTCGTCGTGCTTGAACGCCTTGGCCTGCTCGTAGGGCGCGATGTAGCTGTTGATCAACCACAGTTCGCCATCCTCGACAGCGGCATAACTTTCGGCGATGTTCGCCCCGCCCGCGCGCAGAGACTTGACCTCGGACCCTTCCAGCACGATGCCGCACTCGATATCCTCTTCGATCGCGTAATCGAAGCGGGCCCGCCGGTTTTCGGCGATCACCTTGTAATTGGGGTCTGTCTTCTGCTTTTGCTTGGCCATGACGCCGTGATGTATGCGGCTTCGTCAGCCCTTGCAAGATGGGCGCGTCAGGATTTGGCCGAGATGATCAGGTCGGGGCCAAAGATCGTGTCAGCGTGGTTGTGCAGGTAGATCTTCAGCCACGGGGTGAACCGTTCGGGATGACGGCGCACTTCGGCCAGCAGATCGTGATAGTCGATCCAGCGGATCTCCATCACCTCGTCGGGATTGGGCTCGATCTTCAGCGGCCCGCGCACATGCGCCAGGAACACGTCTACGACCTCGTTCTCGACCATCCCGTTGCCGACATCCGCATGATATTCCAGCCGGTGCCGGTATTCAGGATACAGCCCGGTGATGCCCAACTCCTCACGCAGACGGCGCACGGCGCAGTCCGAGGAGTTTTCGTCCCAGTCGGGATGGGTGCAACAGGTATTCGCCCACAGGCCGGGCGTGTGATATTTGCCCAGCGCGCGACGCTGCATCAGAATCTCGGTGCCCCGCACGACGAAGACCGAGACCGCCTTGTGCTTGAGCCCCTTTTCGTGGGCTTCCAGCTTGTCCACGGGTGTCAGCTCGCCATGAACCCAAGCCGGGATCATGATTCCCATCTGTCCTCTCCTGATGTGACTGCGTCGCTCTGGCGGCATCGGCGACTGGGCGCGATGCGCTGGTGGGTCGGGCGCAGCGTTGTTGGTCCGCGACGAATCTGGCGATGATCGACGTTTCAATCAAGCGCACGAAAGGCCGCAGGGCTGCGGCCTTTTGTACTTGTTCCGGTTTTTTGGCAAGTGCGGCTTATTCGGCCGAAACGCTTTGCAGATAGGCAAAGACGTCTTCGCCACCCTTTTTCAACTTGAAGGTCATCTTCGACTTGGCCGAGGTTTCACCCAGGTAGTCTTTCAGGAACGCCTTGGGGTCCTGAACATAGCCGACGAAGCTTTCCTCGTCCCAGACCAGGCCTTTTTCACCGGCCGCAACCAGGCTGGCGCCGTATTTGAAGCCTTCCTCGGTGCCGGCGGTACGGCCCGCGATACCATACAGGTTCGGCCCGGTCTTGCCGCCCTTGACGATCGTCTCGCCCTCGGGTGTTGCGATCATGTGGCAGGACTTGCACTTGTTGAAGGTCTTGGCGCCGGCTTCGGCGTCGCCTTCGGCCAGGGCCGGCACGGCCAGCAGGCCGACGATGGCAGTCGCGATGATACGTTTCATTGGCGTTGCTCCGATATGAATTGGCTGCCCTTTAACCAGTATCAAACCCGCGCGAAGTCAATGCGCAATTTGACGCGCGGCGGTGACCTGACGCATTCGAAAGGGCTATTTTCAAGGCGTGTTTTGCAGGTCCGACCAGCACGGCAGAAGGTCGCCCGGCGCCGGTTTCGCATGGTAGACCGCGCGCGCTATAGCGCGGGTCAGGCACAGGGCAGCGGCGTGGCCCAGCAGAGCCAGATCAACATCGGCCGAAGGGGTCCGCCCCGTGCTGACGCCGAACACCAAGTCACCGTCGCCCGGCGTGTGGGCGGGCAGGATGGCGCGGGCGATACCGTCATGGGCGGCCACAGCCATGCGCTGGCACTGCGGTTTGGTCAGGGCCGCATCAGTGGCGACGATGGCGATGGTCGTGTTGGCCTTGTCGGGCGGGGGATGGCCCATTGCCCGGGCCTTGCGGCTGGGCGCGGGAACCCCCAGACCGGACGCCGCATCCGGCCCCAGCCCGCCGAACTCGGCCCCGATCTCGAACGGGGCGGCCCAAAAATGCTGGTCGCCCGGGGTGGTGACGCTGCCCAACGGGTTGGCCGCAACCAGCGCACCCACGGTCACGCCGCCCGGCAAAATCGCCGAGGCCGAGCCCAGCCCGCCCTTGCACATGGCCGTCAGCGCGCCGGTTCCGGCCCCGGCGCTGCCCAGATCGAACGTGTCCGCTGCGGCGTCAAATGCGGCCCGGCCCAAAGCGCGGTACGGGTTTTCACCCCACGCCTTGTCGCCGCCGTTCAGAAGGTCGAACAGAATCGCACCGGGTACGATCGGCACCACGGCCGACCCTACCTGAAACCCACGACCTTGGGCATGCAGCCCGTCCATCACGCCCGAACAGGCATCCAGCCCGAAGGCCGAGCCACCCGAAAGCACGATCGCATCCACCCGATCGACGGTTTTGTCGGCGGCCAGAAGATCGGTCTCGCGCGTGCCGGGGGCGCCCCCCATCACATGCACCGAGGCCCGCAGGGGCTGATCTCCGGTCAGGACGGTGACACCTGATTTCAGGGCCGCGTCCTGTGCGTTGCCCACCAACAGGCCGGGCACGTCGGTGATCAGGTTTCTGGGTCCGGGGGTCATTTGGGTTTGTCCTTTACTGCGGGAAAGCGGGCAGACGCGCTGCCTCCGACGGGGATATTTTTGGCCAGATGAAGGACTGGCTCAGATGCAGCGGCCCCCGTCCACCTCGAGCGCAGTGCCGGTGATCATGCTGGCCTCGTCCGAGCACAGGAAACAGGCGGCGTTGCCCATGTCCTGCGGGGTCGAGAACCGGCCCAACGGGATGGTCGACAGGAACTTGGCGCGAATTTCGGGCGTGTCCTCGCCCATGAAGGATTTCAGCAGGGGCGTTTCCCCCGCTACCGGGCAGATCGCGTTCACGCGGACACCGGAGGCGGCCAGCTCGACCGCCATGGTCTTGGTTGCGGTGATCATCCAGCCCTTGGAGGCGTTGTACCAGTTCAGATTCGGGCGCGGCGACAATCCGGCGGTCGAGGCGACGTTCAGGATCGCCCCCGCCCCGCGCGATTTCATATGTGGCACCAGCGCCCGCGCAGTCAGAAAGACCGACTTCATGTTCACACGATAGACGCGGTCGAAATCTTCTTCGCTGACCTCCTCCAGCGGCGTCGGCAGGTGGGTCACACCGGCATTGTTCACCAGGATGTCCAGATGGCCGTAGAGTCGCAGCGCCGCATCCGCCATCGCTTGGACCGAGTCGCCGTCGGAGACATCCACCTGGCAGTGGTCGGCCAGAGGGCCCAGCGTTGCCGCCATGTGACGCGCGGCATCCCCGTTGATGTCGGCGATCATCACCCGTGCGCCCTCGGTCAGGAATTTCTGCACGATCCCGGCCCCGAACCCGGATGCGCCGCCGGTCACGATTGCGGTTTTTCCCTCCAGCCTCATGGCCTTGCCTCCCTGCCGCCTGTCGCGGTCAGACTAGCAACGGCAGGGAAAGATGCCAGATCAATCTTCCGCCACCTTGCCGCGCAGCGCCTTGACGTCGGACCGGGCCTTTTTCGCCGCCAGCCGGCGCTTGACCGAGCCATAGGTGGGTTTCGTCGCGATCCGCCGCTTGGGTTTGACCAGCGCCTTGCCGATCAGCTCGGCCAGACGGGCGCGGGCGATCTCGCGGTTGCGGGCCTGGCTGCGGGTCTCGTCGCATTGGATGATGATCGCGCCATCCTTGGTCCAGCGCCGCCCGGCCAGCCGTTTCAGCCGCGCCTTGACCGGATCGGGCAGCGAGGGCGAGCGCGCCGCCTCGAAGCGCAGCTCGACCGCGGTCGAGACCTTGTTCACGTTCTGCCCGCCGGGACCCGAGGCGCGGATGAAGCTCTCGGTCATTTCCCAATCGTGCAGGGTGATATCGTCGGTGATGCGCAACATGGGCGCGACCTTACAGGCGCCACCCGGAAACAGAAAGGGCCGCCCCGGCGGGACGGCCCTTCGAAAGTTCAGGAGGTCGGGTCGGTTAGATCAATCGACCAGCCGGAGCGCGCGCTCCGCCAAGGGCTGCCCTAGCAGGCGGTCCCCCCGGTTGTTCCGACACCTCTCTCCAATCTCTTTCTCGACACTGGATCACCTCCTTTTCTATCTGTTGCGGTTGAAAAGAAGCGTGACACAAGATGCGCCATTCTCAAAGCACTTTTTTTACGCAGGCTGTGCAGCGGTCAATCGCGCAACGATCACCTTGAAGGGGATCAGCGCGACCAGGGCCAGCGACAGCTTCACCAGCCAGTCTGCAAAGGCCAGCGTCACCCACAAGGGCGCCTCGGGGCCCGACAGCATGAAGGGCACGGGCTCCCACGCCCAGTTGATGGCCGCATCCGCATCGGCGCCGAAGAAGGTCACCGAGGCCGAGAAGGCGATGGTGAAGAAGATCGCGGTATCCAGCGCCGATCCGACCAGTGTGGATACCAGCGGCGCGCGCCACCAGCGGCCTTCGCGCATGGCGTTGAACACGGTGACGTCGGTCAGCTGCGCGATCAGGAACGCGGTTCCCGAAGCCACGGCGATGCGCAATGGCACGGCAGCGTAGGTGAAACCGTCGCCCTGCAGCATGATCTGGCTGCCGATCAGCGAGCAGATCACGCCGGTGACAAAGCCGGCAAACACGACCTTGCGGGCCGGGCCCACGCCATAGACGCGGTTCATGATGTCGGTGACCAGAAAGGCCAGCGGATAGGTGAAGGCACCCCAGGTCAACAGCCCGTCAAAGATCAGGAACTGGACCAGGATGTTCGAGGCCACGACAATGGCGGCCATGGCAAGAATGCCGGGGAAAAAGTTGCGTTGCATGTTCTGATGCCCGTTTTGACAAGGTAGCGGCGACTTGGCCAAGGGACCGTCCCAAGGCAAGCCGCGCTTCTAGACCCGGTATCGGCCCGTGTCAATCCGGCAGCAGATATCCGACCAGTTCGGTGCGTTGCAGCGCCAGAAAATTATCATCCGAGATCATCGTGGCCCGCATCCGCCCCTGCCCGTCGCGCCAGACGGACAGCCCCTCGAGGTTGTCATGAGTTCCGGTTGCCGTCTGAAACAGGGTTTCTTCGGCCGTGGGTGTATCACCGTCGACCTGCCACCGACGCAGCCGCGACCGGAACCCGATCAGAGCCACCGCGCGTTCCAGCACGTAGAACCGCCCGTCCGGGCCGAAATCGGCGGCCACCGGCAGAAAGCGGCCCCGTTGCGGCAGGACGAAGGGGGTGGACCAGGCGCGCCCGTTCCAGCGATAGACCGGGATGTCGCCATTTGCCGTTCGGCTTTTCTCGGGCAGCGTGTACAGGCGGCCCTGCGCGTCGATGGCCAGACCTTCGAACGAACCGTTCCGCTCCAGCTCGTCGAACTCGGCGGGTCGCGGCAGAACGCGGCCGCGGGCCTTTGGCGTTGCGTAGTGGGCCACGCGATGCACACCTTCGAACGAGATGTAGAAGCTATCGTCGGGCGCCAGCGCCAGCCCCTCGGAATCGCCGACACCGCCGCGCAGCGCCCGCCCGCGGCTGGACTTCAGCGGTTCATGATACACGATGCGCACCCCGGCGATCCGATCGCCATCCCGGTCGAGGCGGGCCGATACCAGCATGGCCCGGTCGCTCAGCACCCAGGCCTGCTGCCCATCCTCCGAGACATGGATGGCAGAGAAACCGCCGAACCAGTCATGGCTGGCGCGCCATGCAAAGCTGCCCAGATATTCGGCCGATTTGACTTCGACCGCCCAGGCGGAACCGGCCAGAAACAGGCTGGCGATCAGTTGGACTGCAAGACGGCAGCGCATTGCTGGGGCAGATCCGCCAGAACATATTCACGCCGTTTCTTCGGTGGTGGCGCGTTGGGGTCGGGCGGCGGAGGGTTCAAGATGTTGCGCACCCACTGTTCGGCCTCGGCGCAGCCGTCGCCCTTGGGAGGCGGATCCTGATTGACGCAACCGCGCGAACCGCGCGGGCAGTTCAGCCGAACGTGGAAGTGATAATGATGCCCCCACCAGGGTCGAATCTTGCGCAGATAGGCGCGGTTGCCGGTCTCGTCGTTGCACATCTGAACCTTGGCACCCGGAAACACGAAAATGCGGGCCACGCGTTTGTCCTTGGCCGCCTCGCGCAGGATGGCGTGGTGCTGTTTTGTCCAGTTGCCATTCACATAAGCGCCGTTCGCGCGGCGCAAGGAGATTGACGAGATATTCTCGCGCGCCTTGCGCGACAGGCGCATGTTGTCACCGGGCAGCATCCAAATGTCGATGTCGAGGCCCAGCTGGTGGCTGCGGTGGCCCGAGGTCATCGGCCCGCCCCGCGGCTGGCTGATATCCCCGATATACAGCCCGTTCCATCCCGGTTGCTTTGCCGCAAAACGGCTGAGGTCCTGCACGAAGTCGATGGATTGCGGATGGCCCCAGTTGCGGTTGCGCGACAGACGCATCGCCTGCCAGGTGGGTCCGGTCTCGGGCAGTTGCACCGATCCGGCCGCGCATCCGCGCGAATAACTGCCGAAAGCGGCCGGTTTTTGTTGCGAACTGTACTTCTGAGCCCCGAACAACTGCTTGGCCAGCGGTTGGGCCCCGGCCGCCCCGGCTAGCGCAATTCCTGCCAAAAATACCAAAAAACGTAATGAAATCATCTGCTCTGATCCCCTTCCGGTTTGACCCAGCGCATTAGGAACAATCCCAGAATAAACAACCCGACGATCGGAGACACCCCCAACCGCGCACTGCCGGTCGCGGTTGTTGCAATTCCGATCATCAATGGCGCCGCAAAAGCGGTGGCGCGGCCCGACAGACCATAAAGACCAAAGCTCTCGACCGGGGCGGTCGGGTCGGTGTGGCGCACCATCAACGACCGGCTGGCCGATTGCAGAATGCCACCCATCCCGCCGATCAGGATGCCGCAGCCAAAGAACACAATGTCCGGCAGGCCCGACCCTTGGGGCAGGGCGATGCCGAAGATCTGCGAACGGTCCATCGACACGATGGTGGTGCAAACCAGGATCAAGACCCAGATCGCAGTCAGGATCACCGGCTTGGGGCCGAATTTCCGGTCCAGCTTGCCGCCGATCCAGGCGAAGACCGCCGAAGCCAGCACGCTGATGATGCCGAAGATGCCGATCTTGATCAGGTCCCACTCCAGCACCAGCCGCGCATAGACGCCGCCGAAACTGTACAGCCCGTTCAGCGCATCCCGGTAGAACATCGATGACCCCAGATAGCTGGCCAGGCTGACCCGGTACCGCAGAGCGGCCACGGATTTTCCCAGCAGGCGCAGCGCTTCGGATACGCTGCCCTTTTTGTCGGCTGCCGGATCGTCGCGAACCCACAGGAAATACGGGACCATGAACAGGATGAACCACCCGGCGGTGAACGGCCCCACAAAGCGCGTGCCCTCGCGCGCGCCGGCGTCCAGCCCGAACAGCGGCTCCATCCCGATCAGCGTCTTGCCGTTGGGCTGCTCGACGAACAGCGCCAGCATGATCGCCAGGGAAATCAGCCCGCCGAAATAGCCGAAGGCAAAGCCCGAGCCCGAGATCTCGCCCACCTCGTTGTCATCACCCAGATCGGGCAATTGCGAGTTGATGAAGATCAGCGCGTATTCCGCCCCCACGAAGCCCAGACCGAAGGCCGACAGCATCAGCCACATGTTCGACCCGTCCGGCAGCGTGAACCACAGCGCCGCAGACCCCACGGCATACATCACGGAAAAGGCAAATATCCATGGGATGCGCCGCCCCGAGACATCGGCCAAGGCCCCCAACAGCGGCGCGCCGAAAGCGATGATCAGCCCGGTGATCGTCAGGCAGTTGGCCCAGACCGTCTGCGCCTGCGCGGCGGCAGCTTCGGCATCCATCCCTGCGGTTGCATAGTATTCAGCCGCAACGCCGGCGAAATAAGGGCCAAAGACAAAGGTCACCAACAGGGTGTGATACGGCTGGCTGGCCCAGTCGAAAAACCACCAGCCCCAGATGCGCCTGCGCTTGGAAATCTCTGCCATCTCTGCCCCTTGCCTGCTTTTGATTTCATAAGACGGGCCTTCGGGCCATTTCGCAAGCGTTCTGTGACTGCGGGCTTGCCTATTGCCGCCCGGGCACTTAGGTCTCAGCCCGTACGGAAAACGAGGTGCCCATGCTGTCGCTGATCCAAATCCTGCTGCTGATCCTGGACATCGTCTGGTTCATCATCCTGGCCCATGTGATCATGAGCTGGCTGATCAACTTCCAGGTCCTGAACCTGCATCAACAGCTGGTCGCCCAGATCTGGTACGGCCTGAACCGCCTGCTCGAGCCGATCTATGGCCCGATCCGCCGCATTCTGCCCAACATGGGCGGTCTGGACTTGACGCCGCTGGTGGTGCTGATCGGGGTCTATGCGCTGCGGATCATCCTCATCAACAACGCGGTCTATTTCTACTGACCTCTTGTTCCCCGATTCCGACTGTGTGATTGTCCGTTCAAGAGCAGTCAAATCTTGAAACAGGGCACCCCCGCACATGTTCGACGCCGCGCCTCTGCTGCGAGATGTCTTTGGATTCGATGAGTTCCGCCCCGGGCAGGAAAAGATCGTCGATGCCGTGACCGCCGGCGAGAACGTGCTGGCGATCATGCCCACCGGGGGCGGCAAATCCCTGTGTTATCAGCTACCTGCCCTGCTGCGCGACGGGGTCACCGTGGTGATCTCGCCGCTGATTGCGCTGATGCGCGACCAGGTGCGCGGGCTGCAAGAGGCCGGTGTCGAGGCTGGTGCGTTGACCTCGGGCAACACGCCCGAGGAAACCGACGCCGTGTGGGAGGCGCTCGAGGCCGGGCGGCTGAAGCTGCTCTACATGGCGCCCGAACGGCTGGCGGCGGGCTCGGCGCTGGGGATGCTGCGGCGGATCAATGTCAGCCTGATCGCCGTGGACGAGGCCCATTGCGTCAGCCAGTGGGGTCATGATTTCCGCCCCGACTACCTGCGGATCGGAGAGCTGCGCCGCGCGCTGGACGTGCCGCTGGCCGCCTTCACCGCCACGGCGGACGCGGAAACGCAAGACGAAATCGTCGAGAAACTGTTCGACGGCAAGCCCCCGCGCAAGTTCCTGCGTGGCTTCGACCGCCCGAACATCCACCTGGCCTTTGCCGCCAAGGACAGCCCGCGCAAGCAGATCCTGGATTTCGCCGATGCCCGCCGGGGCCAG
Organism: Ruegeria sp. BHSC026; assembly: GCF_059613065.1. Taxonomy (NCBI): domain Bacteria; kingdom Pseudomonadati; phylum Pseudomonadota; class Alphaproteobacteria; order Rhodobacterales; family Roseobacteraceae; genus Ruegeria; species Ruegeria sp. BHSC026. Next base: position 862 of record NZ_JBXWRV010000004.1, on the reverse strand, counting down.
TCGGGCATCGTCTATTGCGGCACCCGCAACAAGACCGAAGTGCTGGCGCAGGCCCTGCGCGAAAAAGGACACAGCGCCTGCCACTATCACGGCGGGATGGAGGCCGAGGACCGCCGCATCGTCGAAACCCGCTTCGCGCGCGAGGACGGGCTGATCGTGGTGGCCACCGTGGCCTTTGGCATGGGCATCGACAAGCCCGACATCCGCTGGGTCGCCCATGCGGACCTGCCGAAATCGATCGAGGCCTATTACCAGGAAATCGGCCGCGCCGGCCGCGACGGCGGGCCGGCCGAGACCCTGACCCTGTTCGGCCCCGACGACATCCGCCTGCGCCGCAGCCAGATCGACGAGGGTCTGGCCCCACCTGAACGCCGCGCCGCCGACCATGCCCGTCTGAACGCGCTGCTGGGTCTGGCCGAGGCGCTGCACTGCCGCCGCCAGACTCTGCTGGGTTATTTCGGGGAACAGGCCGAGCCCTGCGGCAAATGCGACCTGTGCGACAGCCCGCCCGAGCTGTTCGACGGCACCACGCCAGTGCGCATGGCCCTTTCGGCAATCCTGCGTACCGAGGAATGGTTTGGTTCGGGCCACCTGATCGACATCCTCTTGGGCAACGACACCGACAAGATCCGCGCGCGGCGGCATGACGAATTGCCCACCTACGGCATTGGCAAGGACTGGTCGCGCCCGCAATGGCAGGCGATCTTCCGACAGATGATGGGTCACGACCTGGTGCGCCCCGACCCCGAACGCCACGGCGCGCTGCGCATGACCGAGGCTGCCAAGCCGATCCTGAAGGGCGAGGCGCAGATCACCCTGCGCAAGGATACGCTGCGCAAGGCCACCCGGCGGCCCGCGGTCA